>CANJQC010000149.1 GCA_947476295.1 Planctomycetaceae bacterium | reverse complement strand
TGAGTTATCATACTCTCCGCGATTCTCAGCCGGAATGCATGGATTCGTGAGTCTGAAAAGGACAGTAACCGGGATTCAGCCTGCATCCTCCGCTCATAATGCCTTTTTGACACGTAACCAGGACAGACCACCAAACAAAGGCGACAGTATTTCTTAGTCCCAGTCCCAGTCAAGCTCCGTACCACCCGAGAATGCGCACAAGGCAAACATCGGGGCATGGCCGATGTCTGCTGACGCATCGAACTTCTTCCGCAGCCGACTGCGTTGTCCTGAGTTCCGTTGATGCGCCGAATCATCTGTCCCGGCCAACGGCCACCGAGGTTTCTGCGACTCTGCACCGACGATTGCTCTGCGTATAGAGTCGAATGGTCTGAGATTAGACAAGTGGTTACGACTCCGTACGTCGTCACTTTGATTTGTCATCATCGTTAGTGCTCCTTTTGCCACATTGCGATAGTGCTAGGGCTGCTAAGCTCCATCGACTAAATTCTACGGCCTTCACGAGAATTGACTAATTTAAAGTTATGTCTTGAATCATTCAATAAATGAAAGTATTGTTCGCCGCATGGACTGGCTCAATTATCACCACCTGCTGTATTTCTGGATGGTCGCTCGCGAAGGCACGATTCTGCGAGCGGCAGAGAAGCTGCACATCGGGCAACCGGCGATCAGTACTCAGCTGCGCAGCTTGGAGGAATCACTGGGACAGAAACTGTTTCAAAAATCCGGTCGAACGTTGCAGTTGACCGAAACGGGGAAGACCGTATTTCGATATGCGGACGAGATTTTTTCGCTCGGACGAGAAATGGTCGATACGCTCAAGGGACATCCCGTGGGCAAGCCGGTGCGATTTGTTGTCGGCGTTGTCGATGTGATGCCCAAGTTGATGGCTCGCCGACTGCTGGATCCGGCGTTGCGATTGTCGGACGACCTGCGGCTTGTGTGTGTGGAAGACACGCTGGAACAACTGCTTAGTGAGTTGATACTGCACAATGTGGATATCGTGCTGTCCGACGCGCCGGTCACCGCCGCGTTCAAAGTACGAGCTTACAATCACGCTCTTGGAGACTCTGCGGTTGGTCTCTTCGCGACGAAGGAGCTGGCTCGTCGTTGGCGAAAAGGGTTTCCGGAATCGCTGAACGGCGCCCCGATGCTTCTGCCATCCCGCAGTTCTGCACTTCGACGATCGATTGATTCTTGGCTGGAAAGCAAGGATCTGCATCCGCTGATTCGTGCCGAATTTGACGACACCGCCCTGCTGAAAGCATTCGGTCAAACAGGCGAAGGACTCTTTCCTGGCGGCCTTTTGATCAAGGATGAGATTTGTCGACAATACGAAGTGGAACTGGTGGGCGAAATGGAAGGTGTCCGTGAACACTTCTTCGCGATCTCCGCCGAGCGAAAAATCAAGCATCCCGCCGTACTGGCCATTGCCCGGACGGCAAGGTCAGATCAATTTCTCTGACTCAGAACCTGCGGGCGATAGAAGCAACGGCAGAACAGCCTTCAATAGATCGCCGGAAAGTTCGATAAGGCTGACCGCATTCGCCGCGATCATATCGGCAGCCCGGCACAATGATGGAAGATCGAGTCCTCCCGGATGAAGCAGGATTCCATTTTCCTTCAGGTTTCCGGAGACCAGCAGAAACAGTTCGCGTGCTCGACTCGCATGGCGTTGAACGCCGATCGGACGACCTTCGCGAAACTTTACTCCGGCTGCCGCGAGCTTGATAAGACCTTTGATAAAGTCCGCATCGCGACCCGATCGTCCCAAGCCAATCCAGAGCTGCTCCCATAACTCGTGAGCTTCCCAGTAAAAACCGTGATTGAAGAGGTCGATTCCGAAAAGATAGTCAGATGACTGCATCCATTCTGACACAATGCTGAACGGCAAACACGAAGCCGGATGCTGAGTTTCCGCTGGAATCACATGGAGCTTGTAGCTGTGTCCGGACGGATCGCTGATCGGATGGGGGAAGTATCCGGGAACATAGGAATACGGCGGCAACGGTCGATCGGGACAGAATCGAAACATCGAGGCGGCCCGAGAAAAGGCGTAGGCTACGGTCACGTTTATGGAATGTTAATCAGCTCGAATCGAGTTACGCAACCGCGCTGCCACGGTTTCTCACCGCCGTTTACAGGTTGATTTTGGCAATCTGTTTTCAGGATAAATCACTGTCCGCCCCCCAGGCGAGTTGCAGCGCTTTGCCGGAATGCGCGGATTCGGTTTTCTGTTCACTCAAACACTCACTGGAGTCACGGTTCCCGTGGCGAGATCGTAGATTCCACCGGCCACGATCAGCTCCTTCCGTTGGACCATTTTGGAGATCACAGGCGACGCTTCCGCCAGCAGGATTGCCTGATTCCGCACGTTCTCAAGGATGGCTTTGTTCAGGTCGCCTTTCGCAGCTTTCACAGCCGGCCGAATATGCTGAAACAGGCCGCTGATCTGTCCTGGCACATCCGTCCCTTTCATCGTGGCACTGACCGCAGCGCATTCCGTGTGACCCAGTACGTACAGAACTTTTGCACCGAGAATCTGTGTTCCGAACTCAAGGCTGCCGATATTTTCACTCGAGGCGACGTTACCCGCAATGCGAGTGACAAAGATGTCTCCGAATCCCTGATCAAAGACGATCTCAATCGGCACTCGAGAATCCGCACAGCCAAGGAACGCGGCGAACGGCTTCTGTTCCTTTGCGACTTCTCGAACTCGATCGATATCCCGGTTGGAGGCAATGGACTTGCCTTCTGCAAATCTCCGATTGCCCTCCAGCAGTTTTTGCAGGGCTTCTTCCGGCGTTGTGGGGACCTCCGGAGCTTCGGCCTGTGGCGAACCGGCGGCTTTGGTGGTCGAATAACCAGCCCATCCTGTGGCCCCACAAACCGCTGCAAGCATCGTCTGCCCCAACAGACCTCGTCGAGAGGCCACGTGTTCACCGTTAATCATAACGCAATTATGGGAAACATTTTTAGACATACTTTTCTCCTCGAATCACACTGACAGTGGAAAGGTACGCAATCACAGCATAGCGATCAAAGTATTCTGTTGAGATTACATTCAGCAGACGCTCGGCGACCTCCGGCGACACGATTGTCTCCAGGCGAATATTGGCTCCCAGGATTTCGCCAACTCGTCGTTGTCGAGTGCCTTCGCCTTCCGCATCGATGATTGTGTAGCCACGCGCGCCTGCTTCGCGCACGTCATGGATAAGGCGTTTCTTGAGGACAGATTCTGCAATCACGGTCAGCAGGCACAGAGGGACTGTTTTCATCGTGGAGGTTTCCTGGGAAGAGATCTGTGAGTTTCTTTATTTCAAACGCTACGCGCACAGCCGCTTCGAAATCTCATAGTAGATCGGAATGCCGACCAGCAGATTGAACGGGAAAGTAATGGCCAGCGCAGCTGTCAGATAGAACGTGGGATTGGCCTCGGGAAGCGTCATTCGCACGGCCGGTGGAGCGGCGATGTAAGAGGCACTTGCGGCCATGGTTCCCAGAACAGTGCAGCCGCCGACCGACAATCCCGCCAGAGAACCGAGCCAGGCTCCCAGAGTCCCATGGAGAATCGGCATCACGATTCCGAAAGCCAGCAGAAAGAAGCCTGCCTGCTTCAGGTCACCCAACCGCGAACCGGCAGCGAGACCCATTTCCAGCAGGAAGATTGTCAGCAAACCCTTAAAGAGTCCTTCGAAAACCGGCTGCACTGGCTTCCAGCCGGTTTCTCCGACCGCCGTTCCGATCACCAAACCACCCACCAGCAGCAGCATGGATCGGGAAGTGAGCAGTTCGTGCATGATTTCCTTCACTGATCGACCGGGCTGATTTGCCTGGTCTCCACCTGAAGCCTTCGCAGCGGCCGACATTTGAAACGCGCCGATCGCCAGGGCGATCTGGATCCCGGGGATTTCCAGCAGCGTCAGCAGCGTCGGCATGAATCCCTCCGCAGGTGCCCCGACGGAGGTCGTAAACTGCTGAGCTGCGATGAACGTCACGGCCGACACTGAGCCGTAGTGAGCCGCGATTCCGGCGGAATCCGCAATGCTGAATTTTCCAAGTCGTCGCAACACCAGATAGGCCGAAACGGGCGTCAGACATCCCAGAAGAATCGTGACAAAGGCCGGACCTGAAATTGAGGCTAACGAGCTGTGGGAAAGCTCAACGCCCCCCTTCAGGCCGAGGGCAAACAGAAGATAGATGGAGAGACCTGTGTAGAGATCCCGCGGAAGTGCCAGTTCGCTGCGAACCAGCCTTGCGAAAACTCCCAGCGCAAACGACAGTGTCAGTGGCGAACACAGATTGATCCTGAGAACATCCAGCATGGAAACACGCCTCACATTTTGCGAAACATAAAACACGAAATATATTTCATGTATTTATTATCGCCATTTCTGATTCGGCACAAGAGCAACGGATATGAAAAAGAAAAAAAAAGCAAATTCCCGGATTCAGCCGCCTGTTTCGGTCAGGGTGGAGCCCTCAAAGGTGACGGGCTGGACGTTTCTGACAAATCACACTCATGTCCTGCTGTGTCTCTACCGCAACCCGGAAATTACACTGCGCGAAGTCGCCGTGCTGGTCGGGATCACCGAACGAATGGTTCAAAAGATCGTGGCCGAGCTGGTCGATGCCGCTTACATGGCAGTCACCAAGGTCGGTCGACGCAATACATACCAGATCACGGTCGACAGGAAGTTAAGGCATCCGTTAGAGTCCCATTGCAGCATCGGAGATATGCTCGAGAATCTCAGCAACGGCTGAAGACCGCAACTCAGCAGGTGCAGTCAGCGACAGAGAATCGATATGCTTCGGTTCCTCATGCAGCGAGAGAGAACATCCGGAATGGCCATGGTCGAGCGTTTGACACTGACAAAACCAGACGACTGGCATCTGCATGTTCGGGATGGAGCATTATTGCGACGGGTAGTGCCCGATAGCGCTCGGCGTTTTGCCCGCGCGATTATCATGCCGAACCTGTCGCCGCCGATCACCAATACTGAGCTGGCTCGTCAGTATCGCAACCGCATCTTAGACGCCGTCCCGAATGGCCTTGACTTCCAGCCGCTGATGACGCTGTTTCTGACCGAGGAAACGGCACCGTCGGAGATCGTCAAAGCGAAAGTCAGTCGGTTTGTTCATGCCGTCAAATGGTATCCGTCCGGCGCGACTACGAATTCTGAAAACGGAGTGCGGGAGATTGCGCGATGCTACCCGGTCCTGCAAGCTTTGGAAGAACAGGGCCTTCCGTTACTTGTGCATGCCGAGACTACTGCTCCCGACATCGACGTGTTTGACCGTGAAGCCGTCTTCATCGATCGCCAGTTAGCCCCGGTCATTCAGCGGTTTCCCGGATTGCGTGTCGTGATTGAACATGTGACCACTCGGAACGGTGTGCAGTTCGTGCATGATGCCTCGCCCCTGGTCGGAGCCACGATCACGGCCCATCATCTGATCCTGAATCGCAACGCGATCTTCGATGGCGGATTGCGGCCACATCACTATTGCCGACCGGTCCTGAAAAGGGAATCGCATCGGCTCGCGCTGGTTGAGGCCGCCACCAGCGGCCACCCAAGTTTTTTTCTCGGGACTGATAGCGCGCCTCATCCACGCCGGGATAAGGAATCTGCCTGCGGATGCGCTGGCATTTACACCGCACACGCGGCACTTGAACTTTACGCGGAGGTGTTCGAACAGGCGGATGCACTGAATCGTCTCGAGTCCTTCGCCAGTTTTCACGGTGCCGATTTCTACGGCCTGCCCCGCAACATCGAGCAGATCACCCTGTTGAAGAAACCATGGCAGGTCGCCGAATCGTTCGACGTGGACGATGATGCTGTGGTCCCGCTGCGAGCGGGCGATTCTGTCGCGTGGCAACTGGCGGATATTGGTTTCAAGTCGAGAAGTTTGAAACTGCAGCATTAAAATCGCGAGTTGTGATCCGCAATACCGGATTCGCGCCCATTGAGGCGATCATCAACAAGAAATTTACCAGCGACACCTTTCAGGGAAAGAACACAGTCGAGGGGCATCTGCGTGAATTGCGATCGCAAGTCGGGACGAACCGCAGATCGGCGTCACGACGCCTTCGTCGATTCGCGTGCAACCGGCTTCACAGCCTTCATCTGCAGCATTTCAACGCCCAGGCAGAACGCCATCGCGATGTAGACATACCCCTTGGGAATCTTCTGATGAAAGCCTTCGGCGACCAGCAGAGTTCCGATCAGCAGTAGAAACGAAAGGGCCAGAATCTTGAGGGCCGGATGACGCTCGATAAAGCTGACGATCGCCTTCGAGAACACCAGCATTACGACCACGGAGATCACAATCGCCGCAATCATGACAGGAATCGGACGTTTCAGACCCTCCGTCATGCCGACGGCCGTGATCACAGAATCCAGTGAGAAGACAACATCCACAATGAGAACCTGAAGCAGCACGGCCTTCAAAGTCGTAACACCCAACGCTGCGGATTCCGGATCGCTGGCATGTTCGATCTTCCGATGAATCTCATAGGTCGCCTTGCCCAGCAGAAAAAGTCCTCCCAGGACCAGGATGATGTCCTTACCGGAAAATCCGGTGCCGAATACGGAGAACAGTGGCTGGTTCAGCTGCATCACAAAACCGATCGCCAGAACCAGAATCGCCCGGGACACAACGGCCAGAGTCAGCCCCATTTTCCTCGCATAGTCGCGCTGAGATTCCGGCAGCTTACCCGCCAGAATCGCAATGAAGATCACGTTGTCGATCCCCAGTACGACCTCGAGAGAAGTCAGCGTGAACAACGCGATGAGCGCTTCCGTCGAAAAGAAATCCATCATTGCTTTATTGCTTTGTTCGTTCAAAAAGAGTCGAGAGAGTAGAAGGTGGAAGGTCGTCTGGTTCTTCCAGGTCGAGCGGACTTGTGATGTCTGACTTGACAGCGTCTGCGGCGCGGGCCATTGTGGAGGGATGGTCTTGGCTCGTTCGTTCCCGATCGCGCATCGCTTCTTCTGTTGCGAGGCGAGCAACCCGATTTTCTTCGCGCTCATTACCAGAATCTCGATCCATTCGAAATTGAAATCATCGACTTACTGTCCGGACATCGACGTCCCCTGGACATCACGGAGCCGATTAATTCGTCGGGAAACGGCCAGAGCAGCTCGATCCGCGGTCTCGGCAACGATCGCTTCCACGGAGACACCTTTTCCCTCCAGGACGATTTCTCGTTTTCCCTGGAGCACAACCTTCATGCGGCACTGCAGGTCGTCGCCGCCCCTGGGGCCGTTCACGTCCGTGAGCGAGATATCAATAGTGCGAATGTGCGAACCAAATCGATCGAATGCAAACTGCAGGCAGCGATCGATATGTTCCCGCTGACCCGATGTGATCCCAACGTTGCGATCCAGAATGTTTACGTCCATGGCTGAGCTTCCTCGAGAGACAAAGGTAGTTGAAAAGTGCTCCGCAATCTTCGCACGTGGCCAACTCTACTCAACTTTCCATAAATTGACTAATTCAAATTGAATCAATAAAACATCAATTTAATTGAACAGTCAAGGGTTCTGTATGATCTGGTTTCGCAGCGAACCAGGCCGCACACAACGACTTGATTAAATCAATATGTGCGCAACGTATTATACATTTGTTATCTAGCGTTGTTTCCCTATGATTGTGTTCAGGATGCCCTGTCACCTGCTCAGCAAACGTTGAAGCGTTGTTTTTCTGAGAAGAATTCAGACGACCACTCAACTGAGTTTCCGGCCCAACGGGCCAGTCGTTCGGCGGGCTCTGGAGCGAATTGTCGGCCCGTTGGGCCTGAGAGGTCATTTAGGGCCGAAACACAACAACTCCGGATTTGGCCACATTGCGATAAACTTTCGCGGCAGGACGCCGCGACTGCGATTCGGTTGGGTTGCGGGCGAAGCCCGCGCCAAGATAGATACACTTGCGATAGATAAGACAGCAGCTTTGGTCGTACAATACTCCAGACGTCAGAGGCGAAGGACCAGACAACAGCCAGGTAGTAGATGAACAGTATGGAATCTTCAGAGCGCGCTTCCGAAGGAGATTTAGTCGCGGCAACGTGGATTTTTGAAAAGATCGCATTGCGGGATGGCCTGCATGTCGATCGGTCCAAAGTGCGGCGAGCCGTGGACGAGGCTGCAGAAACCTACTTTGGCATCCCGGAAGGCGGCTGGTGGCGCTGGATTGTGGAAACCGGGCATAGTCTTGGTCGCAACTGCCGAGTGATTGACGGTGACGTGCCGCAACTGGTGCGTCTGGCCCTCGACGGCGTCGCTGTAATCCTGCGTTCTGAAGACGGCCAGACCTGGCAGTCATTGATGGCGACTGGACGGCGACTTAGCCTTTCCACACCGGGCGACGATCGGCCGGTTCGCATCGTCAAACCACGACGGATCGCGAAACTGCTGCGCAAGGCAGGATTTGAAGGCACTCTGCGATGCGTGGTCGTGGAGTCGGCAGAGACTTTATCCCAGTCACTGGTGGCAGACGCCGGGGAGAAGAAGCCGCTGCAGCGATTGCTGGCGCTCCTGCGAGCGGAGAGCAGTGACATCTGGGTGATCGTGATCTTCGCGTTGGTCTCCGGTCTGCTGACAATGACCACGCCACTGGCCGTGGAGGCGCTGGTCAATACCGTAGCATTCGGTCGCTTCCTGCAGCCGGTGATTGTCTTGTCACTGATGCTGCTCACGTTTCTCATTTTTCAGGCGGCGCTGAAGGCCGTTCAGACGATTGTCGTGGAAATCATTCAGCGGCGATTGTTCGCGCGAATCGCAGCAGAATTGTCCTTTCGACTTCCTCGAACTCGCGTCGAAGCGCTTGATGACAAGTATGCACCGGAACTTGTCAATCGCTTTTTTGACATTGCGACAGTCCAGAAGGTCAGTGCGCAGTTATTGCTGGACGGGATTACACTCGTGCTGACAGTCGCCGTCGGCATGACAGTTCTCGCATTTTACCATCCGTATCTGCTGGCGTTCGACATTGTTCTGATCCTTGCAATTTTGTTAACCATGTTTGTGCTGGGTCACGGAGCAGTGAAGACCAGTATCAAAGAATCGAAAACCAAATATGCAATGGCAGCCTGGCTGGAAGATCTGGCGCGCTGCAGCACGACGTTCCGTTACGACGGTGCTGCTGAGTTTGCGATGGAACGATCAGATCAGCTGATTTACGACTACCTGATGGCGCGGAAGAAACACTTCAAGGTGCTGATGCGACAAATCATTTTCATGTTGTTGCTGCAGGCGCTGGCAAGCACAGCGTTGCTGGCGATCGGGGGATTGCTGGTGATTGATGGCCAGTTGTCGTTGGGCCAGCTTGTGGCGGCGGAACTGATCGTCGCTGTGGTGGTCGGATCGTTCGCCAAGCTCGGCAAGCACATTGAGAGTTTTTACGATCTGATGGCTTCGATCGACAAACTGGGATCACTGTTTGATCTGCCGATTGAACGGACGGATGGATTACTCACGACGGGTTCAGGATCAGGAATCGTCGTCAGGAATGTCAGCTATTCTCTGCCGGACGGACGTGAAATTCTGAATAATGTTTCGTTGACGATTCAGTCCGGACAAAAGGTCGCCGTCACCGGCACGAGTGGCTGCGGCAAGAGCCTGTTGCTGGATATGTTCTTCGGTCTGCGAGAACCAGCCTCGGGGCTGGTCACGGTGAATGGAATTGACCCGCGCGACGTGCGTCCGAATGTATTGCGACGACGCATGGCTCTGGCGCGCGATGTGGAAGTGTTTGACGGTACGATTGCAGAGAACGTGCATCTGGAGCGGCCGGATATCAGCATCAGCGATGTTCGCGCGGCCCTGGAACTTGTGGAACTGCTGCCGGTGATCCAACAACATCCGCAGGGACTCGAGACGCCTCTGAACTCCGCAGGAACACCACTCACAACCAGCCAACTGCGTCGGTTGATGGTGGCACGAGCGATTGCCGGAGCCCCTGAAATCGTCCTGCTCGACGAGATTCTGGACAGTCTGTCCGACACTGACGCCGCACAGATTCTGCAACGCATCATCGCGGCAGACAAACTGTGGACGATCGTGCTTGTCACAAATCGCGAAAAACTGAAATCATTGATGGACAGCGTGTTTGATCTCACGCCAGTCGCTCGGTAAGGACTTGACACACCAGATTGGTCATTATGAATACCAGCACCACAACACAGCCCACATCCATTGAGTCCACGCCGCGACGGCGATCGATTCTGACACCGGTCGCTTACAGCGAAGCCTTGATGCCTTCTCTGCATCTCGCCAGATCATCGCGGATCGCGAGGCGAGTTGCCGTCATCATGTTACTGTTGCTGGTCGCGATCATCTTTCTGATGGCTTTTGCACCATGGCAGCAGACGATTACCGGTGCCGGTTACGTTGTGGCCTATGCGCCGCGCGAACGTCAGCAGGTGCTGGAAGCAACCACCGAAGGTCGCATCTTTCGGTGGAACGAAGAATTGTTTGAGAATGCACGTGTGTCGAAAGGGGATTTCATTGCCGAAATCCGCGACATTGATGATTCCTATACGTCTCGCTTGCAGGGACAGATGGAAAACACGATTGCCATCCTGGATGCCTCGGAGAAAATGGTCACTGCGAGCGAAGGCCAGCTTGCGGCCTATCGAAGAGTCGCCACAGAAATCGAAGCCGCTCAGAACGCCTATGTGCAGTCCGCCACCGAGAAAGTCACGGCCGCCGAACAGAAACTCGCCATCGCGGAAGCCGCAATTTTTCAATTGCAGGCTGCGTATAATCGGGCGAAGGATCTGCATGCCGCAGGAAATATCGCGCTCGAGAAATTACAGGAGATCGAACGAAAGCTTCAGGAATCTCAAGCCAAGGTCAAAGAAGAAACGGCAAACGCTTCTGCCGCACGCGCCGAACTGATGGGAAAGCAGAGCGACCGTGAAGCCTACATCCATAAAGCCGAAGCTGACGTGCAGTATTACGGAGGCGCCCTCGACAAAGCGAAGTCGGAAGTTTCCAAGGCAGAAAAAGAAAAGTTTGAGATGGAATCAAAAGTTTCGCGTCAGAGTACTCAGGAAATCATCGCGCCCTTCGACGGATATCTGGTCCATCTCAGCGCGAATGTGGGATCCCAAATGGTCAAGAAAGGTGATCCGATCTGCACCATAGTGCCTGAGACCAGTGAGCGAGCCGTGCAGATCTGGCTGGACGGCAACGATGCCCCACTGGTGGCGGCGGGACGCCATGTGCGTTTACAGTTTGAAGGCTGGCCAGCCATTCAGTTCGCTGGTTGGCCATCCGTCGCTGTCGGCACGTTTGGGGGAACGGTAGTGTCGGTCGATATGGTGGATAACGGCAAAGGGAAATTTCGATGCCAGATTCTGCCGGACAAGACTGAAGCGATTCAGTGGCCTCAGGATCAGTTCCTGCGTCAGGGCGTGCGAGCGAACGGCTGGGTGCTGCTGGAACAGGTGCCTCTGTGGTTCGAAGTCTGGCGAAAACTCAACGGCTTCCCGCCCACAGTGGATGTGGAATCATCCCCGTATGCGACCGAAAAAAAGGCTGACTCTGACAGCAAGTAAGGCACGCGGGTGCCGTATCTGGAAGCGACGCGAACAGCCTGATCGTAGCGGTTGTTCCACCAATGATGATTCGTGCCTGAACGTCTCTGGAATCCGGTTATTCCGGTCGATCGCCGCCGCAGTGACTCACTCCTGTGGCCGATGACCACCATGATCGTTATCACTGGAACCGATTCGTCACGGAAGATTTTTTGAGAATGCGCAGAATCTGCCGCATCATGATGACAGCAATCCTGCTGACCGGCTGCGCGAGCGTGCGCAAGCCCGGGGCGGTTGTGGTTGCCGAGCGACCGGAACAGAAAGTCGTCGATGCCCAACCGGCAGCACAGGTTTCCGATGACGATACCCTGTTGGAAGGTGACGACACCAAATCTTCATCACTCGAAGAATCGATCCAGCTCACGGGATTCCAAAGTTCCGATCAACCTGATGTGAAAATCGATGCGCCGTCTTTGGACGCAGGCGATTTACAAAGTGCCGCGCCGGGTAAAGCGATTGACGCAGAACCACACGCCGTGCAGTTTGATGAAGTGGTCAGTTCTGTCTACCGCAGCTATCCGATGCTGGAGGCGGCACTCCTGAACCGCAATATCGCTCTGGGACAACAGGTCGGGGCCAGAGGCGCGTTTGACCTGAAGCTCAAGGGAGCCAGTGAAAACGGGCCGCAGGGGTTCTATCAAACGTATCGCCAGAGCATCGGCGTCGTGCAGCCAACCTACGGGGGCGGCGAAGTGTTCGCGGGATATCGCGTCGGACGCGGTGACTTCCAGCCATGGTATCTGGAACGTCAGACAAACGGCGGCGGTGAATTCAAAGCGGGCGTGCTGGTCCCGCTGGCTCGGAATCGAGACATCGATACGCGGCGTGCCGAACTCTGGAAAGCCGGATATGGACGCAATCTTGCGGAACCCGATATTCAGGCTCAACTGATCAGTTTTGTTCAGGATGCATCGTATGCCTATTGGGATTGGGTTGCTGCCGGAGAATACCACCACATTGCGAAACGGATTTTCGCTTTGGCGGATGAACGCACAGATCGAATCGCAGAGCAGGTGAAGGCAGGTTTTCTCGATCCGCCGGAACTCACTGACAACCTGCGACTGGTCGCCATTCGCGAAGCAAAGGTCGCCGACACACGTCGAAAGATGGAACAGACGGCAGCCAAACTCTCAGTGTACTGGCGAGACTCTCAGGACAATCCCATCGTCGCCACGGAAGCTCAATTGCCAGGCTTTCCGGAGGTGACACCGGTCGCAGACGATCTGGACGCCAACATTCAACAGGCGCTCTCGCAGCGGCCCGAACTCCGGATGCTGGATCTGATGCGACAACAGGTGCAGGTCGATTATTCTGAAGCCACCAATCAGCTTCAACCGGAACTCAACGCTGTTCTGTGGGGCTCTCAGGACGTGGGCGCACCGACGAGCTTCAAACGCAACAAGTCACCATTTGAAAGTGAAGCCTCTGTTTTTCTGGATGTTCCGATGCAACGCCGAAAGGCGCGTGGCAAGATGACAGAGACGCAGGGCAAGATTGCGCAGTTGTCGGCGAAACGCCGCATCACCGCTGACAAAATCGGCATCGATGTTCAGATGGCCCACGCAGCGCTGCGATCCGCCTGGGAACAGGTCGAACGCACGAGTGAAGCCGTGGAGTATGCAGAAGACCTTGCCGCGCGTGAACGCACAAATGAGGAAGCCGGAGTGTCCGACATGCTGAAGGTCTCGCTGCGTGAACAGTACGCCTATGAATCGGCAGAGAAGAACGTCGAAGCCCTGAAACTCTACTTCGAATCCCGCGCCGATTACCGCGCCGCGATGGCAGAGGATCAGATCGATCGGTGATGTCATGAGGCGCGTGGATTGCGCTGATGGTTCGCCAATTTCTGCGCATGCCAATCGAAACTGCGATGCCTTCATTCAAGTGATGCCAGCCGAACTAAAATTGCCCGCGTGCTGATGATAGTCTTTGGCTGGAATGCCGGAATGTCGCAGACAAGCAAGTGGCTGCTGGCTATGTGTTTCGCCAGTCTTCCAACTTCAGCCCCGGAATCCACTCATAGTGCGCAGTGTTACCAGTGACGAGTGTGCGACCCGCGTCCAGCGCTGTGGCGGCGATGATGAGATCGGCATCTCCATGCGGCATTCCGCCGCGACGGGCGGTGGCCCAGAGATCTGCAGCACGATCGAAGATTTCGTCGGTTACCGGGAAGATAAGGGAATGCTCACAGAATTCTCGAAATCGCGTCAGCAGAGTTGCTGCGCCTCTTGCTTTGTATCCACGTGCAATTTCAAATCGCGTGAAGGCCGATAACGCAAACGGTCCATGAAATCGCAGATACTCAGTGGCCTTTGCAATCACCTGCGGGTTTCGTTGCTTTAGTAGTTCTGACAGCGTGTCGGTATCGAGCAATGCGAGAGTCATCTGGTTACTCGAAAGAACGAGTCAGGTTGCATCGAGTGATTGACTCCTCGATTTCGTCGATTTCCGCGTCTGACAACCCTTTATAAACATTGCACCAATCTGGAAGCGTCTGGGCGGGCCAGGAATCGTTGACTTGCGAAGTTGGCGCATCCAGTGGCATAACATGCAGGATGAGTTGCTCATTCCCGCGCAGACGATGCCCCAATAGCAGTTCCGCAGCGGATCGCTCGTTGGGGTGCAGTTCGCCGACTTGTCGTTTAATTGTCTCCATGATGCATAAAATACCACGAGGGACGTCGCCTGGCGATAGCCTTTTTGAATAATCCACCAGTCGTTCGCGGAACCAATTCTCTGGCAGACCGCAGGAATCACCAATTCGATGATGTCTGCCCGCAGCTATCGATGTCGGCTCAAGAACGCCGACAAACTGCCAGTCCTTGACCATCAAACTGTCATACAACTGATCACTGCAGCATCGCCAGAAGCTCATCTTCTGTCAGCACTTTGACGCCCAGTTCCTGAGCCTTTGTCAGTTTACTGCCGGCCGCTTCGCCGGCGACCACGAAGTCTGTTTTCTTCGAAACGCTGCCGCTGGCTTTGCCGCCGTGGTCACGGATGAGCTGCTCAATTTCGTCACGTTTCATGCGAACCATCGTGCCTGTGACAACCAGTGTTTTCCCCTTTAGGCTCTCTGAAATGTTTTCCCGTGTTGGGACTTCACGCAGGCTTGGTGTCACACCGACGGCTATCAATTCCTCAACTACAGCCCGACCACCGGCAACTGTAAAGAATCGATGAATAGATTGTGCCGTTGTAGCTCCAACGTCCGGCACGTCCCGAACAAGTTCCTCGCGGGAAGTATTCATCAGTCTCTCGATTGATTGAAAGTGCGACGCAAGATTGAGCGCGGTACTTTCGCCAACGTGCTTGATCGCCAAACCCGTAAT
>CANJQC010000148.1 GCA_947476295.1 Planctomycetaceae bacterium | reverse complement strand
TGCCCTTTTGGGGGACATCACGCAAGGTCTTACCCCAGCGGATGTCCATCATCGCAATGCACAACAGAGTCATGCTTGCGGCAATCAAAATCGCCGACACCCAGTGACGCGACGTGGTGCCGGGCGGAACAATTTGGCCGCGAAGTCTGGCCGTAACAAACCTCAGCGTGGCGCGGCGGCGCGCAATGGCAGCGTAGCCTGTCAGAACCAGTCCGGCCGCAACGATGACCAGAAGCCAGATGCTGCTTGGGTTTCCAAATTGGATATCCATGATAGAACTTTCTGCCGAATGATGAAAATGCCGCTTCTGATTTTGACAGGCTGAAATGTCTCACTTCGCCATGAATTTCTTCTTTAAGTTATACGGCGTTCTTTTCGATCAGGCGAACTTGAAGCGGGAGTCACGGAGCGACGTCGCCTACGTCATTTCACGCAACCATGTCTGTTGGAGCAACAGGCGTGCCGCGAGCAGCACAAACGCGACGAAAAGGATAGGTGGAACAGAAAACTTAGCGGCGGTATACGGCTGAATCGCCAGTTCGCGGTAGTCTGTGAAATGTTGGGCCTCCACCTTCGATTTCTCCAACAGATCGATCTCGCTGTAGATTTTTTCCAGCGAGTCAGTATCGGTCGCGCGGAAGTATTTGCCACCGGTAATGGCTGCGATTTTCGTCAGTGTCACTTCATCGATGCTGACCGGCACCCATTGAATGACCTTTCGGCCTGAAAACGGATCTTCAACCGGCATGGGAGCCTGTCCTTTGGTGCCAACACCGATTGTGTAAACCTTGATACCCATCGTTTCAGCCAGTTCGGCCGCCTGAATGGGATCCAGCTGTCCTGCGTTGTTTTCTCCATCCGTCAACAGAATGACGACTTTGCTTCGCACCTTTTCTTTCTGACGCGCATCCAGCGCATTGAGTTTTTCAACGGCTAACGAAATTGCGTCTCCAATGGCCGTTCCATCTTCGCTGCGGTCATTAACAATTTGAGTGCTATTCAACTGCGAGACCAGAAATGCATGGTCCAGCGTCGGCGGTGTCTCGCCGTCTGCGTATCCTGCAAAGGTGATCAGCCCGACAAGATCGCTGAAACGACCGTTGAGTTTGTCTCCACCGGCCACGAATTTTCCGGCCACGTTTTTAATAGCTGTCAGGCGATCAACGTGTTCGCCATCAACCTGAAAGTCCATCGCCTGCATACTGCCACTGCGATCGACCACCATTTCAATCGCGATCCCTTCGCTGTCGGTTACCGTTTGTTCTCGCCCTTCGCGTGGCTGCGCCAGCCCGACAATCATTGCCAGCACCGCAGCAATTGTCAGTACGCCCGGCAGCCACGTCATTCGCTGACGCAGTGTAGGTGTCACTTGCCTTGCCAGATTGACTGAACTGAACCGAACAGCCGGGTTGCGTCGCGGAGCGAACAAACGCCAGGCAACCAATGGCAACAGCAACAACAATAAAAAATACCACGGTGAGAAAAACATCAGCAAACCTTCCAGGTTTTTGTTGTCGCCGCTGACGTCTGTTCGATCAGCCGCTGCGCATCGTCAATCGCCTTTGTCAGTTCATCGTGAGTCAGCTGCAGTCCGGCAAATCGGGCCAGATCCGAATTCTCAAACAGTTGAGAAAATTCTTTGGTCGCTGCTGCACTCATGTACTTCCCGGTCTCTAAGTTATGCAGTAGTTCTTCGGTTGTCTGGACCGGCGTTGCAATGTCAAACTGCAGCTCCAGATAGTCCCGCAGGATCGTAGTGAGATTCTCTGTGATTATTTCGCTGTCGGAAATTTTCATGGCTTCCGAATTCCGAAGCTGGTCGAGCTTGCGGATCGCCCACACGTTGGGTGTCATCCATGTCTTGCGTCTCGCTACAGCGAAGTACAACAATGCTGCCGCAACAACGCCCCCAAGACCGACCAATACCGACCACAACCATGCACGGGATGCAGGCTGCGGTACAGTGACATCGACAACAGATTGAATGTCGCGAAACTGAGTCGGATCGGCGCGATCTTCCAGCACGCTAACGACGCGAACGGGTATCGTTTCGGTTTTCAGCGTCTGAGAGCTGGCATCGCTGCGAACCTGAATTTCAAGTGAAGGAATCTCCACGTCGCCGGTGACAATACTTTCCAGTGTTAATTTGTAAGTCCAGACTCTCCGGTTGACGTCACTGGCAGATGGCACATCGGCTCTGCCAGTCTGATCAGTCACGTCGAAGTTCCCGAGCAATTTCCCAGCCGATGGGAAATCCACTTTACTCCCGGCCGACGCAGTCACGGTCAACTCAAGCGTCAGCGGTTCCGCGACGCGCACCGTAGAATCCGAGATTTTCGCCGTCACGATGGCCCGATCTGAATCGGCCGTGCGGCGGACTTCGTCAGCATTCACTTCGCCAGTTGCCGCGATGCAGAGCAGTGCAATCAGAGCCGTAGAGCAGGGCATTCGAACTCGCACCTGGCTGACTGTTTGGGCAGTAAGGATATTCATCGTCGTCCCTCGCGTTTATGAAAGTATCGTCGCAGGGGATCAACCAAATCGCGTCCTGTTTCCAGATGGAGCGGTTCCAGTCTCTGACGACGAAACATCCCGTCGCGGGCTTCAGTCTGTAGTTGATACAGCTTCGCAAACAACTTGCGATTGTATTGGCTGGCCGTATCCAGCGTGATGGTGTCGCCGGTTTCTGCATCCTGAAGTCGCACGAGTCCCACATTCGGCATTTCTCCTTCTCTGGGATCGCTGATCACGACTGGTATAATGTCGTGTTTGCGTCGAGCAACCTTCAATATCGATTCAAAACCGCTGTCCTGAAAATCGCTGATCAGAAACACAACCGTTCGGCGCCTAGATGTGCGATTCAGATGCTCTAGGGCCCGACGAAGATTGGTGTGGATTCCGACCGGCTCGCAGAACAGCAGTTCCCGAATGAGTCGCAAAACATGCCGTGCCCCTTTTCGTGGCGGGATACATTTTTCAATCTCGTCCGTGAACAGCGTCAGACCGACCCTGTCGTTGTTTTTGATCGCCGACATCGCCAAAGTCGCGCCGAGTTCCGCCACAAGCTCGCGTTTGGTCTGTTCATTGGTGCCGAAGCTCTGCGAACCACTCAGGTCCACCAGCAGCATCACCGCCAGCTCCCGTTCTTCGCGGAACAGTTTCACATACGGCTGGTCACTGCGAGCAGTCACATTCCAGTCAATGGTTCGCACATCGTCGCCAGCCTGATAAGGTCGCACCTCTTCGAATTCGATGCCGCGACCCTTGAACGCCGAATTCCAGGTGCCAGCCAGAATTTCATTGACTTTGTGCGACGTGCGAATCTGGATGCGGCGGATCTTGCGTATAATTTCACGGGGGACCATGGAATGCTCCTTGCGATTATTAAGGAAAGCTTGCCCTTATTTTGCTGAACCCGAGCCAAAGGCAAAGCATTGGCCTAGCGGCACCTCGCCGTTGGCTCGGGTTAAACGATAAAGGCCTATTCGTTAGGGAAGATGTGGGTAATGACAAGCACTCCAACCACGGCCATCCCAAAATTCGAATGTGACAACGCACTACGGTACCGGAATGTGATTCAGGATCTCAGTCACGATCGATTCGCTGGTACGATCTTCAGCTTCCGCTTCGTACGTAATCACAATGCGGTGACGCAGCACATCCAACGCCAGATCCTTGACGTCCTGTGGAACCACGTAACCTCGTCCGGCCAGAAACGCATTCGCTTTGGCCGCAAGCGTCAGGTTGATGGTTGCTCGAGGCGAACCACCGAACTGGATCAGATCCTTCAGCTTTAATCCGTACGCTGCGGGGTTCCGAGTCGCCATCACAAGATCGACGATGTAATTCTCGATTTTTTCAGCGACGTACACCTGATCCACCAGTCCCCGAGCCGCCATGATTTCCTGTGGCGAAGTTACCGGCTGAACGTCGAACTTTGCCCCGGTCCTGCTCATCCTCCGCAGAATCTGCAGTTCTTCATTTCGGCTGGGATAGTCAACGATGACCTTCAGCATGAAACGATCAGTCTGAGCTTCAGGCAACTGATAGGTGCCTTCCTGCTCGACCGGATTTTGAGTCGCCATGACTAGGAAAGGTTCCGGCAGCGGAAAAGTTTCCGACCCGATGGTCACCTGTCGTTCCTGCATCGCTTCCAAAAGCGCACTCTGCACCTTCGCCGGAGCGCGGTTAATCTCATCGGCCAGAATCAGGTTTGAAAAGATCGGGCCTTTCTGAACCACAAACGTCTGGTCCTGCGGACGATAAACCAGCGTACCAATGAGGTCGGCGGGAAGCAGGTCGGGAGTAAACTGCAGTCGCTGGAAACCTGTGTGGATTGCCTTTGCCAGGCAGGCGACCGCGGTCGTCTTTGCCAGACCGGGAACGCCCTCGATCAGCAGGTGGCCATTCGCCAGCAAGCCAATCAACATGCGATGGACGAGCTTTTCCTGGCCCACCAGCACTTGATTCACCTGGCTCACAATGCGCTGAAAAGGCTCATTGTGGCCTTTGATTTCTTCAGTCAAATGATTAATTCTGTCGCGAGTATTTGTTTGAACTGGCATTGGATTACCTTTCGGGAGGAGAATCAGGTTTTTATCGAACGGAAACTCTGATCGCAACCCCTGTACCAACTGCCGAGAGAGCAGATGTCCTTTAAAAATCCCGCAAGACCCTTCTCTCGCACAAACCGCGATGGGGCGTTTTGCCCCGCAGGGGAACTCTGCCCCGCCTGAATAAGAGTACAAACCTGGGAAATGGACTTCGTGGAGGTGATTACCAGGCCGCCGCTGCAGTCTTGACTGTCGCGTATACTGCGCCGCAGTTTTGGAGGCTCTGCGAGGCGACCGCCTTGCCGCTCACAAAAACAGAGGTATTCAGACAGCCTCCTAGCGTGACAAGATTCTGATATTGTATGCTGCAATCGTTTGACCTCAACTTCCGCACCCCCTCGCGGAAAGAGAGTTGGGGGATATCTGTGAATTTTGAATTCAGTCAAAGAGGCATGAGGAGCAAACACGCAATGTTTCGAAAATCCTGTCACATCTGGAGTGCGTGTGTCTGCTTGATCGTCACGGGGGCCAAGGGCGAGGCAGCGGACTGGCCGATGTGGCGATGTGATGCTGCTCGGAGTGCTGCGTCGCCGGAGCAACTGCCGTCTGAACTGAATTTGCTTTGGACGCGAGGATTCTCGCCGCGGAAGCAAGCGTGGGATGACGCTCTCAATCTCGACCTGATGTCCTATGATCGTATTCTTGAACCGGTGGTGATGAATGGGCGGCTGTTTCTGGGGTTCAATGATCGCGACAAGCTGACTGCGTACGACGTTGAGACAGGAGCGGAGCTGTGGTCGTATTTCGCTGCCGGGCCGGTGCGAATGCCGCCGGTCGCTTGGAGGGATCGCGTCTTTTTCGCGAGCGACGATGGGCATCTGTATTGCCTGAATGCGTCGGATGGGACGTTGCTGTGGAAGTTTCGCGGTGGTCCGGGTTCGCGGCAGATCCTGGGCAATCAGCGTTTGATCTCTGCATGGCCAATGCGCGGCGGCCCAGTGGTGCGCGACGAGAAGGTCTACATCGCCGCCAGCATCTGGCCATTCATGGGCACCTTCATTCACGCATTGGATGCCGAGACTGGAAGTGTCGTGTGGGTCAATGATGAAACCGGCGCGCAGTACATCAAACAGCCGCACAGCGCTCCATCCTTCGCCGGCATCGCACCGCAAGGCGCACTGGTCGCCACAGCTGATGTCCTGCTTGTGCCTGGAGGACGCAGCGTGCCGGCCGCATTTGACCGTCACACGGGGAAGGAACTGTATTTTGAACTGAACGCGGGCGGGAAGGGTACAGGCGGTTCTTTCGTCGCGGCCAATGAGGAATCGTGGTTCGTACACACTCGTCTGAAAGGAACACGAGAATTCTCCCTGAAGACTGGCGTCAAGACCGCGTTTCTGCCGAATGAACCAGTTCTGGCCGGCGATCGTATCTACTCAGCGAATTTCGCGAACGAACAAGCGATTATTCAGGCTCACGACAGCCAGACCAAGGAACTTGTCTGGGAAGTTCCGGCCGATGGCCGAGGCGACTTAATCCTTGCCGGGAATACGCTGTATGCGGCAGCTCAGCCAGCGGCGAATACTGGGACGGACGCCCACAGTTTGCTGACCGCAATTCATTTGCCGACCTTGACGGAAGCGGCGGCCGTACAATGGACCACGACCATTCCGGGAACCGTCGAACGCATGGTCGCCGCGAATGGCAAGCTGTTCGCCGTCACCATGGAGGGCAGCGTACTGGCATTCGGGGCCGGGGCCGGAACGCAACAGTCGACAACAGTGTTGAAGGAAGCCGTCACGCCGCTCGCCCCCAATGCTGAATCCGCACAAACCGCGGACCACCTGCTGCAAGCCGGTGTGGCTGAGGGATATTCGCTGTGGCTGGGGGCGGCAGAGGAATCGATCGTGACCGCACTCGCCGCACGATCTCCATTCGTCGAGCTTAAAATTGTGGATGAAGATGGTGAGCGAGTTAGCCGACTGCAGAGACAGTTTGATGCTGCGGGCTTGCCAGGTCGCGTCACCATTCAGCAGACGCAACTGGAAGAATTGTCGCTGCCACCATATCTGGCGAACATGCTGTTTGTCGGAAACGAATTGACTCCTGAATTGCTTGGGGAAGGCGCACCGTTAAGACGGATATACGAGTCCGTGCGACCGTATGGTGGCGTGATGTACGTGCTCGCCGGCCCGAACGACATTGTGCGAGTCAGGGAGCAGGTTGTCGCACTTCAACTCGAACAGGCAGAAGTGGAAACCACTGACTTTGGCGTGGTGGTTCGGCGAGTTGGTTCGCTGCCGGGGGCTGGCGTTTGGACACATCAGCATGGGAACATAGCGAATACGATCAATTCCAGCGACCAGCGCGTCAAACTTCCGCTGGGAGTGCTCTGGTTCGGCGGGGCCAGTCATGAAGATATTCTGCCGAGACACGGTCATGGCCCGCCCGAGCAGGTGGTTGGCGGACGATTGTTCATTCAGGGGATGAATTCTCTGACCGCCCGCGATGTCTATACGGGCCGCCAGCTTTGGAAACGCGATTTCAAAGATCTGGGAACGGACGACGTCTTTTTCGATGAGACCTACAAGGACACGCCCCTCGATCCCGCTTACAATCAGGTGCATATCCCGGGAGCCAATGCACGTGGAACCAACTATGTGGTGACGTCCGATGCCGTCTATATCCTGGAAGGCGCGACTTGTCATGTTCTTGATTCGGCCACTGGTCAGACCGTGACCGAAATCTCGCTGCCGCAACTCGATCCCGGTCAGCCGCATGAGTGGGGCTACATCGGCGTCTATCAGGACGTACTGCTCGGCGGAGTCGGATTTGCGAACTACCGTGCTCGCCATGAAGCGGATCAGGACGCGACAGCCGGACAGAATGAAAAACGTGCCGGGTTCGGCGAGAAGAGTCTCGACCTAGCGGCGAGCATGGCGCTTGTCGGCTTCGACCGGCATACGGGACAACAGTTGTGGAAAGTCGATGCACGTCATAGTTTCTGGCATAACGGCATCGTCGCTGGCGGTGGGCTGGTCTATGCGCTCGACAAGAATCCGACCAAGGTCGAGGAAATTCTGCGCCGTCGCGGAAAATCCAACCCGGACACGTATCGCGTTCTGGCCTTCGATGCCCGAACCGGTCAGCAAGCCTGGGAACTACCCGGTCAGGTGTTTGGTACTTGGCTGGGATATTCGGAAACGCTCGGACTGTTGTTGCAGGCGGGAGCGGCGGCAAGCGATCGGCTGTCATCCGAAGTGGGGCAGGGAATGGCGGTCTATCGCGCCAAGACCGGAGAAGTTGTGTGGCAGAAGGCAGATCTGAAGTATTCGGGGCCGTGTGTCCTGCACAACGATCTCATCATTACCAACGCCAACTCGTATTCCGAATCCGCTGGGGCCTTTCACCTGACCGACGGGTCGCAAAAAATGGTGAAAAACTCCCTCACCGGGAAACAGCAACCCTGGAAGATCACTCGCGCATACGGCTGCAACAACATCATCGCGAGTGAGAATCTGTTGACTTTCCGTTCGGGAGCGGCGGGCTTCTATGATCTGCTGACAGAAGGAGGCACCGGAAATTTTGGAGGATTCAAGTCAGGCTGCACTTCAAATCTCGTGGTCGCGGACGGCGTGCTCAGTGCTCCGGACTATACCCGAACCTGCAGTTGCGCCTATCAGAATCAGACGTCGCTGGCATTGGTCCATATGCCGGAAATGGATGCCTGGACCATTAGCAATACGCTCGTGCTGGATCCTTCCGGAGGGCGCGTGCAACAACTGGGTGTGAATCTCGGTGCGCCGGGCGATCGGCGCGATCCACACGGTCTGATGTGGTTGGAGTACCCGGCAGTCGCCGGAGACGCACCGAACCTAGGCCTCGAATTCACGGGAGACTATGCGTTCTTTCAGGACCATCCAACTTCCATGGCTGGCACCGCTTTGCCATGGGTGACGTCGTCAGGTGTTGAAAAGATGACGAGCCTGCGATTAAGTTTAAAGGCTCAGCCGCTATATATGCTCAAGACCGGCATTCCAATCGACCATGCCGATGATGATGCGAAGGAATCGACCAGCGGTGCCGTCAATCTCGACAGCAGCACGTTGGAACTGGTTCAGAATGCTGCGGAGCAACAACTGATTGGCCTGCGATTCAATTCGATCAATCTGGCGCGCGGGGCCGAGGTCCGGTCCGCGCTACTGCAATTGACTTCACGAACGGCGTCCGATGAACCAACCGAACTTGTCATTCGCGCTGAAGCCTCTGGAAATGCTGCTCGATTCACGACGAAGTCAGGAGACATCTCAACTCGGTCTCTCACGCAGAGTGAGGTTCGCTGGTCGCCGGACGCCTGGAAGCCGGGTGAGTCCGGAGAGTCTCAGGGGACTCCTGACCTGTCGCCTCTGATTCGCGAAGTGATCAATCGTGAGGACTGGCAGCCTAGCAACTCCATCGTCTTTATAATCAGCGGAAAAGGCAATCGCAATGCAACGGCATTCCGGGGGCGAGATTCAACACCCGCAAAATTGATCGTTGATGCCGAGGTCGTGACACCCGACCAGCGAACGGAAGCACCGGCCGAGCCATATCGAGTGCGACTGCACTTCGGGTCTCCTCAGCGCACAATTGACGAGGAGCGGGTGTTCGACGTCACCGTACAAGGACAGTCGGTGATTGAGAATATCAAGTTGGGTGATAAATCGGGACCTGTGACGATGCACACCATCGACCGAGTGATGCTGGGGGACTGGCTGGAGATCAAATTCACAGAGAAGACAGGTCACTCGGTATTGTCAGGAATCGAACTCCAGAGGCTGGAGGAATAAGTTGTAACATTCTCTAATTTCGCCCGTCCTGTCGGCGGCGCGCAGCGTCAAAGAGTGATTCCCAATCAGTAATAGAAGGACAAACAAGATGCTTCTCGAGCCAACCTCCTTCGACGACGTCAGGCCCTTTCGTGGCGGGCCGAAGATAAGGGAGGTGCGCGCCCTAGTCTCGAAGGCAGAAGGTTACGGCGCAAGCGACGTTCATGATACTCCTGAGACACATTGGATCCTAGGGCAACCCGCTGCTGACCAAAGCTGGGATCATGAGACGACGCATCCGCCAATCGCCAATCCCATGTCCCGGTTTCCCAGGTATTCAGGTTCCCGGAAGTCCTGGGGAGTGGCCAATGTCCCTTCGGTGATCGTTGAAATTGAGGACGAAAACGGTCTCGTCGGAATTGGTCTCAGCACGGGGGGGGAGGCGGCTGCCTTCATCATCGAGAGTCATTTGTCCCTCTTTGTCGAGGGACAGAGTGCCAGTGACCGGTCATATATCTGGGACCAAATGTTCAGAGCATCGATCCACTATGGCCGCAAAGGACTGGCTCTGCATGCCATCAGCGCCATCGATCTCGCATTGTGGGATCTCTATGGGAAAACGGTCAATGAGCCCGTCTATAACCTGATGGGTGGCAGAACCAAACAACGTGTTCCTGTGTATGCAACGACATCGCGCCCTGACCTGGCAAAAGACATGGGGTTTCATGGAGCCAAAGTACCGCTTCCCTATGGACCCGCCGCTGGCCACGCAGGCATGAGATCCAATGTCGCGTTTATCGAAAATTGGAGGGGAAAAATTGGGCCCGACTTTCCGTTGATGCTGGATTGCTACATGGCCCTCGATGTCGAATACACGGCCGACCTTGCTCACCGATTAAAGCCTTACGATTTGACGTGGATCGAAGAGCCTTTGATGCCGGATGACTATGCAGGTCATGCGAAGCTGGGACGAAAGTTTGAAAGCACCAGCGGGTGCGCGACCTTCGCAACAGGCGAACACGAGTACACGCAATTCGGGTTTCAACAGCTTATCGACGCAGGCGTCGGTCTGTTGCAGCCGGATGTCATGTGGATGGGTGGTCCGACTGAATTTTCAAAAATCGTTGCTCTCGCAAGTGCCCAATCGGTTGCCGTCGTGCCCCACGGTTGCGGCGTCTACGGTTACTATATGGCAATGGCCTTTGAACACATCAGATTGGCCGAGTTCATGATGATGAGCGAAAGAGCCGATAAGATTGAACCGAATTTTGGCAAAATGTTCAAAAGCGAACCACTGCCAGATCGAGGTTACATTGAGCTTCCAGCGACACCCGGTTTTGGGCTCGAACTCAATCGCGATGAAGTCAACCTGATCCGTCCCTACGATAGAAGAGCACGCCCGGCAGGAATATCCTGATTTGCCGCCGTCAACGTCTGAAACCAGCGGATTACGCAACGGGCAGAAGCAGACTTTCGCATGCTTCTGCGACGTCGAGCAGTCGCCAGTCGTGTCGATGCGGACCGGCAAGCTGAATCGCCAGCGGCAGTCGATCAGTACTCAGGCCGATCGGAAAAGAGACCGTCGGCAGACCGGTGTAACTCCACGGCGCGTTCATGCATGGGTCGCCCGTTGTCGCGGCATCTGGAGCCGGTCCGGTGGTGGCGGGCGTCAGCAGCGCATCGATCGAATCCTTAAACTGAGCGGCCATCGCAGTGGTCAGCGCCAGCTGGTGGGCTTTCGACGCGAGGTAGTCATCAAAGCTGGTTCGCAGGCCATCTTCGATCAGGGACGCGACACAGGGTCCGTAGTCGTCGCGATGTTCACGGAACCGCTCGCGATGCCATGCCGCAGCTTCTGTCGCCATGATCCGCCGATGGTGGACCAGCACGTCTGAGAACTCATCCGGAACATCGATATCGACGATCGTCGCTCCCGCAGATGCGAATCGGTCAATCGTAGCATTCAGTGCATCGCTCAGTTCCGGATCGACACGATCCTCAAAGAACTGTCGCAGGCGTCCGAGTCTCAGTCCAGAAATTGCGGGGAGTTCGGATTCCACACACGCGGTCCCGGTCAAAGCCTGGAGCATGATGCGGAGATCGCCCACAGTTCGCGCGATGGGGCCTGGATGATCCAGCGACGATGCCACTGGAACTACGCCATCGAGCGAGACAGTCTGGAACGTCGGCTTCATTCCGCAGACACCGCAGTACGATGCCGGTCGCGTGATCGAGCCACCCGTTTGTGAGCCGATCGCTGCGGGAACCATGCCAGCTGCGACTGCCGCCGCTGAACCGCTCGACGATCCTCCCGGCGTGCGATCAGCGCCCCGGGGATTGTTCGTCGGCGGCGGGTCAAAGCACGCGAACTGAGTCGTCACCGTTTTGCCGATGATGATCGCGCCGGCGCGACGCAGTGCCGTGACCAGCGCCGCGTCGCGCTCGGCGGGTGGCTGTGACTTCATCCGCAAAGGTGAACCAGCGCCGGTCACAGTGCCGGCCACATCGACGATATCCTTGATGCCGATCGGAATGCCGTGCAGCACTCCGAGCACAACGCCCCGAGCCAAATTCTCATCAGCACGCAAGGCGTCCGCTCGCGCGCCGCTGGCATTGACCGAGATCCAGGCCCGCAAGTCTCGATCCGCAGCTTCGATCCTGGCAAGGCACCGTTCGACGAGTCCCATCGACGTCAGCGTTCCCGACCTCATTGCCGCCAGCAGCGAGGAAATGGATTCCGTTGGTTCCATGAGAGAGATCGCCCGGTAAGAATATTCTGACACAGCGTGAACCCAGCAGATTTTGGTGCCGTTCATGCACCTGAGCTCATTCCACGATAACTCTCAGCACGATTCCCAGCGGCCAGGATTGATTCCAGAAGCTTCAGATCGCATGTTGGCCGGTTTATGCTCCTGTTCGAAAGCCTGCCCGGTTGTGTTCAGGCTTTGCAGCAGGGGCTTTGCAATGTCGGGAGCGCTGGCTACCAAGTCGGCCGGCCATTCATCGACGGGCTGAATCGGGCCGGCCCAGGCCGGGCGATAACCGAGCTGAATCAATTCGCGCGGGCTGGAATCCATATTTGGATGGCTGCCGTGAAAAAGCAAAGACGGAATGAGGACGGCCGAACCGGCCGGCACAATCAGCGTGATTTCCTCCGGATGAGACTTGTAACGCAGATACGGACTCGCGTCCGCGTGAAATGACAGGTGTGAACGCGGGATGAGACGAAACGGTGCTCGCTCAACGGACAGTGTGTCTAGGTAATAAAGAACTCGCACCAGCCGAGGACAACTCCCCTCGTAACCGAACAGGTTCGAGCCGTGTGGCTGTCCATCCGTATGCATTGAAATGCCGGGACACCCGGGCAGAGATCTCTGAAAAAATCCGCGTGTGAAGACGATGTCCGATCCCATCAGATCGGTGAGAAAATCGAGTACGGGAGGATACCCAATCAGTTCTGCCGTCGTCCGGCTGAGCCATTGTGGCTGTTCCACCGACCGAGTCTGCTGAGTGCTGTAACTTGTATGCGACATTTCCACATTAGCCAGCTCACTCTTCAATCGGCCAATCACATCCGGTGTCAGGACCGACGGCAGGACCAGGTAACCTTCCACCTCGAAGTGCCGGATCTGTTCGGGACGGGACATCGATGAGAAATCCGTCTCGTCGATGTTCATAAAGTCGGCTTCCGCCAGCGGACTTTTCGATCGAATTTGAATTGAACGCATAATATATTTCCTCTATCTTTCATTCCACGCGACGCGACGTGGTTCAAACAACTGAGACGCCATAATTGGTGGGCCGGCGCTTGCCGCAGATGAACTGCGAAGTGACACTCTGCCCTTGATCACTGTCGTGCCTTTCGCCTGTTCTGAAAATCGTGCCGCACCAGACCCGGAAGAACGTCAGCGCCAAGGTTGGCGACCCGGCCTGATGCCAGCAAGTCCCAGGCAATCGCCGCCATCGCGGCGTTGTCTGTGCAAAGTTCCATTGGAGCAATCAGAACGTCAATACGTTCGCGTTTCGCCATGCGATCCAGTTCATCACGAAACATCAGATTCGCTGCCACGCCGCCACCGACGCACAGACGCGAATAGCCAAGTTGGCGAACAGCTAGGCGGCATTTTTCAACCAGAACTTCGACGGCGGCCTCCTGAAATCCCGCTGCAAGATCTGCGACTCGATCAGCAGGCGTATCGACCAACTGGTCCGGCCCGGGAATTCCGCGTGCAGCATACAGCACGGCGGTTTTGAGTCCACTGAAACTGAAATCCAGTTTGCCGCTTTTGAGCATCGGACGTGGCATCCTGTAACGCCGTGGATTTCCGGTCAGCGCGGCTTTTTGAATTGACGGACCGCCAGGATACGGCAGATTCAGGATTCTGGCGACCTTGTCGAATGCTTCACCAGCTGCGTCATCCGTCGTGCTTCCGATGAGTTTACACTCTGTGGCAGATCGGCAGTTGTACAAATTCGTGTGGCCCCCGCTCACGACAAATCCTGCGCAGGGATAGATGGTCTGAGGAATTCCCATCCCGCAGGCATAAATATGCGCCTCGACATGGTTCACGGTGATCAGCGGAATTTGCAGACTCATGGCAATGGTCTTCGCTGCCGTGAGCCCCACGAGCAAAGACCCCACCAGTCCCGGCTCTGTCGTCACCGCCACAGCGTGCAGATCCTGCGGAGTGCAATCCGCGTCTCGCAAAGCGGCCTTGATCACAGGCAGAATGCGCCGCACATGTGCGCGAGATGCGATCTCCGGAACGACACCGCCCCATTCGATATGCAGTTCATGCTGCGACGCCACGATGCTTGACAGAACTTTCCCGTCTTCGCGTACGACAGCTGCAGCGGTCTCATCGCAGGAGGATTCGATGGCAAGGAGTCGGCGAAGTGGCAAAGATTGGTTCATGGTCCAGACTACGATTCAGGCTCGTCCAATGTAGCCGTCTCGCTCCGTCGAGTCGAGCCTTCAAGGGAGCCACTGGAAGAATGGTTCCGTGTTCAATAGTCCTGCGACCCAACGCAATGCAGAAAGGGATGCCGACCTGCATACATGACGTTTTTCCGCAGAGGCTCATCACGGCGGAGCGTGATGGCTACTGTATCACATCCTTGCCGACCCACGGACGCAGCACTTCCGGTACTACAACACTGCCGTCGGCCTGTTGATAATTTTCCAGCACCGCGATAATCGCTCGCGCACACGATATGGCGGTCCCGTTGAGTGTCTGAACAAACTGAGTCCCCTTCTTATCGGGGCTCTTGCAGCGGATGTTCAAACGCCGCGCCTGATAGTCAGTGCAGTTGGAAGCACTGGTGACTTCGCCGTATTCGCCCACATCGCCACGACCGGGCATCCAGGCTTCAATATCGAACTTACGGTATGCCGGCCCGCCCAGATCTCCCGACGCTGTGTCGATGACTCGATAGGGAATCCCGAGCCCCTGAAAAACCTCTTCTTCAATTCGCAGAATGTCTTGATGCAGCGTGTCGGAGTCCTTCAGATCCGGCCCCGTGTACCCAAACATTTCGACCTTTGTAAACTGGTGAACGCGATAGATGCCTCGCC
>CANJQC010000147.1 GCA_947476295.1 Planctomycetaceae bacterium | reverse complement strand
GCCCTGTCGGGCACCTTCTCCCCCGAATCGGGGGAGAAGGGACATTGGGTGCGTTCTATCACACCGACAGTGTTTAGATCAGACGGATTGAAGCCGTCGTTGTGGGTAGTATCCATCAGTCGATCCCTTCTGGATTGAAAGGATGCTGAAAACGCAGTAGTGGTAGACTCTGGCCGGTCGGCGCTGACGATTCCGCGTCTCGGTCGGCGACGCGACCTCTGTGGCGCTGCGTTCTCGAATTGTGTTTTGAATAGCTCTTTCCTGATTCATCTGTTGTGGCCATTTGAGCGGGGGCCGTGAGTTCCTGAGTGTCCAGCCGCAGTCGCAAGATCAGGTCAAGCAGCACGTCGGTTTGGTAGTATTGCACACTCACCGTTCGGCGCATTTCAAGCGTCTGCTTCTCCAGCCAGACTCCGGCCATTGAAACGAGGACGACAAGCATCAGTCCTGCGGCGAATCGAAAGTACATGAGTGATCCTGGATATGTCGGCCCTCCGGGCCTGAAATGCGCAACTTCAAAAGGCGTTGCCCTTGGCTATCAAATTTTGTGCCCTTGGCACAGAATTCAATGTGAGGTCTGCCCGGAATGCATGTTGGCGGAGTGGTGCTTTAGCCAGCGCAGCAGAAAGCCCCGCGAATTGAAGCACTGCGCGGGGCTTTTGCTCACTTGTGTTTTATCGAACGAATGCCGATTACGGCACCACATTGACCTCGGCCGCATCGGCAGGAAGTGCCAGAATCAATCCGGCTTTCAACTTATTCGGATCTTTCACAACAGACTGATTGAGCCGATAAATCTCAATCCAGCGGGAAGACCGGCCCAGAAATCGTCCGGAGATCTCAGAGATCGTTTCCCGTTCGCCCACCCGATAAGCCGGAGTCCCGTCGTCCAGCAACAGAAACCCGGCAGGCTCCGTTGTCTTCAGTTGCGAATCGACAAAAAATTCCGGATAGCGTTCCTCAAGCACTTCTTTGGCGGGCACCAGCACGACCATTCCTGGTCGCATATTTTTCGGTTCTGCAATGCGATGCTGATTGAACACAGCCAGAGCCGAAAAGTACCGCACCGTGCCATAGACTCGCTTCGAGATTTTGGTGTAATTGTCCCCGTTCTGCACGACGACAGAATCAAACGTGGAACCGTCATCGGGAGCAGACTGCGAGACGCCATTCTGATAATTGAATGCGGCGAGACTGAATTTTCCGTCAGAACCCGAACCGGCAGCCGTACGAATAGGGTTGCCTCCTGTTCGTCCGCCGGGATTCTTCACCGCGTTGAATCCGCGTGAACCAGGATGAGGTTTTTTCTCCGCGGATACGATGGTTTGCTCTGCTGCAGCTTTTGCTGTCGGAGTGCTGTCGTCCTGTAGAAATCCATTTGCAAATCCGTCTGCCTGCTGAGGCTCTGCCATTGCCAGCAGCACCGGCTCGTCAACCGGCTCCGGCGCTGAGAACGAAGGTTCTTCGTCTGCAGGATCAAAGCTAAAATCGACTGACGTCGGCTGTGAGAGCGGAGTTTCTGCTTCTGTGATGACCAGGGATTCTTCGATATCAGCCTTCTCCTGAGTTGAATCCGGAACGGAGGATGAAGTCTCGAGTGCTGCTGCCGTCTCTGGAATTTCAGCGACTTTAGGCGATTGAGTTTCGCGCGCATCTGACAGCGGAAAATCTGTCATCACCGGTGGCTGAACTGCGGAGGGTTCTGGCTGCGAAGGCTCATTGAATGAAAATTCCGGTGTGCTGGAATCTTGAGTCGGTTCTGAGATCACAGGCTGCGATGACACAGGTTCGGTAAGCGTCTCGAAAGATTCGGTCGTCGATCGATTCTCAGACGCTTCATTCACCAATACCACTTCCGTATTTGCGAACGGCGAACCGTCACTCAGGTCTCCGATGTTGACCAGAGGATCGGACGCTGCCGCTTGTGGGATTTGGCCGATGGGTGCAGCAGGATTCATCTGCGGCACTTCAGGCTGCGCAGCGGCTGTCGGGGCGATTGCCGCCTGAGTCAACTGCCGCTGATGTATGTCCATCTTATGATAGACCAGAAAACCAAACGCGAACACCAGAATGGTGATCACCATGATCCCCAGCCTCGCTTCATGGCTGGCGACGGGTTTCGCTGCGCTGGCCTTCAGTGTGTTCAGCAATTGCCCTGCCACCGCGCTGCTCTCAGCTTTGCTGACCGGCTGCGTGGGTTGAGTCGAATTTCCGCCGGCGACGCTTCGAGCGGCGTTTTTGTCAGAACCTGCCATCCCTGGTGTCCTTTGAACGCATTTTTAACGATTCGGTCTTCAAGCGAATGGAAAGTCAGGATGACTGCGATTCCGCCGGGATTCATGATCGTCGGCAGGACCTCGGTCAACATGCGTTCCACATGCTGCAGTTCATCATTTGTGGCAATTCGCAGTGCCTGAAACACACGAGTTGCCGGGTTACGACCTCCTGTGTTACGAGCGGCTCCAACTGCATCGCGCACACAGGATTCTAATTCTTCCGCCGTGATGACCGGGTGCCCCAGTCGTCGCCGTCGGACAATTTCAGATGCAACCTTCGCGGCCGCAGGTTCCTCACCATGCGTGCGAAAGATGTCTTCCAGTTGCTTTTCATCAAATGTTCGAAGTAATTCCGCAGCTGGTCGCCCTTCATGCGGATGAAAACGCATGTCCAGCGGACCACCTGCATCAAATCCGAATCCCCGCTGACGATCGGACAGTTGATCCGACGACAAACCAAGATCCAGCAGGACTCGATCGACACCGACTACGCCCAGTTGCTGCAAAACGCTCGACGCATCCGCATAACTGGAACGCAGAAGTTGACAATTTCTATGTTGTTCGGGTTGTAGTTTCTGCCCGGCAATTGCCAGCATCATCGGATCACGGTCGAGCCCGATGAGTTGCCCGGATTCGCCAAGAGCCTTAAGGATCAGTTGACTATGACCACCCGCTCCCACCGTTCCGTCAAGAACCGTGTGGCCGGAAGTTAACTGCAACCACTGCAGCACTTCACGAGGCATCACCGGAACATGAACCGGCCGATGATCAGCAGATGGCATAAATTTTGTGGTGAGATTACAGGGTGGGATGGGCAATTCAGCCCGTGATAACGCAGTCGGACAAGAATGTCCAACCTACAGAAGTGTGTGAGAAAGGAGCCAACCCACGCCGAACAAATCTTCGCCGCGCAGAAATGACTGATGGAGAGAGGTCGGTATCGTACGGAGGACTCGACTTTAGAGAAAGACCAGATTGGACCCAACATCTTCCGTCAGATGCGTTTGTGATCATCAAAAACCGGCAGAATCTGCCGAAACATCGATCAGCTTCTGTTCAGCCAGCCATTCCAGCGACTGTTTTTGCCATGCGTCCCACATGGGGCCTTTGTAGCCGTTCAGTCCGTGGCCACCGGAGGGGAGTTCGAGATATCGGGATGGGATCTTCGCTGCCTGCAAGGCATCGAAGAGTGCTTTGCTGTTAATGCAGGGGACCGGGCCGTCATCGATCGCATGAGTAAGAAACATCGGCGGTGTTCCTTCCATCACATGTTTCTCGTTCGAAAACAAATCAATCAGTTCCTGCGATGGATTTGTACCGAGCAGATTGGTGCGCGAGCCCCCGTGAGTCTGTTCACCCATCGTCACAACCGGGTACACGAGCACTGCAAAGTCCGGACGGCAACTGGGACGGTTGAGCGGATCAGTTGCCTCGGAATCTCCGGCATCAAAATGAGTGGCGGCCGTCGAGGCAAGGTGACCACCTGCGGAAAACCCCATGATGCCGACCTGCGACGGATTGATGTGCCATGTCTTTGCATTTGCCCGCACCATGCGAATGGCTCGCTGAGCATCCAGCAGAGGGACGAAGGAACGACCGGCGGGCATTCGATATTCCAAAACAACTCCGACGATGCCGTGTGAATTTAACCAGTCAGCGATTCCATGACCTTCTGGTTCGGTGGCAAGGCCGCTGTAGCCACCGCCGGGGCAGATCACGATTGCAGATCCAGAATGATTCTTCGGCAAATGAACGGTGATCTTTGCATCAGACGTTTCAAACGTGCCGTCACCGTGCGGAGCCTTGTCAGGCCAAAGCTTGACGGCAAACGGCTTGTCCGGAAGGTTTTGGTTTTCGTCCGCTTTGAGATTTTCGCTAAGCGTGAAATTCAAAATGATTGACATGAGAACAGCAAACAACTTTGGGATGTTCATGAAGGGCTCTTTCGAAAGCTTGACGCAGTCGCACGGAGCGGCAGAAGGCATCATACTATATCCTGCGCGGTCAAGAGTGAGAGAATTGGCGAGCCGCATGCGTCAGCCTGTCGCTACAAGGACGAGGTACCGGAGCGCTCACGGCCGCTGCGCTCGCAGGATTCATTTCTGGCCGCGCGAAGTAGAGCGAAGACGGGAACCGGGAAGACGATGACTCAATCAGCTGCGGGAGTCGTTGCCAGGAATTGATCCCCAGGGAACTCAGCCGCCTGCCTCCTCCGACGTCCATGTCGGTCAACGGAAGCAGACGGCTGTGGCCTTTTCAGGCCGTCCTAGGACGATTCGCGATCCATGCTATCGTCAAAATCCGCTAAGCCCGGTAAAGCGTGCGGCAGTTTCCCATTGTTGTACGGTCAGCGACGTTGTGTCACTTCACGCATGATGCGCGCATTGCCACGAGCACCTTTAAAGTGGCCCTTCCATGAACCGCTGACCGCAGCTCTCAGCATTCTGGCGGTAACAGGATCTATCCCTGAGGCAGGGACAAATCCAAGGCTTCCGCCGTTAATGCATCAAACTGCGACCCATTCTGAGACAGAAACAAATCCCACCGTTCCTTGTCCCAAATCTCCAGATGGTCATGAACACCTATCAAGACCACATTATGTTTCAACTCAGCCATTTTCACCAGTCGCTCCGGAATCCGGATTCGCGACTGCTTGTCCACTTGCACGCATTCCGCCTGCGAGTAGTATAGTCTAAGAAAATTACGAACCTGAACTCGCCCGGTTGAGATTGTTGCCATCTTCGTCGCAAACGCTTCGAACCCGGCTTTCGAGTATATCGAGAGACATCCCTCGTTTCCCGGTGCGACAAACAATTCTTCTGAATCGGCTTCACGAAAACCGTCCCGCAGTTGTCGAGGAATGGCGAGCCGCAGCTTGTCATCCATCGTGCGTTCGTATGTTCCCGTGAGTGCCATTCAGATGACTCAAACCCAGTGTTTTGCAGGCTTCTGCAGAAGCCCACACGGTCTCCCACTTCTCCCCACAAATCACCACTGGCAAGCAATTTACCGATCTGAATTTTTCCGTCAAGCGATCCTCCGTCATACAGACGCATCCAACATCACGGGTGGTGCCGTTAGAGCAGACAGGCGCTTGGGAAAAAGTGATTTCAGCAATTTTCAAAATGGATTTTTTCATCGCCTCGGACCGCTCACGTTCGCCCGGACTTCGGCGGTTCAGACAACTGATCCACTCATGCAGTATTATTGTAAATCCTTTATTTTCTGTCATTGGGCGCTTCAAAACCAGCAGAGGTGTGAATGTTGGCAATTTACGCCACTCGTGCAGGCTGTGACCGGAAGCGAGACGCTGGTCGTGCTCTGCCCCTCTCCAGTTCTGATCATTTTCTGATCATTCCGCTCTGCTGGAAGGTTTCTTCCCGGGACCGACACTGGATCAGGTGAGTCGTTTTACATGGGCAGGCATCTTCTACGGAAACAAAGACCATGTACGATTGCTTTTGATGACACGTATTTCCCGAACGGCCCTTAACGGACGAACCAGCGCACCGCATTCTGAGTGATGTGGTCGGAGAATCGCAGTGAATAGGGGTCGCAGCGGCGATAGACGATGCGTCCGTCGCTGCGGATCATCAGCCACCCAAAGTCCCAGTTGCCACTCGCATATCGCATGGGTACGCTCGGGCAGACTCGCACCAGTGGATGCGACCCGATGATGAACAACTTCTGCTCGGTGTAATAGTAGGCTGAGCCTCCCTGAATGAAGACTTCATGATTCACTGCGAGTTGCGATTCGCGAACAAGGTCCACGCATAAATTATCAATGCCGAGTTTGATCGCGCAGCCCGACGAAAAAGCCTCGACCAATTCGGCAAGCGACCCCGAAAGCACTTCTCCGGACGCCGAATGCCGCAACACCTCTTGCCAGGAGTCGCTGACGCAGAATCGAAAGCAGTCAAAGTCGTAGACAAAGTTGTGAGACGGGGCATTGGTTCCCTGATCCCAGTTGTCGAAAGCGTGGTACCTGGGCATAGTCGCGGGCGAACTTACGGGCGATGTCCCAAATCTCATTTCCGAAGGGGCTCCATCCAAGAAAGGCCGAGCGATCGCCTGGGTTCCATCCTGGTTGTACAGAAAGAACGACATCGATGAGCGGGGGCCAAAACCAACCGGCAGTTCAATCGGCTGCCGCAGGCTCATGATACCTGCCGTCCACTGGTCTTCGATGCGGTACGTCACGCCGAACTCGGCCACCTCACGAATGCGTTCGGCGCTGGAAGAATGGACATCGATATGCTCGTTATGCAGGAACTCAGTGTAGATCCGCAGATCAGCGGCGCGACCAATTGCATTCGTCAAGTTGGTGGTGGACCCGGAAGACACATGTCGTTGGGAATCCAACTCCAGGGCACATCGCCATGTTAACATCAGTGATCCTCACTTCTCACTCAATCAAGATCAAGCGGTTGACTGCCTGCACTTTCAGGACCTGCGAATAGTGATTGACGCTCATTCCATGGCCGATTGGTGTGGGGACGTTCAGCAGCAGTTCAGTACAGCCAAGGGTGTTGTGAGCAATGTACGCTCGTCGCAGCGTAGAGATCCCGTGTGTTCCGTCGAACGCGGTGGCATCCGGCACGAGGATCGGGCCGGTATCAACCTGATAGAACATCTCGCGTTCGCTCGCGTTGATCACCTTAACTGGATACTCCAAATGCACAAGCGCACCGTCGGGAGTTGCGTACTCGGTTTGTGAAACAAGCGGCTGGTTGCCGAGTACAGCAGCGACAATCTCATCCGTCGTCGTCAGAAGTTTGCCCGGTGATTTTCGGATATCGATGCGCAGCTCAGTGAAGGCATCCTTGCACTTGCCCGCTTGTCGCTCGGGTTGCTCGCCCAGAGTGGGCGGACTAAGCATGACGCCGCGCTGGTTTCGATCCCAGCTCTTAATCACCAAGAACTCAGCGCTCGACGCAATTAGCAACATTTCCGCTGCCGGATCATGCCAGATGTTTTCTAGGACATGGACTTGTTCTGCCTGGCATGCAGTACCAAGTACGTAGTCCACTGATCGCGCTGCGGACCCAGCGCCATACGTGACACGACAGCAGCATTCCAACGGGAATCTCGAGTTATTCAGCGTGAATGGCGGCGGCTGACTGACCGTCCTCGGCTGAGTGATCATCAGGTCCATCCGGAATCGAACAAACGACCGGGTGAAATCCGTGACGAGGAGGCCATTTCCCGCGGGGCCCTGCTCCTGAGTGCTGGTCATTGATTTGGGTACTCCTGTGTTCGAAAATGGGATTCCGCTCTCGTGTCATTGAACCATCACAACAACAATTCGGCGTCAAAGCCAGCAGTGGAGAGTCGCTCTGGCAAGTGCATGTACGTCGGAGAAGTCGACAGAACACGGAATCGTTCGTCCAAAGGTGTATTCTAAAGTTCGTCAACAGCACCAGCGGTTAATGGCTTTTTGATAGAGTGCGTTGCCTTTTTCAAGTTGTTCAAGCCCGATCCATTCGTCGTCAGTGTGTGCCTGCGCAATATCGCCAGGGCCGAAGACGGCGATATTGCGAAGTTCGGTAAATATGGCTCCGTCAGTACCATACGCGACAGTGCGTGAAGACGGCAGCGATGTCAATTCCAGCAGTTCGCGGATGAACGGTGTTTCGGGATCGGTGTAGAGTGGTGTGCCAGCGAAGAGCAGTTCAAATTGCAGTCCATGAGATTCTGCAAGAGCCTTTATGTGTTCGACCATGCCATCGGCGTTTTGGCCTGGCATCGGGCGAAAATAGACCACACATTCCGATTTGGCGGACGTGATATTCAGACCGGTGTTGGTATCTCGAATGACAATGTTCAAACTTGGCGTCGGCGGTGAAAACCGATCGTCACGCCATTCCGGTGACGATTCCATTTCGCGATAAATTTTGCCAATCTCGTTCAGAAACGGGATCAGGGCAATGTTCGCATTGAGCCCCAGGCCAGTACTGGAATGGGCAGCGCGGCCAATTGAGGTCGCTCGGATCGCCCGCCCACCCTTGTGTGCGTGGACGATTTCCAGGCGTGTCGGCTCGCCTATGATGGACCGAGTCTGCGATGCAACAATCTCACGATAGATGGCTGATCGTTCAACGACTTTCTTCGCACCGGGCATCCCTATTTCTTCGTCAGCAGTGGCGATAAAATACAGTGGCGTTTTCAGGACTGCCGACTGCAGAGCCTCGGCGGCGGCCAGCATGCAGCACAGTGAGCCCTTCATGTCGCACGATCCACGTCCATAGATTCGACCGTCCGCAACGAGCGGCGTCCACGGGCCGGATTTCGGAAAACTCCACGAATTGACGGGTACCACGTCGGTGTGGCAAAAATACGCCAGGCCGCAGCCACTGGGCGGCCCTTTGCGGCTCTGTATGCAGGATTTTCGGACACCGCTCTCATCGCAATAATCAATGCGTTCTGTATCAAAACCCAAACGCACAAGCCATTCGGCGAGGCGATCTGTGATGTCGCTGTTGGATTCACTGCTGACAGTTGGAAATGGAATGAGTTCTTTCAGATAATCAATTGCTTGCATCGAAAATTTCGATTGGAAAGGCCAGAGCGGGGTTATTGTGAGTAACAGACGATCGATGATTGCTGGCAAAAACGCAAGTGACGCCCGCCGGAATTGAACGACGGGACGTTGAGCGTGTTATGATGAAGCAGTCCGTCTCCACCGAGTTTGGCTTTGTGCGTGTTCAAAATAGATGTTCCACAACTCCGAGTGACAGGTTCCCGTCGAAAGTTTCAGGACGATGACTCAAAGTCTGATTGCAGAAATCTTTGAACCGCTTCAGTCGATGCGACTCATCGATCCACACACACACATCAACCCGTTGCAGGCGGCCTCATCAACGCTGGCCGATATTCTGGGCTACCACTACTACACCGAACTTGCTCATTCAGCCGGAATGCCGAAGGTCCGGATCGAGGAGCCGGGGATTTCGCCAAAGGAAAAAGTCGGACGTCTCGTTCCCTGGCTGGCAACGATTGAGAATACCGCGCAGTACAGCTGGCTCCTCGAAATGTGTCAGGTTTTCTTTGATTTCAAGGACGATCGCATTACCGAAGCAAACTGGGAATCGCTTTACGACTATTCGTTGAAAAAGATGCAGGCAGCCGACTGGGAACAGACAGTACTTGAACGCACCGGATTGGATCAAGTGTATCTGACCAACGACTTCGATGATCCTCTCATAGGTTTCGACACGCGAAAATATGTCCCGTGTCTCCGGACGGATGAACTGGTGTTTCACCTGACGCAGCCGGTCGTACGTGAACGGCTGCAGAAAGCGACTGGCGTCAATCCCGGAAATTCCGGTTCGCTCAAACGGGCGATTGGCATACTATTCGACCATTTCAAGAAGCATGGTGTGCGGGCGTGTGCGATTTCATTGCCGCCGGATTTTTCGCCGACTATGATCACGGCGACAGCAGCGGATGGTGTGGTCGCAAAGGTGTTCAGCGGACTGGAACTGACTACGGACGAATTGAGCGTGCTCAGCCGTTTTGTATTCTGGTCGCTGGCAGAATTCTGCGTCGAGCATAGGTTGCCGTTCGACCTGATGATTGGAGTGAATCGGCGAGTTTACGAAGACGGTGTTTTTCAGGGACTGGATTTGTTCGACAATCGTGTCTCTTTGATCCAGTACAAGGCATTGTTCAATGCGTTTCCGCAAGTTGTGTTTCCGGTTTCGGTGCTCTCGGAAACGAGTAATCAGGAACTGGTCAGCTATTCGTGGATTTTCCCGAACGTTGTGACGTGTGGTCACTGGTGGTATTCTAACATTCCGGTTTACATTGAACGTGACACGCGAGCGCGATTGCAGGCGGTTCCGCAGACAAAGCAGATTGGTTATTACAGCGACATGTACAAGCTGGAGTTTGCTTTGCCAAAATTTGCAATGTATCGAAGAATTTTGGCGAAGGTCCTAGCAGAAGATTTCGTGGCAGGACGTCGTTGGAGTGTTGCGAAAGCCGTTTCTCTGGGGAAAAATGTCCTCCGGGGAAATGTTGAGGCGATCTTCGGAAAATATGAATGACGTCAAGTGACAGGCGACAGGAAGTTTCTCAGCGACACCTTCCAGGAAAAGAATAAGGTCTGAATTTCATGGCACGCATTGTTCTTCTGAAAGATGGTCAGTCGTTTCCATACGAATTGACCGTTTTCCCGGCACGGATGGGACGCCATCCGGATTGTGATGTGCAGGTGGATTCGAATATGGTGTCTCGATTCCACGCGCAGTTGGTCAACGTCGACAATAAGATCATGCTGGAGGATCTGAGCAGCGGCAACGGATCATTCCTGAACGGTCGACAACTTGAGGAGAACAAACCGCTCGCGTTGCGTCATAATGACCGGATCAAGCTGGGGCCGATCAAGTTTCGCTACGAAGAGGAGTCGAACGACAGTTCCAGCGAACTCGGAATGACAATGGGTGTTGATCTGAACGACGGAGCGTCATCAACAATCATGGGCAGCGCGTCTGCACGTGGCTTTGGTGTGTTTGAAGTGCGGCCGGAAGACAAGCTGCGCGGGATTTTGAAGATCAATCAAAACCTAGCGGGGTTGATTGAAGTGAGCAGTATTGCTCCGAAAATTCTGGACACGCTGTTTGAAATTTTCCCTCAGGCAGATCGTGGCGCGATTCTGATGAAAGATTCCGTCCATAAGCGGTTTGTTCCGATCGCTCAAAAGCGGCGTGCAGAGAGCGAAGATGAGTCTGTGCGTTTAAGTCGCACGGTGCTGGAACGCGTAATCAACGACAAGGCCGGTATTCTGTCGGCGGATGCGGCGAGCGATTCGCGGTTCAGCGCCAGTGAATCCATTTCCAGCCTGACGATTCATTCCATGATGTGCGTCCCGATGCTCGACATGGAAGGCGAACCGTTCGGTGTGATCAGTCTTGATACACAGAATCCGATGAAGCGATTCACCGAAGAGGATCTGGAACTGCTGCTGGCGGTCGCAAGCCAGTCGGCTAATTCCTATGAAAATGTCCGGCTGCTGCAGAGTCATCTCGATAAGCAGAAGCAGGACAAGGAAATGAACATTGCGCGCGGTGTCCAGAAAGCACTGCTTCCGGACAAACTACCGGATGTTGAAGGCTACCGCTTTTTTGCGTCCTATGATGCGGCTCAGGCCGTCGGTGGCGATTACTTTGACTGCTTCCTGATTGGTCCTCGAAAGGTCTGCGTATCGTTTGGCGACGTCGCAGGGAAAGGCGTGCCCGGAGCGCTGATTATGTCGCGAATGGCGAGTGTGGTGCAAAGCACGATGAGCTTCACCGATGACGTGCGAATCGCCATTCAGCGAATCAATTCTCACATGTGCCATAACATGGTTGAGGGACGCTTCGTAACGTATATCTTAGGCGTGATCGATCTGGAGAAGAACCGCATTACGATGGCAAACGCCGGACACATGTCGCCGATGATTCGCAAAGCCAACGGCGAGGTTGAGGAATTTAATCAGGAGACTATTGGAATTCCGGTCGGGATCATCAACGGATATCCGTACGAAGTTGTTGAACGGAAGATTGCCGTCGGCGATATGTTTGTGCTCGTCACCGACGGTGTCGATGAAGCAATGGATCCTGACGGTAACCTTTACACAAAGGAACGTGTCCACGAATTCGTGGCTAACGGTTCGCCGGATCCTGAAGTGCTCGGTCGAGCCTTGCTGGCAGATGTGCGTGTGCATGCCAATGGCCGCGAACAGAACGACGATATCACTATTATGACATTCGGTCGTCTGCGGTGAAAGGCGATGCCCGGAGTAAACAGCGAATTTGAGAGAATCCTTTCCGAAGTGTCCTGACTTCGGTTACAATTGAGGACAGTGATTCTCGCAGGGTCGATTGGTCCGATGTGCAGTGCGGGCCGTTTTCTTGTTGCGGACCAATGGTTTCTGAGTGACCTGATGGACAGCAAAATTACTGTCTTTCTGATCGTGATGCTGCTTGCGGCTCTCCGCGGGCTCATGCAGCGGTCTCAGGTGCGTAAGGAAATCCAAGAGCGGGCGGCGCGCGGTCTGGTTTCGTCGAAGGGGCGTCGGTTGAACCGTCGCAATGGACCGGTGATTGAGTCGGAACCTGCGACCGATGCAGTATTACTTGAAGATGACACTGAATCAAAAAAGACTGACGAGAATTAGTGTTGTGGAAACGACTTTCACAGGAACGCTGAATTCATCGAAGTAGACACGGGGGGTTGAAAACCATGGGACCATTTGTGGGTGGCTTCATCACGTTTGTCTTTATTGTCGTAGGGCTCATTCAAGCGCTCGCTCCTGTCGTTAAATCGATCAGGGAAGCGATCGATAAATCAAAACTTCAACCGGGACATAACGGAGGCCGGGAAGCCGTCATGGATCCGAATGACCCATCGTCCTTTCTTCCCGAGATGACTCAGCAAGGCATGCCGCGTTCCGCAGCAGTGACGTCCAGACCGGCCCGCGTCTCACGCCACCCGAATGCCGCAGGCCCGGCGCGCAGCCAGCAGGCGCGGCCAAAGAAACAACAAAGCTTGGCAGGCGGGACGCCAGCTTCCACTGCCAGACCAGCCGGGGGCAACAGATCGCCAGGTTCGGGTGTGGGAGCGCATGTGGAATCTTTTATTGGTCAGCATGTCAGATCGCACATCGGGAATCAGATTGACGACTCGGTGAAGAATGACATCAGCAATCAGGTCCGCAGTCACCTTGGCGAAGACAAGAGCAAGCTGTCTGCTCCGACAGCAGCGACAACGCATGGGTCTGCAGCAGCGGGTGATTTACTGCTGGCTCTCCGCAGCCCTCAGGGTGTCAGGCAGGCGATTTTGATCAGTGAGGTTCTGTCCAAGCCCAAGGCGTTGCGAAGAACCTGAGGTTCGGCACAAGTTTCATTTTGTGAGTGATCATGGCGGAGATGGTTCAGCGAATCCTGCTGCTTGACGGCGAGCTGTCCTTTCGAGGCTCGTCGCTGCTCACGCTGCGACTTGCACGAGGACTGGAACGTCGCGAGCTGGACACCGCGCTCATTTGCACTCGCGTCACCGAATTGGATAATTCGCTGCTGCATGGTGTCCGTCTGCATGTGATTCCTGGCTACAATGTGCTGATCTGGGGACCAATCGTTCTCCGCACCTTGTATCGTGACCTCAAGGATCAACGCCCCGATATTATTCATGTGCAGGACCCGCACTTCCTGTCCCAAGGAATTCGCCTGGCGCGAAAACTCCGTCGCCCTCTGGTTGTGAGCGTTTCCGATCAGTCCGAAGCCAGCGCGCTGGTGATTCTAAAGGCGACACCCGAGCTTAAGGTTGTGATTTCTGTCAGTGAAAGCGTGCAGCAGCAGATTCCTGAAACACCATTCATGGCATCCGTTGAAAAGCGAGTGATTCTTCCCGGCGTGGAAGTGCCGGATGCGGCGATGATCGATTCGCCGCTGGATGATGATCGTCCGCCAGTGATCGGGATGGCTGGTCCTCTGGAAATTGTGAAAGGTGCCGCGTTTTTCCTCCGTGCCTGTCATCGCGTTGTTGAAGCGGGACACGAAATTCGCATCGTGATCGCGGGCAGCGGACCGGAAGAACGCAGTCTCCGAAAACTCGCGACATCGCTGGAGTTGTCTCAGCGACTGACGTTTGTCGACGGCGGCGTTGCGATGGCCGGTTATCTTGAGGCCATAGATATCTTCTGCCTGCCATCGCTTCAGCAGGGACTCGGCGTCCTGATGCTGGAAGCTATGGCACTGGGGCGCCCAGTCATTGCATCCGGCGTGGGCGGCGTGATGACCGTGATTGACGACAATATGAATGGTCTGATCGTGCCACCATCGGATAGTCGCAGCCTTGGGGATCGTATCATTGAGCTGCTTAAGGATCGTGACAAAGCCCGCCGAATCGCCGCCGCTGGCCAGCAGATGGTACGAGATCGCTTCAACGAAAACCGCATGCTGGACGAAGTGATGCAGGTCTATCGCGAAGTCCACGATGCTCGCCCACAAACTCAGGAATCCGCCCCCGCCACCATCCGCGCACGCCAGACAGCCGTGGATTGAACACAGCTGGCCAGCTGGTGCGTTGCCGGCAGGACAATCGCGATGATCGCTCCGACAATCAATCTGATGACAAGCCATTTGGATTTTGAGACTGAGAAAGTCGCGTTTTTCAACGTCGTCCGGCATTCTGGAAAGACTGTCTGATCAGCTCTCCCGAACTCTCAGATCGCACTTGCCGCAGTGACGCCGAACATCGTCATCACGAGACGGAATTTGTACTCGGTGAACTGTACCTGAGCCATCAACATGCTGCAGCCAAGGTTGCCGTTTGCTCAGGTGCTCACCGCTGAGAAGATCAATCGTATCTTTCGCAAGCATGGCGGACTGTTTGGTGAGCATGGCATTTACAATACCGCGATCGTGCGGTGGGCGTTTCTCGGACAGAAAAACAATGGTGTCAGAAAAACAATGGTGTCAGGAACCGAATATGTATTGGTTCAACCTGTAACAGTTTAGTCGCTCTGGGACTGCTCTTGGCGAGAATTTTGCATCTGCGTAGAGTATTGGCATTCGTGAAGGATGCCGATGGGATTCAGTTTTTACCCCAAACATGAACACAAATGTCCGCATGTGAGCCACTGCCCGCATTTGGGCGGGGCGGGGGAGGGGACGCTGGTGTTGCTGGCGAATGGGGAGGAACAGTCTCGGCGGGCCTTGCATGCCACGATTGATGCCGAACGGGCTCGCAACGAACGGCTCGTCGCCGAAGACGAGCGGCTGCAACGCGAACTGGACCAGGTGAAGCTCGAACTGAAACTGGAACGCCAGAACAAGTTCGCCACCAATCAGCAGAAGCGGGACTCCGGCGATAAGACGGCTTCGGCGACAACCCCTGCCGCAGTGGACACAAAAAAGAAGCGCGGAGCCCCGGTCGGCCATCCGGGATGGTATCGCAAAACACCGACGGCATACGACAGGCCTGGTCAATTTCCTAAGTTGTTTCGGGTTGGTTTGTTGCGCGTTTGATGGTGGCTTTGTATTCAGCGTAGGCGGACTGGCGACGGGACGTTACGGTGCTGGGAAAGCGTGCTTGAATCCATGCGTGTACATCGGTTGGGGATACGCGATC
>CANJQC010000146.1 GCA_947476295.1 Planctomycetaceae bacterium | reverse complement strand
GTAGTGCCGTCCGGCTGATTCCGGACGATCGACAGCCCCAGCGAACGGAAGAATTCGTGTTCGCACTGTTCCATCCATTTGTAAAAGTTGGAGAAATGAACGATCCCCGCCATATCCGTCTCATAGAATTCGACGCGGCGAGTGGATTTGAAGAACGATGCCATAAATCAACCGAAGGAGAAAAGTAGAATGTATTCGACATGACCCGCGACTCGCGACCGTTGGCCCCCTTCGCCAACGACTCTTGTGCGTCTCGGAAGCGACACATATGGTAGTCTTCGGCAGGCGACCTGGGCAACCGCATCAAGTTATATAACCTCAACGCCGAACCCGGATTGCCGGTCATCTGGTCAATAAGTTTAACCCGATGACGCAGCGGAAGCCGATGGCGTCGCTGGAGACGTGGTCAGGGATGGGCAAGCGCGTGCCGGAGGTTAGGTGTGAGGCGTGGTCGCGCCAGGATCCGCCTCGGATGATGCGCGTGGATGCACCCGCAGTTGCTGAATCCGGGGCATTTGAATTGGTCGCATCGGGAACAATGTACTTGTCGGAGACGAATTCCCAGAGGTAGCCGTGCATGTCGAACAGACCCCAGGGATTTGGTTTCAGAACTCCAACGGCCGGATCATTTCCAGCGGCGTTTCCGGTGTGCCATGCGTAGTCGTTGAGGATCGAAGTGCCCGCGTCAGGATCCGCTTCAGTGCTTGCGGAATCTCCGAAACTGTAGAGTGTGTCCGTTCCCGCGCGGCAGCAGTATTCCCATTCCGCTTCAGTCGGCAAGCGGACAACTTCGTTCGGTGCGAGGAGTTTGGCGGCGCGCAGTTGCACCGTCAGTTTGGTGCAAAATATCTCAGCGTCAAGGAACGTCATGGATTCGACCGAGTTGCGTGGTCCTTTCCAGCGGCTGGGATTTTTGCCAACGATCGCAGCATACAGTTCCTGCGTCATCTCGAATTTGCTGATTCGAAAACTATGCGACAGTGAGACCGTGCGTTCTGGCAGAGCAAACGGACTTTCAAAATGACGTCCCATCTGAAACTGCTGAGGGAACTTATCCGTCCCCGGTTCAATCAAGACACAGTTATCAACAAAATCCTTCAGCAAGACGTCTGAAGTTCGCCCTGCCGCTTCCTGCGCTTTCGCGTACGGGGTTTCAAAGACGAAATGAGTGATTGCAACCGCGACGATCAGTAAAAAACGGATTTCTGGGAGGACGATTGGCGAGGCGGTCATTGAGTCGCTTTCTGCTTCGTCATCGCATGGCTCGCATCATTGTGCCTCGATGCTCCGCAGCGAGAATTCCCGCCACGGAGTGTCGGGGCACATTGGATCGCAGGCGAAGCTGGCATTTAAAAATTTCACATCAGGACAGAAAAGTGCGGCAAAGCACGGTGATTTATGTTTCCAAAATGCGAATTTGCGCACAGAGCCGAATTCGTTATCTTTCGCGACTCAATACGCCGCAAATCGACGCTAAACACTGGACTCTTGAAAATCTCAGTTGCCAAGCAACTGACCTACGCAATTATGCCGCGCCGCAAAGTTCACGACGAACCATTTGACCTGTGTTGGTTGCGAAGTGCAATCGATCTGGCCATTTGCTTTGTGATTGCCGTGATTCTGCTGCGAACCTTCATTTTGGAGGGGTTTTTGATTTCCACCGGGTCAATGGCGCCGGGTCTGTTGGGATTTCATCGTCGAATTGCGTGTCCGTCCTGTCGTTATGACTTCGCGTTTGGCGTCGCCTTTGATGATTCAGTGGACTCAAGTGCCCCAGTGTTCACGGAGCCTGAAGGTTCGCGGCGGTATGCGACGTGTCCGAACTGCGGACAGATCAATATCGATGTGTCAGGAGTGCCGAACAGTCACGGCGATCAATTGCTGGTGCAGAAACATGTGTACGATTTTCGTCAGCCTCGACGGTGGGAAGTGGTCGTGTTTCGAAATCCGGCGTCCCCCGGCGAAGCGTACGTGAAGCGAGTTGCCGGGTTGCCCGGTGATCGAATTCAGATTATGAACGGCGACGTGTTCATCAACGGGCAGATTGCACGAAAGAATTTTCAGCAACAGTTGGCGACGCGAATCCCTGTCTGTAACCTGCACTATCTGGCGGATGATGAAGACTGGCAGATGCCATGGGAACTTGACGACGGCTGGAAGGCCGAGAACGGTTTATTGGTGACTGCTGCGCCTCCGAAGGATGCAGCGACCGTTCAGGAAACTCGTTGGCTTCGTTTTCGCAACTGGCGCTGGTCTGGCGGTCATCATCTTGCTGAAACGCCACTGATGGACGAGGAGTCTCTTGGGGACTGGGCGGCGTTGAAGGAACGCTACAATTCGATGCCGATTACCTGGAGCAGTCGTTTAGATTTTGATGATGAGCGACGAGTGCTTCGCTGCGAAGGCGTAATGCCAGACGATCTGCAGCAGGACTTACTGCGGCAGGCGACAAGTGCTTCCTTTAAGACGGCCATCTATCGGCTGGCGGCGCTGTCGCATTTGTCGCCGGTAACCGATCGATACGGCTACAACGCGATGGTGGAGTCTCCTGAATACGTCGTCAGCGATCTGATGCTGCGAAGCAGAATTGCATGGACATCGCCGCCAGACACGATTCAGGCTCAAGTCCCCGTGGGCAATCAGATCTTCGGTGTCGTGATCAATCCAAAGACGACGCTGGTGGAGCTCATTGACGTTGATGAAGGCACGGTGATCCGGTCAGGACGTTTTGTTCCTGCTGAGACATGGCCGACTCCGGGAAACTCTGACGGCGGAGATTTGCTGCTGGAAGTATCAAATTTCGATCAGCAGGTGATTGTCGCAGTCAACGGCCAGCCGTGCTTTGATCCATTCGAAATCAGCGATGCCGATTCTGCCAACACCGCGTTGGAATCAACCGTCGCCTCCGGGCCGGGACAGAATATGGATGCTGAGAAAGCCTTTCAGATTGCGATCAAAGTGGAGCAGCAGCGACGCTGGGCACTGGGAGTGAAGGGCGGCACCGTGCGTATTGAGGATCTGGAGATGTTTCGTGACGTTTTCTACACCCCTGGACGTCGTCGCCATGCGGTGGAATCCGAATTCACTGTGCCGCCGGATTGTTATTTTGTGCTGGGCGACAACAGTCCGGTATCGTCCGACAGTCGCAGCTGGCCGGACCCGTGCGTGCCGCACCGATTGCTCTTGGGACGTCCGTTTCTGGTACATTTGCCTTCGAGACCTGCGGTGCTGGAGATCGGTGGGACACGGCGAATGATCCGAGTACCCGAGTGGTCGAGAATACGCTATATTCGGTAGATTATCGTGATAAAATCGGCACCGTGTCGAATTAGACATTTAGCTTCCACGCCAGCCGTATTGGGAGCTCAAGCGTCGTGCCGATCCTATAAACGCCGTTTGTGAAATACTTAGCTCTTTGGTCTGTCACCAACTCCACGTTGGTCCCGGAAACAGAATTTATGAATACCAGTCGTGCAAAAAAAGAATCTGAACCGGCAGTCACTGGCAAGGCAACTCCTAGGCGTCAGGAAGGAATGCGAGAAACCATCGAAGCGGTGGCGATTGCCTTTATTCTGGCGTTCGTGTTCAAGACTTTCGAAGCCGAAGCCTTTGTGATTCCCACGGGATCGATGGCACCAACGCTGTACGGTCGTCACAAAGAGGTGACCTGTTCGGGATGCAAAATGCCTTATACGATCGGGGCAAGTCAGGAGGTATATCAGGATTCCGGAGTCATCAATCCGGAAGGTCGCGTGCTGAGATCGACGTGCCCAAACTGCCGTTTTGAAAACGAGGTGGAAAACGATCCTGTATTCAACGGCGATCGCATCGTCGTCAACAAGCAGGTGAGTGACTTCAAACGTTTCGATATCGTTGTCTTTAAGAACCCGGAAGAACCCTATGTCAACTACATCAAGCGGTTGATCGGATTGCCGTCCGAGACAATTGAGTTCCGACAGGGAGATGTCTACGTCAAGGCGGGAGGCGAACAGGAAGCAACCATTCGTCGCAAGGCAGACCCTGTGACTCAACAGGACATCCAGCTTCTGGTCTACGATGACACTCACCCGCCGCAGGCACTTCTGGACGCTGGTGCAGAAGAGCGATGGGTGCCATCCGTCTACACATCGACCGACAAGACTATGGGTGGTTGGCCAATGCGGGAGGGCGGCTGGCATCCAGATCCGTTGTCGAGAAGTTACAGCCTGACGAATCCCACCAATGACCTTCAGTGGCTTAGATATCGTCATCTGGTGCCCACGCACTCTCGCTGGCAATCTCTGGAAACAGAACCAACGTCGTCGCTGTCACCGTTGGAGCCAATGCTCGTCACCGATTACTGCGGCTTCAATTCCGTCGAATTTCGTTCTCCCCGAATGAACAACGAGCCTTTGGATGACGGCGATTTGTACTGGGTCAACGACCTGACTCTGGATGCGACGCTTGAGATTCAGAATTCGTCTCTCGAAGCCGTCATTGTCCTTGAGCTGATCGAAGGCGTACGCGCCGTGCAGGCACGGTTTCACCCTGCTTCTGGCAAGGTTGAAATTGTTCGGCGAGATCGCGATGTCAACGGCACCTACTCTGAAGGTGATGTTGTTGCGACGGCGGAATCCGGTGAATCGGGTGATGGAGAGTATCAGTTCTCGTTCGCCAATGTGGATGATCGCGTCCTGCTTTGGATCAATGGTTCGGTGGTGCCGTGGGACAAAGAAGTCACCTTTGTAACAGACGGATTCAATCTGCCGGGCGAACAGGAACTCGCTCCGGCTGGCATCGCCGCCAAAGGCACGGATGTCAAGGCATCCTCATTGCGCCTTCGGCGGGACATCTACTATCGAGCCGACGTACTGGATTACGCGGATGAAATGGGCCGCAGCGAAAATCCGTCGTCCGGTGCATCCCGTGCGTGCGAAGTTGACAGCCGTGAATTTCGTAGTCTGGCGTCGAACCTCAGGTCGCCCGTAATCTACGGGGAACAGTACGTTCGCTTTGTCACGGAGCAGCGAGCTCGCTATCGCGGTCTGTTCGACCTGCAGCTCGCCGAAGATGAATATCTGATGTGTGGCGACAACTCACCGGCCAGCAAGGACAGCAGACTGTTCGATTACTGGAGCCGTCCATTGCGAGGCATCCAAAGCCACCGATACGCCGTTCGGGAAAAAGATCTGATCGGAAAAGCACTATTCATATTCTGGCCGCACGGCGTACCGTTCTTGAATGACAGCAAAGGATTCTCGGTAAAAAACCACACCATTTCAGAATCAGACTACAGACATCTCCCTCAGGACAGGATGCATTCCGATGCGGGTTATCCGCTTTACCGAGCCCCGTTTTATCCCAATATATTCAGGATGAAGAAGATACGGTAGGATACGGGCGAGCATTGCTGCTGCTCCAACGATTCTAGGTTTGCGAACTCGCGAGAAGGATTCTCCGATGGCGTTGCTGTCATGTGATGGACTGGTCAAAGATTATCCCGGTAAGCGAGCGGTTGACGGTGTCAGCTTTTACGTCAACGAAGGCGAAATTGTCGGATTGCTCGGTCCGAACGGAGCTGGCAAAAGTACCAGCTTCCGCATGGCCTGTGGACTCATAGCGCCGACCGAAGGACGGGTGCTGCTTCGCGGCGAGGACGTCACGCGATGGCCAATGTATCGCAGGGCTCAGAATGGCCTGGGTTATCTTCCTCAGGACACGAGTATTTTTTCAAAGCTGTCGGTCGCCGAAAACATCCTTGCAATTCTGGAATACAGAGGCCTTAATCGCAGGAAGTGCAACGAGCGGATTGAGCAACTGCTGACAGAATTCGGTCTCTGGGAAAAGCGGGCGCAGCGTTCCGGATCACTGTCCGGGGGCGAGCGTCGTCGCTTGGAAATTGCTCGTGCTCTTGCCAGCGACCCGCAGATCATTCTGCTGGATGAACCCTTTACCGGCATCGATCCGGTCACGATTCACAGTATTCAGGACATCATCAAAGGACTCAAAGACCGCGGCATCTCGATTCTGCTCACCGACCATCGTGAACGTGAAACACTGACGATTACCGATCGCAGCTATATCATCTGTGACGGACAGGTTCTGGTATCAGGCAGTGCCGAAAAGGTCCTCAGCGATCCATTGGCCATTTCGCGATACTTCGGAAAACGATTTGATGCCAGTTCGATCATTGACGGTCGCGAATCGTTTCGCAAAAGTGCCTGATGTTCCTTTCGAGCAGTTGAGTTTAGCGACACATTACAACGGAGTTGGTTCACGATGAGTTCAGGATTCGGAGATGATTCCATGATCGAGCCAGCGACCTCACGAGGTCGCGACTGGCCGTGTCTGCGTCAGTTTATCGTGTTCCTTGAAAACCGCGTAGGCTCTCTGCACGAACTGCTGCGCGTAATTGAACGCGATGACCTGCGGATCATGGCGCTCAGCATTCTGGATTCCGCTGACTGCGCCGTCGCGCGAGTGATTGTGAATCACTACGAACGCGCTCACGAACTGCTGACGTTTGCAAACTTTACGATGTTTGAAACCGACGTCATCGGAGTACTGTTGCCGGATGCTGACCAGCCGCACACCGCAGTTTTGGGAAGCCTGATGTCTGCCGAACTGAACGTGCAGTACGTGTATCCGCTTATGTATCGCAAGAACAACCGCGGTGCCGTTGCCATTTTCGTCAGCGAAACAGATGAGGCGCTGCGTGTGCTGAAAGAACGCCAGTACCAACTGGTCACAGAAGATGATCTGATGCACTACGATGAGCTCTTTTGAACCGCCTTCAAACTCGCGGCAAATCCCGGCCTAGTGCTCTGTCAAGATTTGATTTCATCCTACGTGGCGGGCGGCCACAGCGTCCACCATGCAAGAGCGAATGGACCAGCGAATAGTGGGCTATCGAGGATATCCAGCAGGCCACCGAAGCCAGGCATCAGAATCGCTGAATCTTTCTTCTGCACGTCGCGTTTGATGAGTGATTCGCAAAGATCGCCCACCAGCCCGATTAGACCGATGACCGCAGAATACGCCATTACGTTCCACAGCGATCCTCGCGTAATCGTGACATCGAACAGTTCGCCGGCAAACGTCAGCCACAGCCAGCCACCGAGTGTGCTCCCGAAAATGGCTCCGACTAATCCCATCTGCGTTTTTCCGGGACTCAGGATTGGCGCGAGTTTCCGCTTGCCCCACAGTCGGCCGAAAGTGTACGCAAAGGTGTCTCCGGATTTGACGCAGATGATCATCGATGCGATCGCAAAATATCCCATCTGTGGATTTGGAAACCAGCGCAACTGAGCGGTGACCGACATGAGTCCGCCAGCGTAAAAAACTGTCAGCAGGTTTCCGCCGAGAGATTCCATCGAACGTCCAGGTCCACGATAACGCAATGCCTCCAGCGCGAGCAACGCGACAAAAGAAATCGTGAGTGCCGATCCGATCCCACCCAGCGACATCAGTAATGCAGCAGTCGAAGTTTCTTCAGATTTCAAAAACAACACATGACCCCAGCCCGCCAGCACAACGAGACTACTCAACAGCGCCGTCACAGCAAAGTGCGGCTGAATGTTGCGAATGTTCATCAAGTCCGTCAGCTCATATGCATTGCGAACGGCAACGAACAGGCAAAACCCCAGGAGGATGAGAGCCGAATTCCCCTGTTGGTGATCCAGCCAGAACAGTGCGACCATGCTGGGGATCAGAATCGCAGACATCACCAATCGCCAGCCAAGCATTTATCTGAGAGTCCTTTGTGGGTTAGACATTCCTGTCCGGCTTCGTCATCCCAACCATTCACTGAACGAAAACACTTCACGCTGCCGAGAAACTGGCATGGGTTTGCTAGGTTGATGTCGCAACGCATTTCGCAGCTGTAGTCTCACTTGGAATCCGACGGACGTGAATATTCATCGTGCTTGAATGCGATCCTACGTCACCGCCGAGAGCCCACCGTATCTGCGATCCCTTCTCGCAAAATCGCGAATGGCCTCCCGCAGATCGTCTTCGCGAAATTCAGGCCAGTGCTTGTCAGACACCCAGATCTCTGAGTAACTGATCTGCCATAATAAAAAATTGCTGATACGGTATTCGCTCGCAGTGCGGATAAGCAGATCTGGATCGGGCATCCCGGCAGTCATCAGATGATCGGCAACTGTTTTGTCCGAAATGTCTTCCGGACGAAGCAGTCCTTTCTTAACGGATTCCGCAATCCGCTGCACGGCTTCCGTAATCTCCAACCGAGCACCGTAGTTGATCGCTAGGCAAAGTGTCATCCCGTCGTTGCTTTTAGAAGCCTCGATGGTCTTCTGCATCTCCGCCTGAATCATCGGATCCAGTTCTGTCGTCCTGCCAATGACTTTAAATCGCAGTCCCTGTCGTTGAATTTCGCGTCGTTCTTCCACAAGGTATTGCTTGAGAAGGTGCATGAGCAGTGTAAGTTCTTTCGGCGGGCGTTTCCAGTTCTCGCTTGAAAAGCAGTAGAGCGTGAGCTGCTCCATCCCCAGTCGTGACGCCTCTTCAACGACGCAGCGGACCGATGCCACGCCGCGGCGGTGACCTTCCATCCGCGGCCATCCGTGCTTCTGAGCCCACCGCCCGTTACCGTCCATGATGATGGCGACATGCCGAGGAATTGCAGAGCGGTCGATGCCAAATGTTGCCAACTGAGCGTCTGAATATCTTTCTTCCCGTGACAACGCATCTCTCCGTGGGTGGCGTTTTTCGTGAATGGTTGAACATTCAACGGCGGAGTCTAATGTTTTGTCACACCGTAGAACAGTGGCGAGGAATCAGGGGGAAATGTCTGTTGACGGATCAGTCTGAACGGTCCTGCTTCGGCGGATAAAAAACGCAGGTTGCAAAAATTCCTACTGGCCCGCCTGATATACCATTTTACCAAAGATCATCCGCCCCGCACTGCTTTGCAGCACGCTGGTTACGATCACGCTGACGTCCTTACCCGCTAGGTGAGCTGTATTCTCGCAGACAACCATTGTGCCGTCGTCCAGATAGCCAACACCCTGACCGGGGCCTTCGCCCTCTTTAATGATCTTAATCTGCAGACGTTCGCCGGGGATGTAGCGCGGTCGCAGTGCGTGCGATACGTCATTCAGATTGATCACAGGAATTCCCTGAACGCTCGCAACTTTGTTCAGGTTGAAGTCGTTGGTGATTACTCCGCCGCGAATCTGCTTAGCCAGAGCTACAACTTTTTGATCCACCGTCATACTCTTGTAATCAGCGCGATTTGTTTCCATCACCTTGACATCAACATTAACGCTCTGTTGCATCTTCGCAAGAACTTCCAACCCACGACGTCCTCGAATGCGTCGGTTTTTATCGCTGCTGTCAGCCACGTCCTGAACTTCCGCCAAAATGAAGTCCGGAACGATGAGTTGGGATTCGATGATCTGCGTTTCGACCACGTCTGCAATGCGGCCATCGATGAGCGAACTGCTGTCAACGACAAGTGGTCGACCGCTCTTCAGGTCGCGTTGGAACTCAACGTATGGAATCACAAACCGAAAATCGTCCTTGGTCTGCAGGAGGAGTGACACGCAGATATACGGAAACGCCAGCAGCGTGATCAGAACCACCGCTGTGTGATAGGGATGAGTTTGCGGAATGACGGGGGTCAGCGACTGAATGAACAGATATGCCAGCAGAATTCCCACCAGCACGCCGAAGTAAATGCCGGAAATCACGTCGATTCGTTTCTTGCGAATGCCAAGATCCACCACCGTGAAGATCTGTGAAATTGCCAGCAGGGTGAGAAACGCCGTCGCTTTGTTGTTGCGAATAATGGCGGGCATACTCACGCTGCCGCCCACCGTCGCTTTCGGGACCATCAAGTTTTGGCCGTTGATGACCATCGGGGTTAAAATCGAATCGGATTGATCAACGTCCGACGTAATGTACGCAAGGATGGCACCTGCGCAGATCAACAGGTAGGCGACCCGCAGAATCATGAGCAACATAAGGGTGGGCTCGCTATTAGTGGCAGGCAACTCGCATCGGACCTAAGGGATTGATCAGTCTGCCCCAATTTTGGCAGAAAATTCCTGCGAGGCAACTCGTTTCACAGGCTTTGAGCAGATTCTCGGCCTGATATCAGAATCTGGCAAAAGCATCGTGGGCATCTGGGAGTGTTCCGCAGGCATCGTTGCGGAGCCGAAGTCCCCTGACTAAGAACAGAAACGGCGATGAGACGCTGGGAAGCAGATCTCATCGCCGTTCTGATTTTCACCTACGATTCCACCCGGTTGCTGATCCATTCTGGTGGAACCGCGGTTCGGGACGAATCCCTCGGGCGTGTTCCCCATGTGAATCTGTTCGTCGCTGAACCGATTCAGATTCCTCAGCACTTCTGGGCGGAAGGATCGACTTTTACCCGTTCGACACGGATGTCTGCCGGGAGCCTTCTGATTTTTTCAATCCGCACTGATCGAATTGTCAGACACGGTCAGAGAGTGGATCACGACATCCACTCTCTATTTCACCGTCAGCATCTGCTATCACTTCGGATAATCAGCTTACCCTTTCGCCGATTCGATATCAGTTACAAGGGCAAGCACATGATGCCTGAACTGGAGCACAGCAGCTTGGTTCGCAAGCTGAACCGCAAGATGAACCGCAAGCTGAACCGCATCCGCTGCCGCAGCCAAAGTTACACTTAGGCAGGCGAATCTTTGGGCAATGCAGCTTTGGCAGACGGATCTTTGGGCAACGGAACTTTGGCATCTTGAAGCAGCTGTGTCCGCAGCCACAACCGTCACCGCAGCTATTGCAGCAGCTTGTTGGTGCACAGCAGGTTGCTGGAGCACAGCAGCTTGGATCAGCAGCTACGCCACAGCCATTGCCACAGGCCGCTGGAGCACAGCAGCTTGGGTCAGCAGCTACGCCACAGCCATTGCCACAGGCCGCTGGAGCACAGCAGCTTGCTGCTGCTGGAGCACAGCAGCTTGGGTCAGCAGCTACGCCACAACCATTGCCGCAGCCTGCTGGAGCACAGCAGCTGGCTTCAGCTGGAGCACAGCAGCTTGGCTCTGGAGCACATCCGCATCCGCTGTGCTTGTGGAACAGGCCAGCCTGTACGCTGCTCGCGATCGAGAATACGACCAGAGCAGCTGTGAGTGTAAACGCCTTCATAGAAAATCTCCTGGACATCGTTCTTTGAGTTACCGCCCGGACCACTTCGAATGCACACGCAGCACTCTTGTTTGATCAGTGATCTGACTTGTCACTCGCGGGGAACACCGCAATTGTTTTCGGACTGAATCGCTCCAGTGATGGAGTCGAACCGCAATGTTTGCCGGTTTGTTTTTTGACAGGTGCCGAAAATAGCGATCGTAGTGATTGTTCAAGTGAGCCGGATTTCTGAGCGATCTGAGATGAGGATGACACAGAAAACATCTCAAAGGAGTCAGTTGCCAACTTGTACTTCAACGGGCTATCCTCTTGACTGTGTGGGTTGTGTACGTCAAGGTGTGAATCATGGAACACGAGCCACCAGGAAGTCACAACACATTCCGCCGAACCTTGCTTGCCCGAATAACGGCACGTGGCAGGTGACTGCGGCATTCAAAATTTGGCTCACGCAAAAAGAATCCCCACGGACTTCACCTCCCGTGCTACGAATTGCCTATTTCACATGAAACGACCGCTCGATGGCCCAGCGTTGGCTTCACGGAGTTCCGTGGATGTCGATTTTAATGTCACTTTCCGACATCGCCTGCGATTTACCGGTGATGTGCTTGGTGGCGATTCTGACGTTCTTGCGGATTTGCTCGAATCTTCCGAATCGCGAACCCCGCGAGTCCAGTTTTGGCTTGACGAACATGTCGCCAATGCCAACCCGGATCTTCGGCAGCGACTTCGTTCGTTCGCCCGCAGAAACAATCACCGATTCCAGGTCGTCGGCAATCCGCAGATGGTGCCCGGCGGTGAGGCCGTCAAGAACGACGTACATGTTCTTGAACGCATGCTGAAGGTGCTCAACGAAGCCGACATGGATCGTCGCAGCTATGTTGTTGTCATTGGTGGCGGCGCAGTTCTGGACGCGGTTGGCTTTGCTGCAGCAATCGCGCATCGTGGCCTGCGGCTGATTCGCATCCCGACAACGACGCTGGCTCAGGCCGACTCCGGCATCGGCGTGAAGAATGGCGTCAACCTGTTTCAGAAGAAAAACTGGCTCGGTTCCTTTGCCGTTCCCTGGGGCGTAATCAATGATCGCACGCTGCTGGAGACACTCAGCGACCGCGACTTCCGCTGCGGCTTCTCCGAAGCAGTGAAAGTTTCGTTGCTCAAGGATGCAGCTTTCTTCAATCGTATCCTCCGCGATGCTGAATCAATCGCCGCGCGAGGCCCAGCCTGCTGGCCGGTGATCCAGGAGTCTGCTCAATGGCACTTGCGACATATTACAACGGGTGGTGATCCTTTTGAGATGCTTGAAGCAAGACCACTGGACTATGGTCATTGGTCGGCTCACAAACTGGAAACGATGAGCAACTTCGAACTGCGGCACGGTGAAGCCGTGGCGATTGGTGTCGCGGTGGATACTGTTTACTCAAGCTTGGTGCATCGACTCCCCACGGAAGATGCCGACCGCGTGCTGATGGCACTGGAACAACTTGGGCTGCTCTTCGGTCACCCGGCATTGCAACAGACGAATGAGTTGTTTAACGGCCTGGAAGAATTTCGTCAGCACCTCGGAGGACAACTTACCATCACTATGCTCGAGGCCATCGGTCATCCCATCAACGTCCATGACATCAATTGGGAACGCATGGTCGAAGCCATCCAGATCGTCGTTGACCGCGTCCAGGCGAGGTCGCGGTAAATGCAGTCAATTCCCAACTTTTCCGCCTGGCTGGAAACTCAACGCCCGCCGTGCTATCCTGCCGACCCAAGAATTCTGCGGGGGCGCTCTGGAAGGCCGGTCTGTGGCCGGCGCGGGCGCCCTTAACATTTGCTGTCTGGTAGGAAACATGGCTAAGAGTCGTCTGTCAATGCGTCGTGAAGTGGAAGCTGCTGAGGCCGCTGAAGCCGGAACGGCCAAGAAAAAAGCCACCCGAAAAGCCTCTGGTGATAAGGGAGAAGGCACCACAAAAAAACGCGCCACCAAGGGCGACAAAGATGGTGCGGCCCCCAAGAAACGAAAAGCGGCCAAGCCTCGTACCAAGCGTGCCAAAGAGGCCATGCAGCGGCGGAGGCTGATTTGGGTTGTGTATAGCAGCACGATGCGGGAAGAGGGCCGCTTCTTGTATCACGAGAAAGACAAAGCCGACGAGCTACTCGCCACACTTCTCGGCCGCGGCAAGCGACGCTACTTCATGCAGCCAATGAAGGAAGCACTCAACCCGGACGGAACGCCGCTCATTCAGTCTGGGACCGCCGTAATTGGTGAAGTCATTGATGACGACGAAGTCAAGGTTGAAGTCGATGTTGACGCCGAAGCTGTCGATGACATCGATCTCGACGCTGACCTTGAAGGCGACGAAGAGGAAGCTGAAGAAACTGAATCTGAGGAAGCCTCACCTGAGGTCTGAAGTCTTTGCGTCGCTTGACTCTCCGGGACAGTGCTCTGCAGGTAGACCCTTTGAGTCAGGTTCTTCTACCCGCCGCCGCGAGATCTTTGCATCCGCAATGTCTCACTGGATAGGTATTGGACATTACCAATTGTGAATCGACGTGAATCTTCTTCATCGAAGTGAGTGGCTGAGTCGCTTGAGAATCTAAGCGCCAGACCCCTGATGGTTTGCCTAATGACGCAACTCTTGGTCTCCGTGCGAAATGCAGATGAAGCCATCGCTGCCGCTGCTGGTGGTGCAGATGTCATCGACGTTAAAGAACCTCATCGCGGACCGCTTGGCTGCGCCGCTCCTGACGTAATACTTGAAATTGCGAGGACCTTGGGCAATATGAACGGCATTGTGCCGCCGTTGAGCCTAGCACTTGGCGAATTGATTGAATGGCAGTCCGGCGATCTGAGCTCGCTGCAAAGTGCCATCCAGTCAGCCTCACCCCAGTTTCTCAAGTTGGGGCTGGCTGAGGCCTTGGCAACGCACGGAGCTGCGTCGTGGATCACTGAGTGGCAGCGAGTTCGAATGATGATTTCCGGCGATCATGCGTGGGTCGCCGTAGCGTATGCGGATCACGAACATGCTGACTCACCCGCGATCCACGCCGTCCTTGAATTCGCTGTGCAAACCGGTTGCAAAGTACTGCTGATTGACACGCACTCTAAGACTGGCACGTCTTTACTTAACCAATTGACCGTTGGCGAACTCCAGAATATCCGCCAGCAAACGCTCCGGAATAGCCTGAAGCTGGCACTTGCCGGAGGCGTTACTACGGCCGATCTGCCGCAATTGCTCCCTCTGCAGCCGGACATCATCGCCGTGCGAGGTGCCGTATGTGCCCACGGCCATCGTACGGCGTCAGTCAGCAAAGATCTTGTTCAGGAGTTTCATCGGGCAATGAAACTGCTGCGATTCGTTTAGGTTGGACATGAATGTCCATCCCAACATAAGGCATCCCTAAACTTAGAACCCCTAAAAAAGCAACGGGCCGCTGGCGGGCTAGGAATGGTCTTGGCAGGTTGGCGAATAATGCGGTAGATTTCCTGCATCGATTGGTCTATGCGGGGAAGCGAAGCGATGGGACATCGGTGGTTGGACGACTCGGCGCTGGTTCAGGTGTTTCTTGATGTGGAAGACCGCGAGTGTCGGCACTGCGGCTGCAAGATGCATGTCTGTGATCATCGGCGGCATCGGATCGAGACGCTGGACGGACCACGGAAGATTGTGTGTCGCCTAGTGAAGTGTATCGACCGAACGTGTCCTGGCCATCATCGCACCGTCAGCCCGGAAGCCGAACTGGCCATCTGTCTGCCTCGTTCGATCTTTGGCTGGGATGTGTTTTGCTGGATCGGTCACCGTCGGTTTTCACGGCACTGGTCGGTTCCGCAGATCCGGGGTGAACTGCAGGACAGCTATCAGATTCAAGTCTCTGACGATGCCATCGAAGATGTGATCGCGAGATATCAGGCGATCGTGGCGGCTCGTGAACAGGATCCTGAGCGGCTGGCAGAAATCTATCGTGACGTGGATGACGTCGTGCTGAGCATTGATGGCCTGCAGCCAGAGAAAGGGCACGAGACTCTGTACGTGGTGCGGGAACTGACAAAGAAGCGCGTGTGGTTTGGTGAGCCATTGGTGAGTAGTTGATTATTGCACAGCGGTTAAGGGAATTTTGAACGATGATCAGGGAGGTCCGCTGCATCCTCCCGGTCTTCGCATGGTCGAGGCGTTACAGTCCGTGCGGGGATCCGTGGAACGTTGCCTTGCGACAAAAAAGGGGCGCCGCAGAAAAGGCACTGAAGCGTCTGGCGGGCTGCATCGATCGCGGTCTCGAATGCGTGGCTGAGGAACTGCCTGTGATTCGCGGGCATGTGGAAGTCGTGCGTTCCATTGCCGC
>CANJQC010000145.1 GCA_947476295.1 Planctomycetaceae bacterium | reverse complement strand
GGTGCTGTCCAACGGCCCATGGACTGAATCTGGTCCCGGCATCGGACGAAAATCGATTTAAGATGGGCGGGCATGATGCTCAGTGGATCGGTCAGGTGAGTATTCGACGCGACAGCAACTGTTACGCCGCTCTTTGCGAGTACGAGTTGTGAAGTCACCAAGCTCATCGTACCACGTTCATTCTGAATCAGTCGCAGCACAAGTGGCGGTTGGTTCTTTGTCTTCAGCAAATGGGACCAGATCTTCAAGGACACGTTGACGACCGCCGCAGCGATCGACCGCCTCGTGCACCACAGCGTGATTATCGAACTGAACGTGCCGAGCTTCCGTGTGGAAACGGCAAAGAAGACCAAAACAATGTCTCCACAGTAGACGAGTTTCAAAAACCATCCGGGAATTCCAATTGTCGCTAAACCGCACTTCCAATTGTCGCCGAACAGCACGCACAATCCAGATATCGATATCCGGCAGCGATGGCCTGCTGAGCCAGCTCAGCAGCGCTGCTTTTTTCGACTTTCCAGAATCCGAATCCCACAGACGGCCACACAGCTCCGGTGGAGACAGGCAGAGTGATCATAGTGGCCTCAACAAATCAATGATTTTAGAACCCCTGACAAAACCTCCGTGACCCGCTAAGTCTTGTCAGCAATTCTTTGCAGCGTCATTCGTCAGATCCTAGTACAATATCAGGCTAATCGTCCATTGTCTCCTGGTCGTCCCGAGATGTCGTCCGGAGAAGGTGACGTCGTTCGATTTATGGAGTGGCAAGATGAATCCGGAAGAAATGCTCAGTATCCTTAAGTCGTTGCAGGAGGAACTCGCAAGTGCCGAGTCAATTCATCCCGATCATCGAAAGTCGCTGCAGTCGCTGACGGATGAGATTCAGCAAACTCTGGCGTCGGCTGCGCAGACGAATGCAGCCGCTTCGACAGGTGCCGCTGCAACCGAAACGCTTTCTCAGCGGATGAAGGAATCGATCATCGAATTTGAAGTACGTCACCCGATCATCGGCGGCCTTGTGGAACGGCTGACCGACGGGCTTTCCGGAATGGGAATTTGACAGCGAGAAACTTTGGCAACGTTTGGGTATACATTGATCGCGGCTTGTCTGGTATTTATGCCAGAATCTCCTGCATCACATGTTGCGGTTCCACGCCGGTCAGGCGCTGATCCAGCCCCTGAAATCGGTATGAAAAACGTTCGTGGTCGATGCCAAGGCAATGCAGAAGAGTTGCATTCAGGTCATTCACATGACATGGTTTGTCAATGATGTTGTAACTGAAATCATCCGTCTCACCATACATTGTGCCGCCTTTCACACCGCCGCCAGCCAGCCACATGCTGAAGCAGCGAGGATGGTGGTCGCGGCCGTAATTTGTGGCCGTTAACGTGCCCTGTGAATAAACAGTGCGGCCAAATTCTCCGCCCCAGACCACAAGCGTATCCTGCAATAGACCTCGCTGTTTCAGGTCCTGAAGCAACGCTGCACAGGGCTGGTCTGTGTCGTAACATTGATGCCGAATTTCACTCGGCAGCGATCCATGCTGATCCCAGCCTCGATGCAGGATCTGTACGGCTCGCACACCGCGTTCAACCATGCGGCGCGCCAGCAGCGCACTGGCTGCGAATGTGCCGGGTTTCGAAACCTCCGGCCCGTACATGTCGAGCGTTGCCTGCGTCTCACCGGACAAATCAACAAGCTCCGGCACGCTGCTTTGCATCCGAAAAGCCATTTCGTACTGAGCAATTCGAGTCTGGGTTTCCGGATCTCCAAAGCGTTCAAACGTGCGGTGATTGAGTTCTGCCAGACTGTCCAGCATTGCACGCCGGTGACGGGCATCAACGCCGTCCGGGTTATCGATGTACAAGACCGGATCGCCCACGCTTCGCAGCGCAACGCCAGTATACCTTGATGGCAAAAACCCACTGCTCCACATTCGCGAAAACAATGCCTGAGCCGCCTGCTTCGACGACCAGCGCGGAGTCAGTACAACGAATGCAGGCAGGTTGTTGCTTTCACTGCCGAGTCCATACGCCAGCCACGAACCCAGACTCGGTTTGCCGGGAACTTCACTGCCAGTAGTGACAAATGTACATGCCGGATCGTGATTAATGGCGTTTGTGTGTACGCTGCGAATCAGTGCGATGTCGTCAATGTGCTGAGCGGTCTGATTCACCAGTTCGCTGGCCCATGTTCCAGCCTGACCATGGCGAGCAAACTTAAACAGCGACGGAGCCACTGGCAATCGTGACTGACCGCTGGTCATAGTCGTAATACGCTGGCCCATCCGGACCGAATCCGGCAGATCCTTGTCAAAGTGATCTGCGAGGATCGGCTTATAGTCCCATGTGTCCAACTGCGACGGTCCACCATTCATGTGCAGATAGATAATGGATTTTGCTTTGGGCGCAAAATGCGGAAACCCCGACAACGGCGGATGAACTCGTTCAACCGCCGCTGTTTCCTGAGCTGCCGTTGCCCGTTGAGCGGCCATCAACGCCATTGAGATGCCACCCATCCGCAGCGCACCGTGACCGAAAAACTGACGGCGTGTCTGCGACAGTAAATAGTCGTCAATCGAGTTCATCATTTATCTCTGTCTACGTAATGTTCGTGGTGTGATTCACCAACCCAATGTAGCTATCATCGCTCCGCGTGATGAGCCTATGTCTATCGATGTGCGTCAATCCCAACCAGTTCTCATGTTGAGTCTCGTCGCAAGAAGCTGAAGAATAATTGTACGTCGGATCTTCATTCTCTGGGCCTCCCTGAAGACTCGTCTCGACGCAGCGAGACGGCTACATTCCACGCCCTCCACAGGGCGTCTGCTTAAACCTCACCGACTGCACGGTCTCTTCCCACCGCCGATGCAACATCGATCAATTCCGCGTCACAGTCTCATCCAGATTCAGGATCAGGTTCGCAATCATGGTCCATGCTGCCGTAGCGCGACCGGCGGCGACCTTTTTGGGTTCTGATTCTCCGACGTGAATTGCTTTGATCGCAGCGTCATTGTCAGCAGCAAATAATTTCAACTGTGTCGTCAACGCTTCCGTCATGATACGGATCTCTTTGTCGTTTGGTTTGCGCGACAGCACAATGCGATACATAAACTCAAGACGAGAACGTGTGTCCGCACCGGCTTCAGCCAGCACGCGTTCCGCCAGGGCTCTTGCAGCTTCGAAATGCTGCACATCGTTCATCAACTGCAACGCCTGCAGCGGGGTATTGCTGCGTTCCCGTCGCGAGCAGAACTGTTCGCGATTTGGGCCGTCGAAGTTGGTCATGAATGGCGGCGGTGCTGTTCGCTTCAGAAAACAGTAAAGACTGCGGCGATACAAGTCCGTACCGTGATCCTGCATGTAAAAGCGTGTATTGCTGTTTTCGTATCCGACGGGTTCCCAGATACCCGGTGGCTGATACGGCATCACGCCGCGCCCGCCCATGGTCGAATTCAAGAGCCCGCTGACTGCCAGCGCGTTGTCACGGAGTTGTTCTCCATCCAGTCGCAGGCGCGGGCCGTGAGCCAACAAACGGTTCTCAGGATCGTGTTGATATAGGTCATGGCTGGTCGCCGAATCCTGTCGGAACGTCGCCGACGTCAGCAGCAGTCTGTACAACTGCTTCATATCCCAGCCGGACTCACGAAAATGCACGGCCAGCCAGTCGAGCAATTCCGGATTACGAGGCATGTCACCACGTGTCCCAAAATCGTCGCTTGTCTTAACCAGCCCAACACCAAACAACTGTTGCCACACACGATTGACCGTGACACGCGTCGTCAACGGATTGTCTTCAGACAGGAACCAGCGTGCCAGATCGAGTCGATTCGCGCGTTGATCGACGGGGAATGGCTGGCCATCCGCAGTTCGCAGCGGAGGAAATTCTGTTGGCACTCGCGGCTCCACCTTATCGCTAGGCTGATCATATTGACCTCGCAGCATGATAAATGCATCGCGTGGTGTCGGCAGATCGTTGAAGACGAATGTCCCTGAAATCGTGTCGTTGAGATTAGCCACTTCCTGAACAGCGATCAACGCTGCTTCACGCAGTTGGGCGACAGGAGATTCTACTATTCGCTGCACTTTCTGCTGCCAGAACCGCCGCAGCCTGCTGCGTTGCTCGGCGGTGACCGAATCGCTCGGGCCGGCAACCAGCAGAGTACGAAGTTCACCATCAATTCCAGCGGGACTTGAACCTTTGCTCACCTCCCACCAGCGTTGAAATGAAGACAGCGGATCCCTGGTGCGGTCGCTGGTCCCGATGATTCGCATGTCATCGACCCACACCTTGCCTCCGTTCTGAATCAACACCATGCTCTTCAGTCGCGCACCAGGTTTCGTCCCTGCCGACTCGAACGGAACGGAAACCCGAATCCATTCACCGGCAATCGGAACGGGTCCCATATCTGCGTCGGCCTGGTCGACGCCGATCGTCGATTTGTCGCCCCAGACGACTCGTCGATTTTGGCTGTCGTTATATTGCACGGCAAACGCCGTCGGTGAATTAAACGGATCAATTCGCAGCCAGAATTCCAGTCGGCCCTCATTCGGAACAACGACCGGAATCAACGTGAAATCTAGGTTCAAGTCATACTTCGAGCCATACGCCAGCTCGATGACGCGGCGACCAGACTTTGCACGGAACTCCGGATCAAGCCGCCATGTTGCATCGTTTCGCGATGTGTTGCGAGTATTAGTACCGAGCGGAAAAGAATCATCAATGAGCACATCGCTGACTTCGACAATGTCGGCGGCTGATTCGGCGACGGCATTCGCCGGGTCTGAGTACTCAGTCGTTGCAATGGCATCTTCCAACGCTTTCTTCGCAGTGATCGACTGTTGTTGAGCGGCTTCGAGGGTAACTTTCTGTGCCTCGGTCGGCACCTTCAAAAACGGATTTGTCGTGCTGACATTTCCGTCCATTGCCGGATCAGACGTTGAATAGAAGAACGCATAGATGGAATAGAAGTCACGTTGCGTCACGGGATCGTATTTGTGATCGTGACAAACGGCACAACCTGCCGTGAGTCCCATCCAGGTCTGCATCGTGGTGCTCGTACGATCGACGGCGTAGCGATACAGCCATTCTTCCGGGATGGCTCCACCTTCACCGGTTGTTACATTGCAGCGACTAAATCCGGTCGCGATCAGTTGATCCTGAGTCGGCTCCGGAAGCAAGTCGCCCGCTAACTGCCATTTTGTGAATTCGTCAAACGGCAGGTTTTGGTTATAGGCCTTAACAACCCAGTCACGATAGGCCCACATCTCGCGTTCATTGTCCAGGTGTAAACCGTGTGTGTCGGCGTAGCGCGCCACATCCAGCCATTGCCTTGCCTGCTCTTCCCCGAAATGTGGCGACGCCAGATATCGATCAACCATTTTCTCATACGCATCTGCAGAGGTGTCGTCAAGGTACTCATCGACCTCCTCAATTTTCGGCGGCAGACCGGTGAGCGAAAATGCGACGCGGCGAATGAGCACCTCGCGATCGGCTTCGCTTTGCGGAGTCAGGTTCTGCACTTCCAGCTTTGACAGAATAAACGCATCAACCGGACTGCGCACCCATGCAGCATTTTTGACTATCGGAATCTTTGATGACTTTGGCGGTTCAAATGCCCAGTGCTTCCGGTAAGGTGCTCCCTGTTCGATCCAGCGACGCAGGGTTTCTTTCTCCGCCTCGGTCAAGGATTTTTTTGACTCAGGCGGAGGCATCACGACCTCAGCGTCTGTACTTGTAATGCGGTTCCAGAGTTCGCTTGCTGCCAGATCACCTGGCTTGACCGCGATCGAACCTTCATGGTCAGCGTACGCTCCTTCTGCCGTATCAAGCCGCCTCTCCGCTTTGCGAGTCTTGACGTCGAAACCGTGGCATTCAAAACAGTTGGCCGCCAGAATGGGCCGCACATCGCGATTAAATTCAATCTCGTCCTGCGCCATTGCGCGGGGACTGAGCGACAGCAGAATTGAGGCCGTGCAACAGATCAGAAATGTTCTGGAATTCCACATTCAGACAGACTCCGGAAATCGGTGTTCAAAAGCGAACCGCCATGATACCGATTTTTTCAACGCGACGCGACGATTTCCGAAGCAATCCTTTGCATGCCCGCATCATTGCTGGTCCAGCGGAGTCGATAGACTTCACGCGGCCACTCGTAAAAAAGTTTAACCCGATGCCGCAGGCGAGGAGTCCATTGAAAGCAGCCTCACCTGCGGCATCGGGTTAAGCGAATAAATATTTCCAAATTCCCAGTAATTAAGCAGGGTATTGCAGAAAACGTAGGCGCGTGGCCTTGCCCAACGTACCGGCAAGCTGACGCATGCCGCTCGCCAGACAACCAAAAAAGGAAATCCTGCCCGAAGAACTTCGGACAGGATTCGAGGCGTGTTTTTTTGTCGGCCGCAGAACGTGCCGCTGATCGAGCGAACTCGAAATCAGGCGGCGTCGTATTCCGAAAGGCGGTTGTGTGGAATGAACGGAATCGTTGCGTCTTCCGTAAGACAATAACGCATGTAGTAAGCGTCTTCGCAGGTGTCGTTGTAGTGCTGGCGAAGGACGGTGACAGCACGGAATCCGTTGCTGCCGAAAAACAACTGAGCCGGCACGTTGGTCTCTCGAACTTCCAGTACGATTTCACGACGGCGTTGCTGTGACAATTTGTCGATCAGGCGTTGCACCATCTGGCGTCCAACGCCATTGCGGCAAGTTTCAGGAGCGACGGCGAAATTGAGAATTCGGAGCATCGATTTGTGGAGTTCATAGATCATGAATCCCACAATTTTATGGTCCAGTTCTGCGACGGTTCCGATACAGTTCCGTTGCCGCAGGCAGCAGAGGAATTCCTCTTCTGTCCATGGAAACTGAAAGCTGCCCTGTTCGATCGACAGAACTTCATCCATGTCGCGACGTATCAACCAGCGGATTTGAGTCCGTGAGGCATCAATGACGGGCACGTTGTTGGTAACAGCTATTTGCTGACTTGTGCGCTTCAATCCCATTACGGCCTCCATGCCGAATAGAACGAAAAAAATCACAAACGTCAGATCAAAGTTTCGGGCGGTTTCGCTCGTCGCTTTGAACACGCCATTTACTGGCTTCGACGTCAAGAGCGTGGAAAGTTAACACACTTCCAAAACCGAGTCTACCTTGAAGGGGCTGCGGATCGGTATCATCAGAAAATCCGTCAGGAACGGTGAACCCGAGCGGCATTTTCTGCCGTGGTCATGTCGCAACCGGGAGGTTCTGCGACAGGCGATATTCTTCCCAGAGGCAGGAAGTTCTGCGACTGAACACCCAAAATAGACGATCTTCCCTGCCGGAGAGCCGCACGCGCGATACGATTTTGTAGCAGCTCGCCGGTTTCGTCCCCGATTCGCGGGTGCGTTCGAATTTGCTGACATAGAAGCCTTCTGGACATAACAGGCAGTAACGATCCGATGACCATTTCCATGACGGAGTATTTCCGAACCCGAGAGGCAGATCGGAAAAAAGAAACTCGTTACCTCAACGTGATCAACAAGGACAGCTGTACGTCCTGCAATTCCTGTGCAACAGTGTGCCCGGTTGACTGCATCTACGAAGTCGTCAGCCCGGTGCCGTCAGAGAGTTATCACCAAATCGATACCAGCCGCTGCATCGGCTGCCAGATGTGTTATCGATCCCCTAACGACAGTAGCGACTTGTACCAGTTGACAATCTGTCCTTGGAACGCGATCGACATGCTGCACAATCCCAATGTAAAGCCGGACGCTCATTCGATTCTGGAACCTTATTATCGCGGGACCGGTAGCGGCCTTCCGTGGCCGAAACTTGAAGAGTACGGTTACCAGTTGTTCCTTGACGGTGAAGTTTTCCTGCCCGCTGCGGAAGAGTCACTCCATAGAATTTTTCATATGCTTCAGGAAGATGCGTGGATGTACAGCGACGACGATAATGTGCGAATCGTCCAGACTGGTGCTGAAACAGGCGAAGGCTTCGTGCGTTACCGAGCTACCGACGAGGGTCGCGATCTGCTCGACTGTATGTTTCGAGATTATCAGCGCATCTTCATGGATTGAACATGTCGGTACTCAAAGATCATCATGCTTTCGTGACTGGAAGTACGCAGGGGATCGGTCTGGAAATCGCGAAGGCATTGTGCGAAGCCGGCGCTGGAGTGGTACTGCATGGACGGCGAACTGACGGAGAGTCGCTACGCCATGCGCGTTCGCAAAACTGGTTGCCTGCATCTGTTCCAATCGTTCTGGGTGACCTCACTGAGCCGATGCCGCAGGGGCCACTGGACGTCGCTGAAGATGCACTCCGGGTGAATCCGAACATCGACATGCTGGTCTGCAATGCCGGCACATTTATCGATCAGCCGTTTCTGGAAATGGATTTTCATGTTTTCGACCGCACGCTGAAGCTCAATGTGTATTCGCAGTACGTCCTGATCCAGCACTTCGCGCGGCTGTGGGTGCGGCGCGGGATTCGTGGCAGGATTTTGCTCATCGGATCCATCAACGGTCACCTGTCCGAACCGACGCATGTCGCCTACGACACATCCAAAGGCGCGATCGATGCGATGACACGTTCGCTTTGCGTGTCGCTGGCACCGCACGGTATTCGAGTCAACGGCATGGCCCCCGGTTTGGTCCGAACGCCGCTCACGGAACCCGCTCTGCAAAATCCTCGCGCTAAACAGTGGATGGAATTGCATACACCAAACGGCGTTGTTCCCGGTGCCGAAGTCTGCCGAGGAGCCGCCGTGTTTCTGCTAAGCGATGCCGCCGAACATATCCACGGTCAGATGCTCCTCGTCGATGGCGGGATGAGCGTCTGGCAACAACCAGACCCGCCTCCGGAATGGATGAATCTGCCCACTTAATCCGGTACGACTGAGATTCTTTTGCAGCGCGGCGCTGAGAACATCGCTGCGTCGGTTTACGGTGTTGGCTGTCCTCTGCTGGTGGTTCACAGCAGGGACGAACAGCACACTTCAACCGACATGCTTCAAAAAGCTCACGCGCCCAATTGCCACCCACTCGGCGACATAAATATTGCCGTCGTGGTCGAAGCATGCGTCGTGGGGATGAATGAACTTGCCCGCCTGCCAGAGTTCTGGTTGCTTGCGCATGGCGAAATTGTCGGCCAACACCTGCTGGAGCCAGGCCGGGTCGTGCCCCAGGTGAGCGATCACCGTGTTGGTGGCGTCGAGCAATGTGATCCTCGCGTGCAAATCGGGCACGAGCATCACGTCATTGCGGAGATCAATGGCGGCGGGGAACAGCATGTCGTCGAAGAAGCTGAGATGTTTGCCCTCTGCGGAAAAATACTGCAACCGCGCGTTGGCCCGATCCGCAACAACCAACGCCGGCTCGCGTCCCATCCGATCGTCCCACCACAGCCCATGCGGGGTGCGCAGTTGCCCGGGGCCGTCGCCAACTCCCCCGAAATGGCCAAGGACGTTGGCGTCTTTGTCGTACTTGATGATGTAGTGTGAGCCATATCCGTCGCCGACCCAAAAACCGCCGTCTGGCGCAAATGCGATATTGGTCGGGCTAAACAGGTGTCCCTTGCCGTACTCGCCCGGCGTTTTCAATTCGAACGGCGTGGCGTTTTCATACGGCGCGATCTTTGGTGCAGCGTGCTTCCAGACAATCTCGCCCTTCAATGTGCTCTTGGCGATATAACCTTTGTTGTCGCAGAGATAGAGGAATTCCTCGGCGCCGTCACGTCGAATATCAATCCCGTGTCCGCCTCCATGAAATTCGCTGCCGAACGATCGGACGAACTTGCCCTGGCGATCAAAAACGACTACCGCGTCCTGTGGATCGGCTGTCATCGTGCGGTGTTTCACATAGATCAGACCCTCAGCATCGACAGCCACACCGTGTGTCTCGTGCCAGCGAATGTGCCTCGGAATTTGCATGCAATCGTGATGCGTCTCGTACTGATGGCCTTCCGGACCAATGACCGGTGGTTTCGAACCGCTCTTGTCCGCTGCTCCAAGAATCGCAGGGGCGGAACCGGCAAGAACCATACCGCCGGTCGCCGTCAGAAATCCGCGTCGGGTTGTGTTTGATTGAGACATGTCTGCGTGTGTCCTGTTTGGCGTATTCCGATCTGGTTGGAAAGCCCATCCGGGCGATTGTAGGCAAAGGCAGAGCTGGTGACATCACTCAAGGAGCGTGCCCGCAGCTTTTGAGCCAAAGTTGAAGTTCCATTGGAGACACTCTGCCTGCGGAGCGACGGAAGAAATCGGCTCGAGGACAAATTTCTCTTTGTTTCGAGTCATACGTTGCCGAACTCAACTGAAAATTGGTAAGTTTATCAGTCAGGGATCGAAAAGTTGGTGAAGACATCCGGAAAATAAGGGGCAGGAAGATGCTGCGTGTCCTTGGCTCTGCGAATCATCTTTGCGATGGGATCACTCGCCGGGAAGTCATGCGAGTTGGCGGATTGTCGCTGTTTGGCGGCTTGAATTGGTCGCGGGCCGCAGAAGGCGTGAATCTCATTGAAACAATTCGCGGACCGGCGAAGTCCGTGATCATGTTCAACCTGCTTGGCGGTCCGTCGCATATCGACATGTTTGACATGAAGCCGCAGGCCGCCCTCGAGATTCGGGGCGAGTTTTCTTCGATCCCGACATCGGTCCCCGGATTAACGATTTGCGAACACCTGCCGAGGCTCTCGCAGTGGATGCATCGCGCGACTCTGATTCGCACTTTCAGTCACATGTTCAATTCGCACGATCCGCTGCCGTTCATGACGGGCTTCACCGATGGCAATCCGGCGGCTCAGGCGATGCCCACAGATCCACCGGATATCGGTGCGATTTGCCAGTATCTGGGACTCGGTCCGAATGACTTGCCCGGCGCTGTCTGTATGCCGTGCTTCCCTGGCTCGGGTGAAAAAGGACATCGCCGACGTGGTCCGTATGGCGGTTTCCTCGGTAAGCAGTACGACCCGCTGTTCACGCTCTGCAAACCTACTTTTGCCCGTGAACCAAAGATTGCATACTACGATCCAGTCATGCCGGTGGGTGAGCCGATCCCGCCAACAGCGGACGCGCTGTCCGACATGACCGTCGAACGGCTTGATCGACGACGCTCGCTGATCTCGCAGATTGACGGTGAATTTGCCAGAGCGCAGGCATCGCGGGCCATCGACACCATGGATGACGCTCAGAGACGAGCCTTCCTGTTGCTGACCTCAGGGCGGACTCGTGATGCGTTTGACCTGAATCTGGAGTCCGCTGAGACCCGTGAAACCTATGGCCGTCATCTGACGGGTGCGAGCCTGCTGATTGCGCGCCGGTTGGTGGAATCCGGAGTGCCGTTCGTCAGCGTGCATCAGGAAATTTTCGACCACTATGGTCACTCCTACGACATGCACTCGAACAATTTCAGCATGCTGAAGAACCTGAACCTGCCACTGCTTGATCAGGTCATCCCAGCTCTGTTGCAGGATCTTGATTCTCGAGGATTGCTGGATTCGACTCTGGTCGTCGTGATGGGAGAAATGGGGCGTTCGCCAAAGGTGAATGCCTCAGCAGGTCGCGACCACTGGCCGCAATGCGGCTTCAGCCTGTTATTCGGCGGAGGTGTTAAGCAGGGTTTGGTTTACGGTTCGACTGATTCCATCGGCGCTTACCCGGATTCGCATCCGGTTTCTCCTCCGGACTTTGTGGCCACGGTCTATCAGTTGATGGGAATCGACCCCCACATGACCGTGCCAGACCGCAGTGGTCGCCCCATCTTCATTGCTCACGGCGGTGAGCCGGTACATGAGATCATCGCCTGAGACCCCATTTTCCGTTCGTCAAGTGGCGCATTGTCAATGAATGCAAATGTCAGGGACATTCCTTGCCCTCAGCCCAGTTCCCTGATCGGCGTGCCTGTTGTAATCGCGACAGGGCGTCCGCTGCCATCTGGGAAGTGCGTGTTCAGATCGATACCAAGGTGCCGGTAGAGTGTGGCCATCACGTCCTGCGGATCGAACGGTCGTTCGCGGGGATACGCAGCATGCTGGTCGGTTGATCCGATCACCTGTCCCATGCGGAAACCTCCGCCGGAAATCAAAATCGACTGAGCACCGGGCCAATGATCTCGGCCCCATTGTAGTTGCTTCGTGGCCGTACCGGGCTGCAGAGTTCCCTTCGGTGTACGGCCAAATTCACCGGCCGCGATGATGAGCACTTTTTTGTCGAGACCACGATCGTAGATATCGTTGATCAAAGTCGTCACCACTTGATCGTAGACCGGCAGCCTATGTCGCATGATGGTTGGCAGGTCGATGTTGATTGCGTGATCATCCCAGCCTGGGGCATCCATCGCCTTTACGCCTCCTGGAACACTGATGGTTACGAAACTCACTCCCGCTTCGACTAGGCGGCGCGCGACCAATGCGTTCTGTCCCCATTCATCGCCGTATTGGGCGACGAGGCGTGGATCCTCCTCCGAAAGGTCAAATGCCCTGCGTGCCTTATCCGCTGTGAGGATGTCGAACGCCGTTCGATTAAACTCATCAATCGAATCCATGTTGCCACGCTGATCGACATCACGACGCATGCGATCGAATTGATTAAGCAATCCGACGCGGTCACTGAGCCGTCCGCCATCGATCGACAGTGTCGAGTTGGGAAGACCAGTTTTCGTCACAATGGGAGGTCGCCAGGCGCTGCTCCAATAGCCCTCACCAATTCCCGGAAGGTACTCGCCAAAAGCACTATTGTAGATGACGGTACCCATACCGACAGCCGCCGGCAATCCGCGTACACGGGACTTCAAGGCACGACCAACGATTGCGCCCATTTGCGGGTGAGTCGATTCAAAGGTTCCGGTCTTGAGCCCCGGATGGCCGGACATGAAACGCCCATGGGCCTCAAAGTGCCCTCCCTCACCGTGCGTGCAGGAGCGGATTAACGTGAATCGCTCCGCAGCCTTCGCATGCAGCGGCAGCAACTCACACAAATCTAGGCCCGGAACCTTCGTTGCAATCGGCATGCAGGGGCCGCGAACTTCGGATGTTGCCTGCGGTTTCAGGTCGTACGTTTCCAACTGGCTTGGGCCACCGTGCAGAAACAGAAAGATCACCGAAGTGTCTTTCGGCAATGTCAAATCTGCCACAGCGCGTTCCTGCAGCAGGTTCGCCAGATTCAACCCGCCCAAGCCCAGCACCCCCGCATGCAGCGCACCTCGGCGGCTGATCGACAGCGGAGAAAGTGAACGAAGCTGAGGGGCGGTTGCCAAGAGTCACTCCAGTAAATTGGTAGCAATTGTAGCAGACATTCACCGGGCCGGAAGGACTGGCTCACCGGTGCGAGGATCGAGCCAGTTGCGGAGTTTGGAGTCGGCGGCGGCGTCACGAACCTGACTCCGTCTGCCAGCGGGCTCTTTGCTCACTTGCCATTGAACGAGGCCAACATCTCTGGGTGAAGGCATGCCCTGCGGATTCGGCTGCGAGCGATATCCTGTTCCGAAAGCCGTCACCAGAGTCCCGTCCGGCATCAGGACCGTCGAGGTTGCCTGGCTGCTCGCCCACCAGGCTTGCGGCCCCGGCATGGGCTGACTCGCCCCCTTGCGATTGCCGACCCAAGTATGCAGGAGATAGCGGTGATCCAGATCCCACGACTGGCCGTGATCACGGCTCACGACAGCTTCAATGCCGAACTGAGGAAAGCCTTCGGTGCTGTCAACGTAGCCCTTGCGTACGACGTAGGTCATGACGATGTCACCGCCGGGAAGCAACACCAGCGACGGATGGTGCCGACCCCAATCGTAGAGCTTTCGCACATCGGACCAGGAGCGGCCGTCGTCGGAAGAGATCGAGATGCCAAGTCCTTCGAAATGATCGAGCGACTCGCTCTGCAGCGGGACGGGAATGATGGTTCGACAGGCAGCGACAAGGTGTCCATTCGCCGCTCGCAGCAAGGCCACTTCGTTCGCTCCCTTCCATTGAGCAATCTTGGCCGCCGGGCTCCACGTCGTACCACCGTCAATGCTTGATCGCAGGAAAGCCTGCGAGTCGGTGTGTCCGCTTTGTTCATACCCGGTTTCGATCAGCCTCAAAAGCTTTCCGGTCTTCATGTCTCGTTCCACAAGCGGCGGATCCCAGATCGCCCACGGCCTTCCATCCGGCGTCGGATCGAGCGCGACAGATTCCATCCAGGTTTGGCCATAATCGCGACTGAACCAGCGCGAGCCTGCATAGAAGAGTACGGTCCCGTTGCCTAGATAGCAGAGGCTCGTCCCCAGCGCCGGCAACGGTACGCCGTCCTGTCCCCGAATCGCTGGTTGCGGATCACTCCACGTCGCTCCGCGATCGTCGCTAAACAATACCTCAGCATGATGCGGATAGTCGCAGCTCAGGAGCATCAACAGCCGATCCTTCTCTGGCATGTAGACGATGTACGGAACGGCAGCGACTCGATTCCATTGCTCGGTCACAATTTGAAGTTTGGCTGGGAACCGGACGCCGCCAGCTTTCTCGCCCAATTGTCTGACTTCATGAGCTTGCCACTCATCCACTCGAGCCGACGTCGGCATGGTCATTGTCAACAAAACAGCCGTGAGGCACTGACGCCAATTCCAGCCAAAATAGTTCATTTGGAATTCTTCCTTCTGATCGCTTACCGGATGGTATTTCGTCTCAACGCCGGGCACAAGGACCGACGGCCGCTAACCCAGTACTCCCGGAATCGCGTTCCCGCTTTGATCGACTGTCAGGCCGGCGAAATAGCGGAGCTGCACCAGCTCGCAGGCCGTGCGATCTTCCAGAGCCAGTCGATCCTGGGCGGCATCGAGGGCGATTAGATCTTCGCGAGGTTCCGGAGCCTCAATCTGGACAAAATCCATCTCTTTCTGCGTTCCCGCTCGCCGCCATGTTTGAGGCGTCATTTGCGGCGAACGTTCTCAACCAGAATTTGCCGCATGGCTTCGGCGGCAGCAAAGAAATGTCCGCGGGTCCTCTAGCCCGACTTCCCCAGAAGTGCCGAAATCCGTGTCGGCGGGAAACTTATCCGCCGTGTTTTTGAATTAACTTTTTGAAAACGTCCGTGTTTGGGAAGTCGAAACGTGATGTAGTGAGAACTCGGTATCTGGCGGGTATGAGATTCGGCGATAACATCCCCGGCTATGTTTATCCGACAGTATTTTAAGCAGGAGAATGGACGACGCACAGCGTACTGGGCGCTCGTGGAATCTCATCGGACCGCTACAGGGCCGAGGCAGCGCGTGGTGGCGTGGCTCGGCAAGCTCGATGAAGCCGGACGACTTGGGGTGAAGCAAGCGGCTGAAGAGTCTCGGCGATCGACGCCGTCAACTGCGGCGCACTGCAACACGCAAAAACGAGTTGAATTCGACGACGACATTACCGTTGCTGAACCACGCTGGGTCGAAGTGAATGCAGGCGGCGTCCGTGTGGAAAACCTGCGGCAGTTTGGCGGTCCATGGCTGGCCCTGCATCTGATTCAGACGCTGCAACTCGATTCCTTTCTGGAGAGGGTGATTCCGGAAGGCCGCGAGCATGTGCC
>CANJQC010000144.1 GCA_947476295.1 Planctomycetaceae bacterium | reverse complement strand
GGAAGAAAAATCCAATGAAATTACGGCAATTCCGGAACTCATGAGACTCATCGATCTGAAAGGTGCCATCATCACGATTGATGCCATGGGAACTCAAACAGCCATCGCCGATCAGATTGTTGACGGTGAAGGTGATTACATTCTGGCATTGAAAGCAAATCAGGATGGCCTGTTTCAGCAAGTTATGAATTGTGTCGATGAACACATCAGCGATGACTTCGCACGCATTCCATCTCAACGCCTAGAGGACGACACAAAGAAGGGACACGGACGATCGCCGAGAATCTGGCATGGCTCCGACGCTTCACTTTGTCCCTGCTGAAACAACATCCCGGCAAGGACAGCCTCGCCATGAAGCGTCGAATCTGCGGCTGGAATGATGACTTCCTGATGCAAGTCCTTGGTATCAAAGCTATTTAGTGTGCGCTGGCCTTGGACTTTCAATGTCCAGCCTGCGCCCACGAGACTCACCTTGGGATCATGCCCAGCGTGAGCCCAACATCATTTTCGAAAAACCGACACTCACGGTGCCGAAGAATCAAGCATTCAGTGAGATCCAAACGATAACAAGTAACGTCGTTTTCGCGACACCATCGCATTTTCAAAACGCGATCAGTTACTGGTCGCAAATGCCAAATCCGACAGCAGTCCTGTCTGCTGGACTGCGGTTGCGCATTAATGTCTACGGCTGGGTGCGCGAGGCGGTCGTGAACTGATTTAGCCGATTCAGGACGGTCTGCAACAAGTGTTCGTCGGCCGGGAACATGGTGTCTCGGAGGTCGTGCAGACGAATTTGTTCCACCACTCGCCAGGCGTCGCCCAGCTCTTCCATTTCCAGCAACGCGGCAGCCTTATAAGTTAGAGCGGCCTGCGAAAGATGCTGTTCATTAAGACTGTTCAGCGTAGATAACACTTCTGCATATTTGCCGGCAGCGAGCAGGACTCGTCCGTGCATCACGCGGAACACCGGATTCTCCGGCTGCGTCTGAATTGCGTGCGAAATCAATTCGGTGGCTTTCTGCGATGAGCCGGATTCGACTGCCAGAATCCAGGCCAGACGCGCTGAGACTTCGCCGTCATCAGGCAGTGCGTCTTGAATCTGTTCCAGAACCTGAGCCGCTATTTCCATGTGATCATCGTACAGCAGCAGATCGGCATAACAGATCCGCAGCACGGTGCTGTTGGGCGTGGCGTTGATCATTGCGACAAGTTCCCGCATGACGTCCGGCAGGACACTTTGCCGTGGCGATGTGTACTGCACCAGCGCCATGATCGCACCTGCCTTGATGGCGGGGTCCATCAACGTTTCGATGGATCGCATTCGCTGGAGTGCTTCGGCAGTGCGTCCTTGCTGGGAGAGAACTTGTGCTAAAGTGGCTTCGTATCTGGCATGGATTGCGACCAGTTGGTAAGCGTAACGGCGGGCGGCTGCTCGGAAGGACTCGATGTACTGCGTTCTCCCCAAATGCATTTCCAGTGCGATGATTCGTTCTGTCGTTCGAATGGCCAGCGTAAGGGCCTCCGCAGACTTCAGATGCGGGCCGCGCTTTCGAGTCGCGATTTCTTCCAGCGTCTTCAGCGAAGATTCGGCTCGATTCATTCCAAGATCCAGCCTCACCAGTGCGGCGAGGACATCGTGATTCTCCGGCGTGTCAATGGCCAGTTGCTGAAGTCGCTTCTGTAGTCCGTCAATATGTTCGCCATTCAAACTTGCCATCACGCGCTGGAGAGCGGAATTTTCAGAATTGCTGGCCAATGCACTCTCCAGACTTGCGATCGCTTCGGTCATTCTGCCCGACGCCATCAGCAGGTCGGCTCGCAGCAAGGTCCGTTGAGTCGGATCGGTGATGAACGGATTTCTGTCACGCACCAGTGCGGCTACTTCATTCCAGTTTCGTAGTCCAGCGGGTTGTTCGAGATTCCGCTGAATCAAAAGATCAGCAAGTAAGGCGGGAACTCCCGGCACTTCCAGTAACTGTCGATACTCCGCGATGGCCATGTCCTTTCGCCCGGACGTGATCCATGCCGAAGCCATTCCAAGACGACCAGCCACTGAGTGCGGAGCCCCTGCCAGCACGGTTCGAAAGGCATCCACAGCAGTCATTGCGTCGCCGGAATTCGAACGGCACACCGCTAATAACATCTGCGCTCGCTGTTGCACGGCAGAACCAGGCTCCGAATAGGCCACCGCGCGCTGCATTGAAACATCCGCGTTTTTCCATTCTTTGCGCTGCAACTGAAGGCGACCGTTGAGTAACTCTCGTTCGGCCCTGGGCAATGCGGTGGCGGGAAGACTCTTGAGTAATCGCTCGGCTTTGTCGATTTGTTCCTGTGTCAGCAGATACTCAAGCAACGCGCCGTGCAATGGAAACGCTCGCGGATTGCCGCAGATGCCTGTTTCCAGAATTTCAATCGCTTCCGTTTGCTTCTGATCCTTCCAAAGCAATGCCGCGAGATGAATTCGAAAAGAAGTCTGCCCTAGATTACGTTTGACACAGCCCTGCAGATGACGGATTGCCCGCAGAAGATCCGTGTCGGTGACGTTCGTCTGTTTCTGATGATTCGACTGATGCAGCGTGCCGGAAGAATCGATTGACTGCAGGCAATGTACCAGAATCGCATTCAGTGACACATCGTCCGGCGCTGCCACAAGTCCCTTCCAGACATACGGCAATGCCTGTGAAAACTCATTCTTTTCGACCAAAGACATGGCCCGCAGTCGCCTGGCTTCTACGGAATTGCAGGTGAAAACCATCTGATCCAGGATGGTTTCGGAATCGAGCATCATCTGCGGGCTAGCTGCTGCCAGCATGGCGAGTTCTTCAAACGCGCGTTCCGGCGGATTCGGGCACGCTAGAGCACGCCGATAACAGCGGACGGCTTCGTCCATTCTGCGTTCTTCTGTAGCACAATGGCCACTCAGGTACCAGACCTCAGCAGACTCTTCTCGCAATGTCTGCAGAATCCGCAAATGGGCCAGCGCATCAGACCACTTGCCGAGATCCACCGCAATGCGTGCCTGTTGAAGTCGCAGTTCTTTTTGCGGCAGATCGTTGCGAAGTAGTTCTTCGTTGAGTCGAAACGCCTGTTCCAGAGCCGCTCGCGTGCGGATGTGCGTTGACAGCAGCAATGACAGCTTTTCACGAGCGTCCAAGTCTGACGAACGAAACGCCAGATACTGATTCAATCGAATCTGTGCCTTGCGATAGTCGTTGGCTTCCAGTGAAGCGTATGCGGACTGTCGCAGAAAATCGATGGTGTTGCTGAATTGCCGGTCGTGTAGCTTTCTCATGCCGAAGAGCAATGCAACGGCTGTGATTGCCATTATCGCCCCAACCCGCAGGTTGAGAACGCGAAGACGACTTGCGGTTCTGGATTCCAGCACGTTCATGGATGCAGCAACTCCCTTCTAATCTCCTCCTGCGTTTCTTCCGGAAACGCCTCGTACTGTCGCATGTCATCGGTCTGCGGCAATGATCGTTCGACGACTATTTTCCCGATGCGATCGTCGCGTCCATCGATCGCTTCCGTTGAGGAGGATGTGTGATAGGTCATGCCGAGATGCGAGTCACCAGCTTCCACAAAGAGCCAGTCGAGAAGTTTGAGTTCCAGAAGCAGCAGCAGCATGGCAAGTGGTATCATGAGCCAGACGCAGAGGTCGTGAAGCACAAGATCTGCAGTTGCACGGCCAGGCGACTGATGTGCGACAGCCGTCACCACAATACAGGCGATGTTGCAGATCATCGCAATTGGTATGGCACTCATCAGTATCAATATTTTTTCCCACACAGTGCGTTTGCTGACGATGACAGCGGCAGTCGAAATCGCAAAGAAGACCATGAACATGCGAAGTCCACTCCACGCCTCGGCAACTCCCAGTCGAGTGTCACCCATCAGAATCGTGTTGCCATGCGCGATCGCAGGGATTCCCAAAGTCTGCATGTACCACGCAGCTTCGTTTGCTCCCAAAACCTGCAACGAACCTGACAGAGCATGTTCGATCTGAAATGGAAGAGGCAGCATAAATCCCAGAAACAGCACAGCAGGCCACAGTCCAGAAAACGCGAGTCGGCCCCACATCAACAGAGTAGTTCCAGTGACCGTGAACAGAAATGAGACCCCATCGACTGCTTCGGCATAAGAGTAGACTGCAGCAAAGTGGCCGACGATGCCGACAAGGATCATGGCGAGTCCAGAGATACTGCAGCAGGCGGTTCCGTGCAGAAATTTGTGGCGAGAGAACCAGCCGAGTCCCAGAGCCACGGCGGGAATTCCGAAACCGTGAGAATACTGTTGCTGAGTCGTCCAGCAGTTGATACAGCAAAGCAGAAGACTGCGGAACATGATGGCAATCATAATGCCGAAGACGATCGTACCAAACAGACGCGATCGCCAGTCGGAACAATACCATTTGGTTGGTTTTATCGCAGATATCATCGTGCTGCTCCGTTGGTCGCCGCACGTCAGGGCTAATCGCAGCCCGCGCGCAGTGCGAGTCCATTGTTGCAGAAACGCTACGTCACGATTTGGCGATTGGCCTCAAACAATTGGCGGAATGCCGTCAATTGAAGGGAATGGCGCAGGCGCCATCCGTTTGACGTTGTGACTGTGCAATTGTTGTGTTTGGAATGGTTGTCACAGGCTCTTGTGGCAGGAATCTCTGGAATATGAATCCGTTGCGGCGGCACCGGGGCTCCCCTCGACATGCAGAGGTGCCACCCCCGGAATTTTCAGGGCGCCATTGGTGCCGGAGATTCCATCGAGCGATGGCGATCGAGTCCCGCCAGCGAAACTCAGCGATTGTCGGTGTTGAACTCGCGGTATTCACCGTTGGACTGGTGGGCGAGGCGTTGAAGCCATGTGGAGCCGCGTGACGACAGTGTTCCGTCCCCGAATTTGACGACGTGGATCGTCATACTGCCTGCAAGTCGGTGAATCTCCGCAAGTTCTGCAGGGGAGAGTTCCGGTTCATCACCGTCGGTGAGGAAGTAGATCACTTCGGGTTTGAGGCTGACAGCTTCCAGGAGTGCGGGCATGTGTGCCGTGCCGCGGGCAGCAGTTTCCCGATCCACTTCATGGCCGGCTAACTCTTTATTGATGTCGGTAGCAAAGTACATAGACTGTTCATCCTGCCGTCGCAGTTTCAATCGCTTACGATGCTCATCGTTATAGAAGATAACGGCAAACTTCTGATTAGGCTGCAAGAGTCGCAGACTGGCTTTCAGCTGACCTTGAGCTACTTTCAATCGACTGCCGGCCATGCTGCTGCTAGTGTCAATAATGTACACGAACGTCTTGCCGACGCCCGAGATGTTCATGAAGGTCGTTTCACCGGGTCCGCCTGTTCCGCCAATGCGCGCCGCACCTCCTGCTTCGGATGGTTTGGTCAGAGAACTCGTTCCGGAACTCGACGGACTACGACTTCCGCCGATGGCATCACCCGGCCCGATCAGCGGCGGCAGCTTCGATTCAGATGAACCGTCAGCATTGGACGCGGAGTCGAACGGCCTTTCGTTCAGCAGAGAAGCGAAGTCCGGGGCTTCCGTGGGAACACGATTCTCTGGGCGGTCCGATACGGAATTGTCCGTCGTTGAATCATCGGGTTCCTGAACAGGCTGCGTTACGTTGGATTCGCCGGCTCCCGGCACCAATCCCGTATTCGCTGCGCCGTCGTCAACTCCTTCGACAACGAACAACCCGACGTCTCGAAAGACTTCCCCGCCGGCTTGTCCCGTGCTGCCTTGTTGGCAACCGCGGAGCGTTATTCCAATGATGATGAAGAGCGCGGCGTGGACTGCCATGGAGACGGCCCATCCGGCGAATAACGACTGTCGCGGGTGTTCCTTTTCCACCTGCATTCGTTTTCCTTTATTCGTTTGTAACGTTTTTGCTTCGTCTCCGTACTCTGCCGGAAATGCTGCACTCCATCGCACTACGGCTTCGGTGCTTCAGTTGCGGGAGGCGTCTTTCCACCGGGGCTTTGAGTTGTTTGTTGAATGGACTGAATTGTCTGCTCTGTAATGTCTTCTTCCTTGACGCCTTCCGGAGCGGCGAACTCGAACATATCGTCGGGCAATGTTTCGTTCAACACAACATTTCGAAGATCCAGCGTCACCATCGGACGATCAAACTTCTGAGCCGGATCGGGCGCACGTTTACGATACTCAATCCGACGTGGCAATAACGTCTTTGCGTCGATAAAGAACAAGACATACTCGGGAACATGAGGGCGAGGATCCGCGATGACGTCATCAGGAAGCTGAAAGATTTCCTTACGTGTCTTTGCGTTCCAGCGGCCTCGGACAACGTAGAAATCCGTTTCGCCGACTTTTTTCTTCTGCACTGGAGCAAACTCCATCAGGGATTCAATTCGCGAAATGAGCCCACGCATGCCACCAACGCCAAGATCCATTGCAACATGATCGGTGTCGTAGCCGGAAACCAGAGTCGCTGCCGCCATGATGTCTCGCAAGTTACGACGAGTGACTCGGACGTTGGTACCGTTCTTCCAAAGCGTGAACAGAACCGTGCCGTCACTGACCTGCGTCAGTTCGCCTCGCGATGTTTCCGGGGCCAATGCTGCAGGTTCCGCATCGATAGCCAATTGCTTGACGTCATCTTTGACAGCTGGCTGACTGGGGAAAATCCGAAACTCCACATGGACTCGATTTCCAGACGCTTCTGCGTATGTGCCAGTCGCGTGCAGGGTCATGCCGGCCATTGTCACTGTTTGGTGCAGATCGCATTTCAGCGAATCCAAGCTCTGCAGTTTGCTGCGAACCTGATTGAGAAGATCTTTCGGGGCGGGGAAATCGGCAGATGCTGCCGGTACTTCAGAAATCGTGGGATCTACCGCTGGCGTCTCCGGTGCCGGCGTTTTCGATGAATCAACGTCCGGCGGCGGCGTTTTCTCATCGATCGCAGCAGCTTCTGCGGGAACCGCCTTCTCATCCGCAGATCTTGCCGGTAGTTGCTGCAAGGCGATTGTCAGCCAAGCTGCAACAACAGTGATCAATGTGATGCCAGGGAAATTGGTCAATGAATGAGGATTGTGATTCATGGTCTGAATTTACTGAATTTGCCAAAGATTCGAGCTGTAACAACCCGAAGTAAGAGAGGAAGGACCGACGGATCGTTTGGGCATCCTGGTCGTTGTAAGTTCGAATGGTGCAAAGCTGGTGGCAGCTTCGTCAATCGAAACCGCGATTCTGCTCAAAAATCCGAAGCACGCCGATCGGTTCGAGCGTGCAAAAGCAGTGTACCGTCGCACCCCCGGTGGGGGCGATGGCAAAGTGCGGACAGTCGGGCACAGTAAGTTTTCAAGTGAATGTACGGTCATCTGCGGGCTGCTGTTGGAACTAACACTCAGCATCTCAAGGAAGGGGTAGCGATGAGATATTACTTTCTGGCCCTGGGCGCCCTAGTAGTGGTGTGTATGGGCTGCGCCGGCTACGGTGGTGGCGGCGGACTCGGGACCGTAAATGGCCCCGGCGGCCACGGACTCCTCAAGCCAAACGAATACGTCGCACCCCCTGCCGCCATGATGCAGCGTCCGGGTCCGATGGTCGATGGCCCTGGCCCCGGTGTCCTAGGAGTTCTGGCTCAGCCCGGTGGACCTGGCATGATGGGTCCGGGCGGCCCTCCAATGTCGACTCAAATCAAGTTTATTGGTCAGGACGGCATGTCTGTCGGCTGGATGTCGGGAGCGGCACTGGCTCGCAACCAGCGATTTGTGCCTGGCCGGGCTGACTTCCCACAGTCTGCAATTTACCAGTTGGTGTTCTCGAGCATCCCCGGCGACGGCTGGGAAGGCCAGAGCCTGTATCCGTCTTTGGAAGTCCGATCGGCTCATCCAAACACGTTTGCTTACCTCCAGCACAATACGGTGCCGGTTGAAGTGACTGATGAAGACCTTGAACATATTCGCAGCAATAACATGGTGACGAAAGTCATCTATCTGCCAGATCCGGAGTTTCAGGCCCGGGCCATTGCGGGTGTCGAGACTCTGGTTTCAACGACGCTTGATGTAGGTGTCGATCCAATCGAACAGGCTGAACGTATGGGCACAATCATGGTGGTTCTGCGAGTCGGAAACAAAGAGTTCAATCTGGATGGCGGCACAGTTGCTGCTGCAGACGGTTCAGTTCAGACAGTCGGTTACCAGATCGCCGACGGAGATGCCGGGCAGTACCTGCCTCCATCACCGATCACGATCATTCCAACCGAAATGCCGGGAGTTCCCGGTGCGATGATTGCTGCGGGTGGTGGTTATCCCGGACAGTCGGTGCCAGTGTCCGGCATGGGACCAACACCTGTGTGGGGAATGCCGATGACTGCGACACCAATCGGTTTACCAGGACCTCCGCATCTGCCGCTCGGTGGACCAGCGGGTCTGAAGTCTCACACCATTCGTAACCTGAGTGACAACCGGATGCCTGAACCAGTGGATCACATGCTGATCGACGTGAAACACAATCCAGGCTACAGCGTTCCAGAACCGGTTCGCCACATTCAGTACACTGAAAGCCATCCGGTTCACGCTCCGGGAACCGTTTCAACGCCGCAGTCAAAAGCAGCCGGTGTGTACGGATTCTAAGTTGTCAATGGTTAGTGATCTTTGATCGCGGGGGCGATTCGAAGCATCGGCTTCGATCGCCCTTGCTCCGTCTGCGATGCTGAAATTCTTTCAACGTCGAAAGTTGCTATGAACACACTCTTTAAGTCCTCACAAAAGCTGCAAGCGATGCTGCGGTTCGCAGTGATCACTGTCGCTGCCAGTCTGGGTTCAACGTCGCTCGGGCAGCAAGGCGATTACTTCCAACCTCTCAACGAAAAAATGATGCCGGGCTTTGCTGCGGACACGCTGGCTCGGGTGCGTCAATACGATCCTTCGTGGCTGCAGCCAGTCCGAGTCGAACTGCCAACCGCCGGGACGGTGTCTGTATATTCAGCGACGCCGGAGCCGAACGCTGTGCTGGCATCCCCGGCACAATTTTCCGTCAACGCCGGACACATTTATCGCCTGCGAATCGCCGACATGCCGGAATTTCCAAATGTCGAAGTTTATCCATCGATCGAAATACTCGATCGCATGCATCCGCCCGACGGGCGCGCAGGCGATTATCCGATTCCAGTCATACTGACCGAAGCGGATATCCGTGAAGCGATCGAGGGACACATGGTGACGCGGATAGTTTATCTTGAACAGCCTCAGTTGGCGGCGATGTTGGATCCGCTCCGTCGTGAAATTCCACAGTCCGTGAATCCTGCCGACAACGCACTTCAGGAAGCGGACCTCCTTGGGCGTCCTATGATCATTGTTCGCATCGGAGGCCGCACGCCGTCTGGAGACTACATGCCGTATCTGTATTATGGCTCTGGCGGAGGCTTCGACCTTGGTGGTTCCGTTCCCGTCCACACGGGAGTTGTGAAGCTTTCCGACAAACGCGAGCAAAAATCGGCCGTCGCCAGCCGCTGATGTTTCAAGAGCAGTTTAACCAGATGCCACAGGCGAGGCGTTTGGTGAAAACAGCCTCGCCTGCGGCGGCTGGGAAAACTTTAAAGACTATCACTCATGACAGCACACGGTAAAACGGTGACCAGCAGGAACGCTCGAATGCTTTCAGCGACATCAAGATCTGTACAACTGCTGCTTCCCTGCCTTGCCGGCATGGCACTGATGTTGAGTTCCGGCTGCGGTATGCTTCCACATGCTCAGCGTGAACCCGATCACGTCTTTTCCTCCACGCTGCCGCGGAAGTCTGAAACCCCTACGCAACGTGCAACAGCACCGGTTGAGGCACACTATCCTGATACGTTCACGTACAACACCACTCCGGATGCTTCAGACGGCGTTGTACGAATGAATGTGAAGCCGACTTTGATCGACGGCAATCTCGCGAAAGCTTCGTTCTTAACCGTCGATAATGCTGATGCAGATGAGACAGCCGCTCGCAAACGGGCCTTGAGTCAGATCCAGCTTGTCAGTTTTCAGGCAGAAGAAGCAGGCCCGATTGAGCAGCAGGATGGCCCGACTTTCACTCCCGCTGAACCACGGCGGGAAGTCAATCCCTGTGAAGAACCATGCAATCGCATGGAAACGATTGCTGCATGCTGTTCTGCAGATTTCTATCCGGACGAATATATCTGCGACGGTGGCGACCGCAATGCACCGGCAGGCTATGTCGCCGGTCAGCGCAGCGGATTTGACTCAGAAGACACTGTCGCACAGTATACGGATCACACTGGCGACACACGCACGTCGCCTTCCAATCGAGTTTGCGTGTACGCACCTCGTTTTGGATCTGTCCGCACTGTCACGGGACTTCAAGCGGACACCAAAGTTGACAAAGCCGCCGGAGCACGAGACAGCTTGGGTGTGGGCAACATCAAGACTGGCAATGCAGCTCAGGAAAACGTTCACGATACGATTCTGTCGGGCCTGGACTCGCGCAATCGAGTTGACGGAATGGAAAGCGCCACACCGGCCATGCAGGCTCGACGCACTGATTCTGTTGAACAGAATCGCAAAGTGGATGAAGGCCACGAAGGGCGACATTACTCAAGCTCAAATTCCATGCAACGTCACGAGGGTTTCGTGTTGCAACAGCAGATTCAGAACGCCATGGCCTGGACTCGCGATCAGTACCCTGTGCTGACAGCGTCCACGACCAATGCGTCCTTGATCAAAGCAACGTTCAAGGTTCAGCAGACAGTCGGAGTTGAAGACGAACGCAGGACGAAGGGCACCATCCACGTCGTGAAACTTGCCGACCATGAGATGGCTCAGTCTGGCGACACGATCACGTTCACGATCCGCTTTGAGAACACCGGCGACTTCGACGTCTATGATGTCAGTATTGTCGATAACCTGACTCCCAGGCTGGAATATCTGCCGGGCACGGCAAAGATCGACGACAAACATCCGGGTGAAGTCATTGTGGAGGACAACGGCGAAGGCAGCTCCATCCTGACCTTCAACCTCGACCGCGAACTTAAAGGCCTCGACCGCGGCGAAATCACCTTCGAAGCCCGCGTCCGGTAAGGACCATTCGAGAAATAATTGACCGCACATATTCCTGTTTGTTCTGACGCGGTGAAACGACCGTCCACATGGAAAGCTAAAGAAGTCAGCTTGAAATCACACTGGCGCCCGCTCTCATGGCAAAACAACTGTGACTTGCGGCGCTAGCTGCGTCAAGGTCTCAGCGCTCGCTTTGTCCGACAACACATCCTTCTGCGTCTGGCCGGGCACGGTTCTGGCGAAGAACCAGTCGCTGCCGAGAGTACGTACCAAGGGACCAGCTCATTTTTCGGCGCCGTTGCTGTCATAGTTGTGTTTCCTGGGACGGCCTCGTGTTCGCAGTGTATGTTTGAGTTGAAGGCGGGCTGCGGATTGCGTCAACCATTTCGCACTACTGTAAGGAGTGCCGCGTTTGACACTGGAGCGAATAGCCTCAAGTTCTGATTCCGCTTGTGGCTTATTCACATGGGCTCTCCACTGACGCGGTGGCGGTACGGGCCACTCGCTGAGAATCAACCGGGACTCAGCATCTCCGTTTGCCATTCGCCACGCACTGCCGTACTTCCAGTCTTCGGCTTGTTCGCACAGAGACGCGCGCAGTGCATTTCGTTCCACGTAACGCAGCACGGCCAGCAGGTGGTTGTCACTCTCGATCGGAAATGTCTTGAATCTCCCCTGATACAAATGCCCGGTGCCTTCCGTATGATAGTGGGCGTGCCATCGCATCGTATGCGTGTATGTTAGCCACCGAAAGAATTCAGACGGTTGCTGGTCCGTCTTTGGTCGAACCACAAAGTGCCAGTGATTGGGCATCAAACAATACGAAAAAATCGGCAGCGAAATGCGAGCGACGGCTTCGGCAAGTACGCGCTCAAATGCTTCGTAGTCCTCCGGCTTTTCAAATAGCGTTACTCTCGCCACGCCTCGGTTGAGTACGTGAAAGCACATTCCAGCAGGGCATTTTCGAGGACGTCGGGGCATCGGCTCGGCGTAGCAAAACAAAATCAACGTGCACAGCTAAACAATGAGCTGCGTCCCCTGGTACGTCCCCCTGCGCGGATTTTTGCGACGTCATATGGCCGTCAGGCTGCTCCCAGCGGCGTCCTGGCCGCCTGAAAAAATTCACCATCGCACCGCAGCAAGAAATTCCGCCTCCGTGACCACGCTGCGATTTCACTCAACCGACTTTTGTCGCACGTGTCACTGTGCCGACGGAATTCGTGATGCCGGTGATTTCATTCACCTTGTTCGTAAGCGTCCGGGGAACCCATTCGTTCCAACGGCGTTTCGCTTCATGGATTCGCTGCGGTGCGGACATCAGCGGCTGCGAGTTTTTCCCGGCGTTTTTGACGATCATCGCGTTTGCGGTTGGCCACCTGACGTGCCTCTTCAATTCGATGTACCAGAACTTGTTTTGGATTCGCTGCAGCCCATTGATCCGGCAGCATCGCGGTCAGGGCTTCTGCCGGCAGTTGATTGGCCAGGGACATGCCGAGTTCACGAAACGCGGGGCCGGTTAGATCTGACACCTCAGTGAAGTCCGGCACATCGACTCCGCATTCGCCGCACAAAGATGACATCCTCATCAGGAGATCACGCATATACGCAAAGGGCTCAAGGTGATGTCGCTTCGCATTGGCCATAATCGTGAAGAGGACTGCCATCCGATAACCGGCGGGTTCACTACCGATGAATTTCCAGTTGCTTCTGCCGATGGAAAGTGCATGGACTGTGCGTTGACTCAGATTGTTGTTAATCGTCAGTCGGCCATCGGTCGTAAAGACATTCAGCGCCTTCCAGTTGTTCAGGACATATCGCACGGCCTTGCCCGTGGATGACTTGGGCAGCACGCCATCCGGAAGAGCTTTCTTCGAAAGCACTCTGTCATCATCGACCCTCAGCCATTCACCCATTCGTCGCAGGATCGGAACGGATTCTGCCTGACGCAGTGCCAGACGTTCGTCATCCGACATCAGCAGCGCGCGATCTTCGATATCGTACAGTTGTCGAATCCATTCAAGCACCAGTCTACACAGCTTGCTGTCATTCGGCAGAGCCTGCTCGAAGTAACGGCGCGCGTGAGTCCAGCACGCGACCTCAATGATGAGTCCGTTGCTTCGATGAATCACGGGATCGTAGGCATCGGCATGCAGAAAACCGGACCAGTCAGTCAGCATTAACATCGGCCCGTCGCGATCTCGGCTGATCGTGAAATCGAACACCGTGTAGGGCGAATCACCGCGTGCGATGTAAGGCCAGAAATGACCGCGGCGAAGCGACGATTCTCCTTTCTTCGTCTGCACCGGTTTTCCGTTGCGATCGAAGAACATCACCGGAGTGTCGTCGGTCCAAAGCACTTTCTGCTTCAGAATTCGGGTCGTGATAAACGCCACAGACGGGAGCATCAGCATGGTACTGCGATGCATCCAGTCACACAGTGTCGATCGAGGAATGTGCAGCCCGTGTCGCACGAGAATATCTTCGCTGCGATACGTCGGCAGATGATCGCCGCGTTTGCTGACAATCAATGAGGACAGCAGGCCGGGGCCCGCGATGCACTTCTCGATCGGCTTCAGCGGAACCGGTGCCGTCGTGACTCCGCATTGACCGCACGTGCAGGCGTATATCTTCAGATGATGGTTGTGAACCTCAAGCTGTCCCGGCACAAAGTCTAGTACCCGACTGATCTCTTCACCGATGCACTTCTTGTCGCGTTGGCACTCACCGCAGACTTTCTCTTCCGGCGATACATCGTGATCATGTTTAATCTGCGGCAACGCATCCAGACACAGCTTGCGGTCGGCACGCTTTTTTCGACGACGTGCAGCTTTCTCCTCAGCGGCTGCGGTCTGCGCCGCGTCTTCGGCACTGGCAGGGACTTCACTGCTCGCCTGGGATTGCGCTGCGGAAGGCCCGGGCTCGGCGAACAAAGCGCCCATTTCAAACAGATGCTGCTGCTTTGCATCAGCAACGTGCCGTTCAGGAACATTGTGTGGTCGTCCTGACCTGATTCAGACTGCGACCGGTTGCTGATATCTCGCGCGTCGCCGCGCCGACTTCAGGTCAATCCCCCGCAGGATCATCGCCAGCTCGTGAGCTTCCAGTTCAAGCGTGGTAGCGACTGCCGTCAGTGATGCTGCCATGTCCCAACTTCAAGTCGCTTGTAGTTGATTTCACAATGCGTCCTTTTCGACCTCGTTACAGAAACTGGTCACGACACTGTATCGCGTGGCTGAATATTGCGCGATGCAAACTTCTTATCTTGCGCGGCGCTTTTTCGGCATGACAAGTTCCGGGTGTTTCGCTGCAAACCAGGATGATTTCTTGTCAGCGAGCGTGCGTAGTCGTTGCAGTTCCTCCTGATCGGCCCAGACGATCAGGTGCTTTCCTGATGGCGTACGGCGATGGTGAATCCAGCCGTGCTTGACCCAGTAATGGATCTTCACCGCAATGACTCCGCGCTCCTTTGCCAGGTCGGAGATCCACCACTCGTTTTGCTTCAGGATATTCTCCTGAAACAATTCACCGGCCAGTCCCAATCGGCGAATCAGATTCCCGATGCACCCTTTGGTGAACTTACCGCGACGCCGGGGCGGTACGAATCCCTCCAGATTCAGTGTGTCGGCGATCTGAAAGTGATGGAGGCCTTCCGCATGAAGATCACGAATGCGCTCCGTCATCTTTCGATAGTCCACGCTGAGGGTCGCCGGTTGTTGCGTCAGAAAACGATTGTATTCCTCCTCCGCTTCGCGTTGCCGCTTCAAGGCTTTTTCCCAGCGAGCTTCGAGCGTGCGTGCGACGAGCCGGTTTTCTGGTTCCGTAAGCTGATACTGCCGTTCCGCTCGCGTGGCTTCCTGCTGCACACGCTCCAGTCTCTGGTGCCACTGATCGTGAAGGCGTTTGCGATCACGCTCGACATTTTCAATTGCCTGGAGGCTCAGTTCCAGAGCCGCTGGTTCCATCGCGCGCAGCACTTCGCGTGCAACAAGATCGTCGATGGTCGCTGCTGCAATGCGTCCACACGGTTCCCGGAGTTCTGCCACCGCTTCCGTGTAATACTCGTTGCATTGGTAGCAGGGCTTTTTATCGCCCGGGTATCGCGTGTTCATGTGGTGGCCACATTTGCCGCACACGACCAGACATCACACCTCCTCTTCGACGCGAGGTGCGTTGAACTGTCGTGCGACGATGCCGCTGAGAGTTACCAGCGTCTGTTGCCGCTGGGCATCCGTCAGCTGATTCCACAATCGGTCGAGACTTACTGGCTCCCGAGGATTTTTGCGCGGGGGGGAGCGATGACTGCAACTTCTCCGGACACGGATCACCTCCTTGGATCGATGCTTGTCGAGTCTGAATCCATTCAGCCAGCCGAAGCAGGCCGACAAGCGAAATTATCGGCGTCGTCCCCACTTTCTGTAAAGAGGAAGAAATGGGGGTAGTGTGCTTCGGGCTTCTTGTACCAGATCACAAATCCATCATCGTCCCAGAAAATGGCCTTCATCCGATCACGACGCTTGTTGACGAACAGAAACAGATGGCCGCTGAGCGGATCCTGCTGGAACTCCTCCCGCACGATTCCGAACAGTCCGTCAAAACTTTTCCGCATGTCCACGAGATTCATAAAGAGAAACATCTTTGTGCGTGATG
>CANJQC010000143.1 GCA_947476295.1 Planctomycetaceae bacterium | reverse complement strand
TGCCTGCAAAATCGTGTTCAGTCAGCGATTCAAATGCGCCGGCATGAAGTGGGGAATCGAATCCGGCGCATCCATTCTGAGTCTCCCCGTCATCGCCCTGAGCGGTCTCTGGTCAGACGCCCGCAACGCCATGTTCAACTCTCAAAGTGCGGCCATCCCTTCAACTCCACGACAAACGCTTCGTGCTCTCAACCAAAACGCCGCTAAAACTCAGGACCGAACAGATCGCACCCTTCTGCTGGACGACAATCAAGCTCTGGCCGCCGCGGTCGACGAGGGGCAGGGGACCGCCGAGTTTATCACGAACGACAAATTTTCCGGCGAGTCGAGTCTCTGGATTACGCCGCAGCATTGCGTGTTGTGCCAAAGTCACAGAGCTGCGAGTCGAATTGCCGGCGGCGCGTACGGGTTTTCCTCTGTGTCAGGTGACTCGGCCATCCCTATTCTCCGATGATCTTCACCAGAACTCGTTTTGCTCGGTTGCCGTCGAATTCACCGTAGAAGATCTGTTCCCACGGGCCAAAATCCAGTTGGCCTTTGGTCACTGCAACGACCACTTCGCGGCCCATGATCTGCCGCTTGTGGTGCGCGTCACCGTTGTCTTCGCCCGTCCGGTTGTGCCGGTATTTTTCCGGACTTGGGTCGAACGGCGCCAGTTCTTCCAGCCAGCGACCGTAATCGTCCAGCAGTCCTGGTTCGTCGTCATTAATGAAGACGCTGGCTGTGATGTGCATGGCATTCACCAGACATAGACCTTCCTGAATTCCGCTTCGCTGCAGAATCTCGTTCACCTGAGCGGTGATATTCAGAAATCCCATCCGTTGTGGAATTGTAAACGTCAGATATTCAGTCACCGAGTTCATTTCCGCAGCCCTTTCGGATGGTCCACTTTACCAAGCCTTACTACGCGGATGAACCGCGTCAAACCTCATTGCAGACTACACATGCACCGGTCATCGCAGTATTGCGATACAGACGGCCAGCAGAAACTGCCAGTGAACGTCATTATCAACTCAGCATTTCTCCACGACTTTGGCCCTTCTCCTCAAGCCAGTGCCTGACGCCCAAGGATCTTAGCGTTCAGGACACAATCGGCCAAAGCCGGCCGCGTCTGAATTCCGATAGTCAGTCAGGGCTGCATGGCAACTGCCGGAACCCTTCTATCCCGGAACCCTGCGAATCTGAACGTGCATTCGACAGGCCAGCCGAAAGCGAAGTTTCGAGTCCGCTGAAAAGACTGTGGAGAATTTGAAATGTCGGACGAACACAACGAATTTATCAATGCTCAGTACCGTCTCGCAGCAGCGGCGGATGAGTTCGAAGAAATCAGCAGCGAAGAAGTCGATCGCGTCGTCGAAGCACTCGACCGACTTATCGCCGGCGTGCAGAGCGAGAACATCAAGCACTACCTGGAAGAAGCCGCCAGCAACATCTATTACCTCGTGTACGAAGAGGAAGTCGATGGGACCGACGAAGCCATTGACCAGGCTGCGTAGTTGTGTTGCTGCAGAGTGGGACCAGCGAGCAACGCGAACGCAGGCCCACCATGAGCAATGTCCGACTTTGGAGCGGACCGATTCCGATCAGCGATTTTCGATCCGATACAAATGCGTCGTGGATCTCAGAAACAGTGCCTTCCCGGCGACAGCTGGTGATGCCATAAAGTCGGCATCAAGCGTGTTCTTTGCCAGCTCCTTAAACTCATCACCCGCCTGCAACACGGTGCATGTACCGTTCTGTCCGCAGAAGTAAATGTGCCCTTCCGATTCCAGCGGGGATGCAGAGTAGTCGCCGGGCAATCGGTCGAACCAGACGTCTTCGCCGGTTGTGGGATTCACACAGCGGACAATGCCTTTGTCGCTTACGAAGTACAGCCGATTTTCGTGCAGCAGGAGCGAAGGCTTTTGAGGAATCTGCTTGTCGGCCTTCCATGCAACATGCGTTTCTGAAACGTCGCCTTCACCGTCAAAACGCACGGCAATCAGTCGTGACTGCATGTAACTTGTGGCGACGTAAACCGTATCGCCCGATGCGACCGGACGCGGGACCGTTGAGAAACCCAATTGACCATACGATGCCTTCCAGACTTCGCTGCCGGTGTCTGCGTCGTAGGCATACACCCAATTGGCCGCAGGCGAAATCACGAGGGCTCGTCCCTTCACGGAAATAATCAGCGGTGTGCCATAGGCCTTTCTGAGTTCCGGAGTTTCGTCCATCTTGCCTGATCGCGAAGTCTGCCATGCGACTTCGCCGGTGGCTCCGTCAAGGGCCGCGATGAACTGCTGGTCCGTGCCGTCAAAATGAATGATGACCCTGTCATGCCAGGCAACTGGAGAACTGCCTGGCCCGTTCTGATGGTCAACTTTCAGTTTGTCATTTCTCCACAGCACGGTGCCGTTTGTCCGGTCGATCGCGGCAGTGCCGTAGGTTCCGAAATGGCAAAAGACTTTGTCGCCTGCAATCACGGGAGTCGGTGACGCATAACTGTTCAGAGAATGCTTCGGTTCCGGTTCGGCGACTTCGAACAGGTCAATTGTCTGCTCAAGTGCCCCGGTTTCGCGATTTATGCAGATGGCCTGGAGAGTCAGCGTGCCGGCAACTGTCAGTCCGTCCGAATTCTTGAGCTTTGCCAGCCGTTCCTTTTCCTGTTCGGCCGTCAGCTCCTTTGTAATGGCCGTCGTCATCCAGATTTGATTGCCGGAGATCACGGGCGACGAATGCCCTTCGCCAGGAGTTGCCGTTTTCCAGACGACATTTTCCGTCTCACTCCATGTGATCGGCAACCCCGTAACCGCCGTGTGACCTTGCCCCTCCGGCCCGCGAAACTGAGGCCATTCGTCCTGCGCAATCGCAGCACCACTGCTGCCCAAGCAGTGGGCAGTCATAAAAAAACACACAAGCCGCGATACGAACGACATCAAAAACTCCCTGACCCCGACCCCAGATTGCCCCGTATCAATTCTACCGATTCACGAAGTTCCTTCAGCGAAGCAGTCGATAGACTACGATCCGACACGATCATAACATCTCGGGGAACGTTGTCACGTCGGCCCTTTTTGCAGAGCCGTTTCCTGTGGCACGTTGAACGCACGACACGACTTCACAGCGACGGCGAGAGCCACCAGCCCACGCTCTCCAACCATCCGCCTGGATGCCGTCCACTTCATATATCCGGCTCCACAACTCAGCTTTCAGCTGTTTGACGATCAGTCGTGTTGAAGTTGTAAAACTCAATGTGGCTCCAGACTGCTACTCATCGCCGGTGGGTGCGATCTGTTCAGTCCGTGGAAACGCGGGGGATTTTTTTGTTGGGAGAGAGTTTTTCGTGTTGAGTTGAGAATTTGGTATTGGTGAAAGTGGGCGTCCTAATGCGAAACGGAGGATTCTTAAAGCTCTCAACCACAAACTTCTGTTCATTCGATGGACGCCGAAGATGGCGCGACGATTGAATTCCCGGATGCAATCCTGCTTTCCAGCGGCCAGGAACTCAGCGGCGTTGTCGTCGATCCCGATGGCAAACCGGTGCTAGGAATCACTGTGAGCGCGAGTCTTGCATCGGGCGGACGGTTGTCGAGCCCGCGCCCGCGAGAACGAAATAGCGCTTCTCCGTGGACAGAAACCGATGAGAAAGGTCATTTCCATTTGACGAATCTGCCAGATGAACCAATCTCATTGATGGCATGCCGACGCAACCCGGTTGGCGGACGTGTTCATTATCCAAGTAGCCTCCTGGTTGAACTTAACGCCACCGATATCCGCATTGTTCTCGACCCGAAACTCGGCAGCGATATTGAGGATCTGGATGGGAAGTAAGCGGAAATGCGTGAAGCGGAGCGTAGTTCCGGCACTTGGCCGACCTGCCGGAACGGCGCTTCGCTTGGTTCGGCCTACAGATTCAACCCCAATTCGATGGCTTGACAGAGTACTAACGGCCGACCGCTCGCCGGATCAGTTCTCGCAGAACGTCGGCATATTGGGGGTTTGGAAACATGGCGGCGATTTCTAACGCTTGCACATTGTGACACCCGAGCGGCAGCTTTACGAGATCCTTAAGAGTTGTGACGATCGATGCATCACCGGATGCCGCCGCTTTCTGCCGTACCAGATTCAGATCTTCATCCGAATAGTGATGATGATCCGGAAACCATGATGTTCCAACCACACCCATTCCGGCTCTGACGGCGGTTGTCTGAAATGCGTTCGGGTTGCCGATTCCCGCCATCAGATACACGGGCCGAGTTGCGGCTTCGCTGAGCGCCATCGAACGGCCGTCGGGACTTCGCAACGACGTCGGCTGAAAGACAACACGCAGTATGCGATCCGCTAGTTGCGGGGCAGCGACTGTGATAGATCGCTCAATTTCAGCGAGTACCCGTTCATCGACCAGATCGGCGCGTGTGATGATGGCAACGTCGGCTCGTCGCAGAGACGACAGCGGTTCCCGCAGCAGGCCGCGCGGCAAAAGATATCCGTAGCCAAACGGGTTGGTCGCATCAATCAGAACAATATCAAGATCACGATGCAGCCGTCGATGCTGAAAACCATCGTCCATGACGATCGCATCCACGCCGTCCGTCAGGGTCAAAGAATCTGCCGCCGCTGCACGATCAGGATTTTGTTCGTGTGGAACACCCGGACACAGTAAGTTCAGCACCAGCTTTTCATCGTTCGCACCGCCATCGACTGCACGATACCCGCGACTCACAATGCCCGGCCGTAATCCAGTCTCCAGCAGCAACTGACAAACCATCACCACGAGCGGCGTCTTCCCAGTGCCGCCCGTCGTGACATTTCCCAGGCTGATTACGGGGACCGCAGCACGATGAACGGATTTCCAGCCACGGCGAAATAAGGCCTCACGAAGACGCATTGCCAGCCCGTAACCGATAGATGCCACGCCAAGTGCCAAGCGCAAACAGGACGCCGGGACGCCTTTTGTCTGGCCACTCACCAGATTCCGAAAACCCGATTCATTCACGCCCGCACATCCCTGCTGTTTGCCAATATGCCTTTTTTCCGGAGTCATACCAAACCGAAGGCAACGTCAGCAAATCAATTTGCCAACGGATTACGCATCCCGTGGGTCGCCATTTCTTCGTCCTGATCCGAAAATTCAGGTCCAGCACGCTCGTTTCCGGGGTGTCGGGACGATTCCACTTGCGTCCGGAATGCTGAGTTTGAGACACTCTTGCAGCTGGAACTGCGAAAGACCGTTCGTCGGATCGCCCGTCGAATCGTCGATCGCCGAAGTAAGACATCTGGAAGGCACGGGATTTATGTTGCAATTGAACCGTTTGGCAATCGTTCTGTCTGTAGTTGCGGTGTTGTGGATTGGCACGCCGTCCACAAACGCTCAAGGTCTGATTTTCCATCTGCCAGAAGACGGAAAATCCGTGGAATACGAAGGTACGCTGACTCAGGCCACGGGTCCGGACGATCAAACACCTCTGACCTGGACGTGTGAACTGAGCATCAAATCCGTTGGACGGGAAGAGGCGGAGTTCGAAGGCAAAGTCCAGCAGTGCCGCTGGATTGAAATCAAGACGCTAACGGGAAAAGCCGGAGCGGCAGGGATCGACCCCGGCCCTGTCGGCGCGAGAATCTACAAAGTGCTGGTCCCGGAAAGCAAGATCGTTGCAGAACCGGTCGATGCAGAGGATATCCCGAATCACATGCTGCCGATCGTTCGCGGCTTCCGCCGTCTGGGCGAAGAAGCCGTCAAGGAAATCAAGACACCCGCACTCCGTATTTATCCGACGATTTCTTTGCTCACCAATTATGACAGTCCAGAAGTCGTCGCGACGAATGACGTTCCGGACGTCATTTTGCAGGGTCAGCAGATCACGGCCAAACGGATGAAGGGCAAGCTGGTGATGGAACGTGCAGAAAGCAAATCGACCAACGAAGGCGAATACTGGGTATCAACCGACGTACCGTTCGGACTGGCGCGCTGGATTGTTTCAGTGACCCGCGAAGAGAAAGAATCGTCTGCCCCTCGATCAGAATTCCATGTTGTCAACGTCGTGAGTGTGGACATGAAGCTGAAACGAATTCGGGATAATGCTGAAAGCGAACTTGTGACGCCATAATGTCACATTGATGTCCGCGCAGGACATCATCATCCGATTCGTGAACCCGCGTGTTGTACCGAGGGGCTGAAGCTGCCCCGCGCGCTAGGTGGAGTAGAATTTGAATCGTTTCACATTCCATGAAACGGTTGCGCTCGCCAGCGATCTCGCCCGGCTGCTGCAATCGCAGGATATTGATCCCATCGTCGGTGATTCGGCAACGAGCGGTGCCGCGCGACTGACGACCGCTCAGTTTCCCGGCACTATTCTGCTTTACGACAATCGTCCATGCGCGGCCATCGGATACACCACGGAGCCTGGCGGAACAGTTTTGATTTCAGAGCCCGTTGTGCTGCTGGATGTACCAGATGAAGTTCATCGCGCTCTGTGCGATCAGTTGCTGAAGCAAGTGAAACGTCGAACTGCTACAGATGGCTTTCAACGGATACACTTCCTGCAGCAGGAATCTGCCGGTGACGTTCTTTTCGAAAGGCTGCTGACAGAACAAGGTTTCGTGAATACGGCCACAATTATTCAATGGGAATGGTCTTTAGCAACTGAAAATCGTGATGGCAGCGGAGCCCGGATGAAACCAAAAGAGAAGACTTCCTCGCCGGACGATCAATGCACAAAGCCGTTTCACAATTTCGCAGCGACCGACTGTGCTTCCGCACGCGAATTGCGGCATGCGATCGACGCCATTCTGGAATGCAGCGAAGATCTCGCTAGCCAGTCGCCGCCGACCGCCGAAGCATTGCTCACCGGGTGGCGACACTTGGAAGCGAAAGTTTTTGTATGTCGCATCGAACAGGAAATCGCTGGAGTGATGTCCTGCGCGACGAACACGATCACAGCCGCGACAGTACGATCCACCGCGTTGCCTCCGGAAACCAATGTCTGTATCGAATACATCGGCGTCGTCCCGGTGTTCCGACGAAGGCAGGTTGCGTCCCTGATGATCCGGCAGATTCCGAAACTGATGAGCATGGACACCGGTTGCGGGAAAAACGGGTCCTTACCACAGGCCTTGAAAGTCACAGCGTATTCGGACGCTGCCAATACCCCGGCTACACATCTGTATCAGCGATGTGGTTTCGTACAGACGGTCACACGGCCGCAGTGGCGCTGCGATCAGAAGCGTCAATCATCCGCGTGTCAAGCCAGCTGTCTCTCATTTGAGGACTTTGGAACAACACAAGAAATACCTGCGCCATTTGATGGCTGAAACGGTTTACAGCAGCCATCAATCGTTGCACACTACGGCTGCTCAGAGAAATCATTGATGAACAGTCTGAGTACAGCCTGTGGTAATGGATACCCATTCTGGCAAAGTGCGGTCGGCAGTTCTTGAACTGGGGTTCGGCACACACACGAGCGGCGACAACAAGAATTGCGAACGACTCCATCGACGAAAATAGCTGTACGAACATGGATGTATTTCTTGACGACGACCCGGCATTGCCGTGTTTACCACTTGTAGCTCGAATTTCGGTTGCATACCCGTTGCAATCTGATTCTGCTGAGGGTCTGATTCGGGAAGCCGAACTACTCCATCAGCGCGGCATTCGATATGTCTGTGTGCGGCGCCAGCAGATTCTCTTCATTGGCGAACATGTGATCCACGACATTCTGGCTGATGCGGGAATTACTGTGAGTTGCCTGGGTTTCGCCGGTGGATTTACCGGTTCGCTGGGCATGTCTTACGACGCTGCGACGCGCGACGCGCGACGTTCCATTGATCTGGCGGCTGACCTTGGTGCTCGGTCAGTTGTGATTCTTCCCGGAGAACAGGGACTGCATACGTACTCTCATGCCGAAAAAACGATTCGTCAGGGTCTGACGGATGTCGCTCAGTATGCCAGTCAGCGCCGCATTCGGCTGTTGATTCCGACGGATACGGTACTCGTCAGCTCCAATGATTGCTTTCGACCAAAACAGTGCCCGTTGACTTGGCTGGGCGGTATGGGGAATCCGCTCATTCGGCCCTTGATTGTTGTGCGCGGCAAGAGTTTTACCTGTCGATTACCTGCCGGATGGCGCGAGAGTCTGGCCGCAGGCGGAAGTCTGCGCATCTGTCATCGCTGCGAATGCTACGACGAAAACGCTCAGCTCGTCGCCCGCGTGCTGATGTTCATCGCCCGCAACGGTGGTATGAACGGCTTCAATCGACTGCTGCCTGACACCTGATGGCTTACCGCCCACGACCCTCCAGGCTCATTCCAAACCACCGTTTCAGCAACCATTCGCCCAGCATTGTGATCACGCCAAACACGACGGTACCCAGCAGAGTGGCAACCACGACTATGGCGTAAAGTTCCGGCATATTGAACGACGCGACTTTCCCCTGGATTAATGACCCCAATCCTGTCGGCCCGGCGCTCAGGAAGAACTCGCCTACGATCGCACCGACAATTGCCGAACCACTTGCAATGCGAATTCCGGAAATCAGATAGGGCAGTGAGGACGGCATCCGCAGTTTGATAAGCAACTGCAGACGTGTCGCACGGTTCAGTCGAAACAGATCTACCAGATCAGGATCAATCAGCAGCAGCCCGGTCGTCGTGTTTGTGATAATCGGAAACAGACTGATGATGCACGACACCAGTGCGATGCTTTGAAAGCCCCGGCCCAGCGTCAGGATTACGATCGGGGCGATGGCAATGATGGGAATCGTCTGCAGCAGGACGGCGTACGGATAGAGTGCTCGTCGCACGATAGATGATTGCGAAAACACAAACGCCGTCGCCGTGCCGATGATGATACTCAACGAGAGTCCTGTCACAGCCGCTGCTGCCGTCAGCAAAGTTGCCTGACACAGGTCACCCCTCATCAGCCATCCGGCTTCAAGCACCGCCACCGGCCCTGGAAACAGTGCCGCATTTAGACCTCTGACCTGCACCAGAAACGTAACCAGGCCCTGCCACAATCCAATCATGAGCAACAGCACTGCGACTGGCATCAGCCAACTGGAAACAATTGAGTTGCCGGGGCTGGAATTGAACGAGGGCATGGACACCGACTGTCTGGTTTGGGAAGCCTGAAATCACTGGCCGAATGCTGCAATTATGGCACTTCCAGCCGCGACAAAACAAGTGAATGACTTGTCATGCATCAGGATTGGAGACAGATGGTCGGCCATCGTCAATTTTCCTGTTTTCTCAATTCACGACGCAGGACTTTGCCCAGAAAGTTGCGAGGCAAGTCCTGAGTCTGAACATCCACTTTCCGAGGACGTTTGTAGGCCGCCAGTTTCTGATGACAAAAATCATCGAAGTCAGAACGATGAAAAGTCTTTGTAGATTCGACGACAATGATCGCACGCACGACTTCTCCCCGATCTTCATCGGGATCACCGACCACAGCCACGTCCTTCAACCCTGGATAAGTCCGCAGTACTTCTTCTACGTCGCCCGGATAGACGTTAAATCCGGATGTAATGATCAGATCCTTGATGCGATCGACGATTCGGAAATATCCACGTTCATCACAGGTCGCAAGATCGCCCGTATGAAGCCAGCCCTCCCGGATGACTCGATCAGTCGCAGCCGGATCATGCCAGTAGCCCAGCATGACCTGCGGTCCTCGAACCATAAGTTCGCCAACTTCGCCGAGGGGCATTTGCTGCATTCCCGTTTCCCTATCCACGATGCGAGCTTCCGTATCAGGCAGCGGTAATCCAATCGTACCGGACATGACCGTGCCGTTGACTGGCCCGGCATGAGTCACCGGACTGGCTTCGGACAGACCATAGCCCTCAACGATCTGAGCTCCGGAAACGGAGTGGAACTCATCCGCAATTTTTTGTGGCAACGCCGCACCACCGGAGATCACGCGCTGCAGTGAACTGAGGTCATGCTTTTTTTGCCGCAGGTCTTTGTTGAGCGCGGCCAGCATCGCAGGAACGGCAAGGAAGACTGTCGGACGATGCTCTTCGATGAGTCGTATAACCGATTGCGGTCGAAAACGATGATGCAGAACCAGGGTGGCTCCCAGAGCAAATCCCATCAACACGGAACTGGAGAGACCGTAGCTGTGGAAAAACGGCAGCACAGCCAGAATGGTTTCTTCGCCGTGATACGAGCGGGACCAGTGAGCCAGTTGCCATGCCTGGGATAACAGGTTTCGGTGTGACAGCGTCACGGCTTTCGGATTGCCCGTTGTTCCGCCAGTGGGCAACACGAATGCAGGTGAGTCCACTGACATCGCAGGTGAGTTTAGTTCGCGCGGCGCGTGCTTAATCGCGTCGTCAAATTGCAGCACGCGAGTCTTCGGACATGCCCCACCGAAACCGAGTCGCTGAAATCGCACCCATGCATAGCCTAGAGTTTCAAGCCTCGACAGTCGGCCCGACAGTGACGAAAGAATAACAACATCCGGGACGTGTGTTCCGACACAGACGAGAGGGGAAAGTACGTCCAGAGTCACCACGAATCGACAACCTGTCGCTGACAGCAAACGCTGAACCTCATCCGCCACCATCAGTGGGCTCAGCGAGACCACGACGCCACCCGCAAGCCATGTCGCAAACAGTGTAATCAGCGTTTCCGGGAGATTCGGAAACAGCACACCGACACGATCCCCCGGCTGAAGTCCTTCGCGTATGAAAACTGCGGCCAACCGCCGGGCTTTTTCCAGCAACTCAGAGTACGTCAGGTGTTCCTGATAATAGTGACATGCCGTTCGTGTTGGAAATCGCTGAGCCGCCTGCTCCAGCAGCCAGGCGAGCGTCTGATTCGGATAGGCCAGACGGGCAGGAACGCCGGTTGCATAGTGCGACAGCCACGGGAAATCCGGGCGTGTGTGCTTGATGTCCGGCCGATACCAGCCGCCGAGATGTCCCAGCGATTCCAGCCAGGCAGCCAGCGACTGGCCATGTGGTGCTTCGATAGTTTTCGATTCATTTGCAGCGATCACGAGGCATCTCCAGACAGGAAAAACTGCGCATCATTCAAGATTCGTCGTCCGGACTAAAGCCTGTTGAATGCAATTAGACCAGAAAAGCAAGATTCACAAATGTCAGTCCGGTGCGGCAATCCTGGCGAAGATTCATCCGAACGGCGTTATTGGATTGTTCACCAGAGATCAGCCCGAGTCAATAAGGTACGTGTTGGCATTGCTCTAATGCAGCAGACGTGTTCCGTGGCCGATGATGCTAAGGACGGCACGTCTCAGCTTTCCTTCCGCGAGCCGTTGGCAACGGGAGTCCAAGAACGCACACACGGCCGTTTTGCACGTTTTTAGGCTCTCCCCCGTCATCCTTAGAAGGAAATCATACAAACGGATAAAATTCCGCCTCAACCGAGATGAAACACCAATACCGGAATGAGAAGCAGTCCGCAGTTGTGCCAGTCAATTTCGCACGGAGCGTATCCGATCTGGAATGGACCGCGTTACCGGTAAATCTCCCGGACGACATGGCCTTCAACGTCCGTGAGGCGAAAATCCCGACCGGCGTAACGATATGTGAGTCGTTCATGGTCGAGGCCGAGAAGGTCGAGGATTGTGGCATGGAGGTCGTGAATATGGACCTTGTTCTCCGCCGCGAAGTAGCCATAGTCATCGGTGGTGCCGTACCGGAAACCGCCTTTGACGCCGCCGCCGGCGAGCCACATCGTGAATCCTTCCTGATTATGGTCACGGCCTGCACTCGGACCCACGCCTTCGGCGGTCGGTGTGCGTCCGAATTCACCACCCCACCAGATCAGCGTGTCCTCCAGCAGCCCGCGTGCCTTCAGATCATACAGCAACGCCGCAATCGGCTGATCGACTTCTCGGGCGTTCTTTTCGTGAGTGGGCTTGAGGTCCGAATGCTGGTCCCACTGGACCTTGTCATCATTATGCGTGACCTGAATAAACCGAACGCCGGCTTCGGCAAATCGGCGAGCCATCAGGCACATGCGGGCAAAGTTGGCGGTGACGGGATTGTCCAGTCCGTACAGCCGCTGTGTCGCTTCGGATTCGGTGGACAGATCTTCGACTCTCGGCAGTTCAGACTGCATTCGAAATGCCAGCTCGAACGATGCAAGGCGGGCCTCAAGGGAGGCATCCACACCGGATCTCGCAAGATGATCCCGGTTCATTTTCTCAAGGCGTTCCAGTTGCAATTGCTGAATCTCGCGTGGCAGCCGAGCATTGTGAATGTACTTCACATGGGCCTTGTCGGAGGGAATGCTCGCATTCCCGAGAGCCGTGCCCTGATAGACGGCGGGCAGAAACGCAGAACTCCAGTTATTGATGCCGCCAAAGGCCAGCGTGGGGCAAATCGAGATAAACGCCGGAAGGTTTTCGTTTTCGGTGCCAAGTCCATAGCTCACCCAGGAACCCATGCTTGGTCGCACAAAGTTGTCACTGCCGGTATGCAGTTTCATCACAGCTCCGCCATGTGCCGGGTTCGTGCCATGAACTGAATGCAGCATGCACAAGTCGTCCACATGCGCCGCTAGCTTCGGAAACAGCTCGCTGACCCATAAACCACTCTCGCCATGTTGCCGGAATCTCCAGGGTGACTTGAGCAGATTGCTGGTGGCGTTGAACTGAATTTCCGGCTTGGCGAAAGGCAATGGCTTCCCGTCGTCTCTGGTCAGCAGCGGTTTTGGATCGAACGTATCGACCTGCGACGGCCCGCCGCTCATGAACAGAAAGATGATGCGTTTGGCTCGCGCCGGAAAATGCGGAAGCCTGAGAGCCCGCTGGCCAGCTGCAACGGCATCCGTCGCCTTCGAAGATCCTGCCAACAGCGACGCCATCGCCAGTGAACCGAAGCCAACAGCAGATCGCTGCAAGACCGTTCTACGCGAAAGTTGTTGAGCAGCCAGTCTGTGATTTTGTCTTGAGTTTGTCATATCAGCGACATACACCTACTGCACATATATAAATTCACTGGATGCCATAACGGTATGACAGAGAACACTCCACGATTTCAGGCTGCGTATCTGATCGTCGAGTTCGCTTCCTTGAAAGGATTGATTGACTTGCTGCAGGAACGCAAGGTCTGCGATTCGCTCGGGTTCGGATGGTTCACGACCAAGCGTCAGTTGGTACAGTTTCGAGAGTCTCGCCGTGGTGTCCTCTGTTTCTCCACAAAGTTGTCCGGCAAGGTCGGCGGCGGCCTGCATCACGAAGTCGCTGTTCATCATCAACAACGCCTGAGGTGCAACGGTTGTTGTCGAGCGGTCGCCCGTCGGAACTGCGGGGTCGGGAAAGTCCATTAACTGAAATACGTCAAAGACGTTGTTGCGAATAACAGGCAAATACAACGATCGCCGGTGGCTGCTGTAGTCCGACTTATCGATGGACGTATGGTCAAACAGGTACGCGCGGTTCTTGACCTGCAGCAGTGATCCGCCCATGGTTCGATCAAGCGCAGTGCTGATCTGCAGCATGGCATCCCGGACCTCTTCCGCATCCAGACGTCGTACCCGGAAACGTCCCAGGAGACGATTTTCCGGATCTCGATCAATTGTTTCCGGAGCTGCGACACTGCTTTGCTGGTAGGTGCTGGAGTTCAGAACCAATCGATGAAATGCCTTCAGCGACCACCCGTCGGCAATGAATCGTCTGGCCAGCCAGTCGAGCAACTCCGGATGTGTCGGCTGTTCACCGAGCAAGCCGAAGTTGTCGGTCGTGCGGACAAGACCCTCGCCAAAGTGCCATCGCCAGAACCGATTGACGAGCACTCTAGCGGTCAGAGGATTCTGTGCGTCAGTCAGCCACTGTGCCAGTTCCCGCCGACCGCTTTGCGCAGAGCTGAACGTTGGCATAGTCGGGCCATGCATCACCGGCGGAAGGTGTCGAAGCACAACATCTCCCAGCTTCGAGGGATTTCCTCGCACATGAATGGCCACGTCAGCGATCTCATCTTCCATGACACCCATCGTCGATGGTAATTCCGGCGGCGTTTTTTCCAGCGTTGCCAGTTCGTCTCGCAGCTTTGTCAGTTCAGTTTTGGTGGCTTCCGGGTAGAGTGACTCGAGCGACTCCGGTGGTGCCTGAAGGCCCGGCAAGCTGCTTCGCGCCGATTCATTGGCCTGAGCAACCAGCGTTGCGATCTCCTGCTTCTTTGCGGCAAGCTGACCATCGTATGCCGCCAGCATCGCGGCGGCTTCAGGAGTCTTCAGGGGATGCTCATGCCATTTGGCCACTTTGGTGTAGGTGTCCATCGTGCGAGTACTCTTGAAAATTCCCGCCAGCCCGTAGTAATCCGCAGCATCGATCGGGTCGAACTTATGGTCATGACATCGGGCACACCCAAATGTCATTCCAAGGAATGTACGCCCCACCGTATCGATCTGCTCGTCAACGATGTCCATTCGCATTTTTGGCTGATTCACTTCCGCCAGAACCTTGGGACCGATGGAAAGAAAACCCGTCGCAATCAAAAATTGGTGACGTTCGTCGTCAGACGCTGACTCAAGCAGATCGCCGGCGATTTGTTCTGTGATGAAGCGGTCGAACGTTTTGTCCGCATTGATGGACGCTACGACATAGTCACGATAACGCCAAGCATTGCCGTGTGCGACGTTTTCATCAAGGCCGTTTGAATCCGCGTAGCGTGCCACATCCAGCCAGTGACGGCCCCATCGCTCGCCATAAGTCGGAGATGCCAGCAGACGATCGACAAGTTGTGCATAAGCATTTGGTCGCTCGTCAGTCAGAAACGACGCTATCTCCTCCGGCGTCGGCGGAAGCCCCGTCAAATCAAATGTCACTCGACGAATCAGCGTTCTCCTGTCAGCCATTAGAGCCGGATTCAAATGTTCGGCTTCCAGTCGCGCCAGGACAAATCGATCCACGTCTGACTGTGCCCAAGTCTTGTCTAGTACTTCAGGCACTTGCACGGCCACCGGTGGCTGGAATGCCCAATGTTCCGGATCACGAAATCGTTTTCCGGTGAGTGGGGCATCCGGATACGGTGCCCCCATCGCGACCCACTGAACCAAAGTCTCAATCTGTCGATCGCTCAGCTTGTCATCCTGCGGCATCTGCAGGTCTTCATCTTCGTGACGAATCGCCCGAATTAGAAGACTGACATCCGGCTGCTGCGGAATCACCGCCGGACCGGTATCTCCACCCTTCAGCATTGCAGTGCGAGAATCCAGCCGTAGTCCGGCCCATTGCTTTTTCGGGCCATGACAGTCGAGGCAGTGATCGGCCAGCAGCGGGCGAACATCCGTTTCGAAGAACTCGAGTTGCGCATCGGAGATCGTCTGCTGCGGCAGCGCCAGAGAATCGTCGAACAGCATGGAAATCAGCAGGAGAATGATCACCGGACCACCTTTCTGTACCGCCTTTCCGCCTCAAACACCCTCGACGCCGTTTGTGATCGCCGTTCGTTAATGGAGGTCGTTGTCATACCTGAGGCGTAAGCGGCCTCGCACACCCATTTTGGCATAGTACCGCCTTCAAGGCGAGTCATATAACTTCGATGGTGCGCCAAATCTGCAACCACGGGTTATCGATGTCGCCAACGGGGGGGAATTCTGGTCGCTCGTTCGACTTCCACCTATCGCCGATCAATGGCGAAGGATTCAAGTGGTCTGCAGATCAAAACGTCAGCGTGCTCGTGGCATCAGGCTAAGTAGCGCATCACGCAGAACGGGATAATTCGCCTGAATTGAGTATTTCTGTTCGACCGTTCTCCGACCGCGATGTCCCATCTGTTGGCGGATCTCAGGATGTGTAGAGAGGAACCGCAGAGCT
>CANJQC010000142.1 GCA_947476295.1 Planctomycetaceae bacterium | reverse complement strand
GTTTCGTCATGTTTACAGGCGCCGTCTGAACACACACGGAGGGCTGACGCCCAGCCGCTCGCCGCAGACGATTCGCCGGACTGGATTCCCACCGGCCAGCGTATCAGCTTCTCGACGACTCGCCCGGAAACGATGCTCGGCGACACAGCCATCTGTGTTCATCCCACCGATGAACGATACACGGACCTGATCGGTAAGCACGTTCAGATCCCTGCCAACGGTCGCATTATTCCGATTATTGCCGATGCGTTGCTGGCCGACAAGACGCTGGGTACAGGAGCCGTCAAGGTCACTCCGGCACACGATCCGAACGACTACGCCTGCGGCCTCCGCAACAGCCTCGAAATGATCAACATCCTGAACACGGATGGCACGATCAACGAAAACGGGGGCGAATACCAGGGCCTCGATCGCTTTGAGGCTCGTAAAAAGATCGTGGCGAAGATGGAGAGCCTCGGACACTTCGAAAAGGTCGAGGACCGGGTCATCCCGATGATGTACAGCGATCGTTCGAAGACGGCGATTGAACCGTTTCTGAGTGATCAGTGGTTCGTGAAAATGGATACGCTGGCTCAGAGTGCGATGGATGCCGTGGAAGACGGTCGAGTCCGCTTCTTTCCGCAGCGTTATGCCAAAACATATCTCGACTGGCTGGGTGAAAAACGCGATTGGTGCATCAGCCGACAGTTGTGGTGGGGGCATCGGATTCCGGTATGGCGATTGACCGTACATTCAGACTTCTTGCGCCCTCAACTGTGGGTCTACACGTCAGATCCAAAATTGCAGTCAGAGTTCGAGGATGAAGCAAAGGACCTTCGATATCTCGCAGGAACGATCCTTAAGCTCTCTGATAACATTGCCGCCACTTTTTCATTGACTGATTCCGAAACGGCTTCAATCCTGATTTGTCTCGATCAGCCAGATACGCGGGTCGAGACTGCGCTTACTAACGGTGGGTTTATCCAGGACCCCGACGTCCTCGACACATGGTTCAGTTCCGCCCTCTGGCCGCATGCCACGCTGGGCTGGCCGGATCGTGAACACAATCCGCCGATGGTTGCCGGGCGAGCGGTTGGGCGTCAGCCCTCCGTGTCTTCGCCGCAGTCAGCACGATCAGGATCCGGTGACTCGGAAACATCTCCATCGCAAATTTCAAATTTGAAATCTCAAATTGAAGACACACGGAGGGCTGACGCCCAGCCGCTCGCCGGGGAATCCAAAAACAAAGTCCTCGACTTCTTCTACCCCGGCTCGGTCCTTGTTACTTCCCGCGACATCATCACGCTGTGGGTTGCGCGCATGGTGCTCACGGGGTTGTACAACATGGGTGACGTACCGTTCAAGCATGTCTACATCCATCCGAAGATTCTGGATGGGCTCGGGCAGACCATGTCCAAGTCCAAAGGCAACGGCGTTGATCCGCTGGAACTGATCGAGAAGTACGGAACCGATGCAGTCCGCTTTACGATTTCGTCGTTGGCCGGGGAAACTCAGGACGTACGGTTGCCGGTTGGGTACGAGTGTCCTCATTGCCAGGCCATCACGCCACAGACCAAAGAACATCAGGAAATGCGGCCGATGGGCGGAGCGACTCCGTCACTCAAATGTGCCAAGTGCAAAAAGTCGTTCCAGTTTCCGAGCCCGTGGTTCACGCCGGACGAAGGAGCCCCCGTGGCTCGCATCGTCAGCGAACGCTTCGAGTACGGCCGGAACTTCTGCAACAAGCTGTGGAACGCCTGCCGCTTTGCGTTCATGAATCTGGAAGAGTTTTCACCAGGGCCGGTCGCGGAGGCCGACCTGCAGGTGGAGGACCGCTGGATACTCAGCCGACTGGCCACGACGGTTCGCGAAGTCACCACAATGCTGGATCGCTATCAGTTCGACCAGGCAACACGCGCCGTGCGGGAATTCACCTGGAACGAATTCTGTGACTGGTACCTCGAAATGCTGAAGCCCCGCTTCCGCAATGAGGCCACGCGTCCGGTGGCTCAACGATGCCTGGTCGTGGTGGTCGATACGCTGCTGCGACTGCTGCATCCATTCGCACCGTTTATCACGGAAGAACTGTGGCACAAGTTGAACGAAGTAGCCCCGGATCGTTGTGAGCCGCAAGGCGCTAGCCTGCGGGTTACGGACAGTTTGCCCACCGAAAGTGTCATGATCGCCGCATGGCCCGACCTGCCGCTGAATCTCATCGATGCGGCATTGGAAAAACGTTTCGAACGCCTGCAGGAAACGATCGTGGCCGTGCGCAACGTGCGATCATCGTACGGCATCGCTCCGTCCGCTCAACTGAAGCTGTTTATGCGATGCGCTCCGGACGTGGCCGAACAGCTTCAGGCCGTTGCCAGCCAGTTTGACTTCCTGTCAAAGACCATGTTGGAAGCGGCCGGTCTGGATATTACGCCGCCGAAGGGTTCGGTCAGCTTTTCACTGGGTGATGCTGACGGCTACCTTCCGGTCGCGGACCTCGTGGATTTGAAGGCTGAGAAAGCTCGCAAGGAAAAGGAAGCGGAAAAACTCCGCGGCTTCATCAGGAGTCAGGAAGCCAAGCTGGCGAATCAGGGCTTCATGGCAAAGGCACCAGCCGATGTCGTGGAAGGTATCCGCAACACCAAGGCGGAGCAGGAAGCTCAGCTGGAAAGCATTGAACGGATCATTCGGGAGTTGGGCGAATCAGCGTGATCTTTCTATAGAACCGGTGAGCGGCATGCGTCAGCTTGCCGGTACATTGCGATTCGGCTTTGACATCGACCGCGAACCATGGCGGTGATACCGGTGGGCTGACGCCACACCGCTGGCCGAATCGCATTGCCGGAACGGCGCTCCGCTTGGTCCGGCCTACAAATTACTGTTTGCCTCGATACTCAGGCGGAACTGTCAGCCACGGTTCCCGCCAGACACGCCCCGCCTGTGCGGCAGCTTTCTTCGCGAGATCTGAACTGCCCAGAAACCAGCAGAGTTCGTTCAGCTCACCAACCATTTGGAGTCGCCGCAGAACGGCTTCGCCGGACATATCGACGGGTTGTCCGGGAGTTGGTATCGAGCTGGTAGAACTGTTCATTCAACTTGTCCCCGTCGCAAAGTTTCGATGTCTGCGAGATCGCGCGTTCGGGCAGCAAGTTCCTTCATTCGAATCAGACCTTCTGCCGAGACGACGGTACATTCAACGTCACCGATCTGCCCGCTGATTCGTCCGATCCAGATTTCTTCGAGAACGGGAGAAACCAACATCAGATCCAGCGGAATCAACTTGTCGCCCACGGCTTTGGAAACGCGATAGATCTCCATCGCCATAGGAGTCTTCGCTTTGAACGGCATTCGACCACTCGGAATCCAAAAGCCGAGCGACTTGGCAACCGCCAGAACTTCCTCGAGTTGTTCCTTCCGAATCAGGAGGTCAATGTCCTGCGTGGCTCTGGGATGTCCATGGATTGCCATCGCCAGCCCGCCGCAGACGGCGAACGGCAGGTTTGCGTTCCTCAACGCTGTCACAAGCGCAATCAGTTCAGCAATGACGATCATCACAAGTCTCCGATCTCACACTCGGTTTACGATCCAGATCTGAACCGGCGAATCGCCGACCGTTACTGATTTGACTCCAACTCCGGCAGACGGTGAAAACTGAATCTCATCCGCCAGGGTTTCGCCACGGATATAATCGCCCCATTCGGCGACCATGGCCTGAACGGTGTTGTCAGCCGAGTGGTACTGAACCCGAATGCGGTCCTGGATGTTCAGGTTCGCGTCCTTGCGAAGCTGCTGGACCTGGCGGACGAAGTCACGGGACATGCCTTCGCGGATAAGTTCCGGGGTGAGGACCGTGCTGATCGCGACCTGAATACCGGAATCGTCCGAACAGACCCATTCAGCGGCCTGGGCAGTGCTGACCAGCACGTCTTCAGGTGTGAGATCGACGCTGCTGCCTTCGAGTTCAGCGGTGACGTTTTCGCCGCGCCGAAGTGGCGACAGGACGGCGTCTCCCAGTTCCGGAAGTTTGGTCCGCAGGGCGTTCAGCAGCTTGCCGTATTTTGGTCCGAGCGTTTTCAGGTTCGGCTTGTAGGCGTAGCTGACGAGTGCATCGAGGTTGTCCTGACGCACGACGCGGTGGATGTTGAGTTCTTCGCCGATGACGTCGGCGAGTCGTTCGATGGCTTCGGCGGTGCCGACATTCGACGAGGCAAAGCGAAGCTCCGCCAGCGGCTGCCGGACTCGCAGGTTAGATTCTTCCCGCAGCTTATGCGCCAGACGAACAACCTTCTGTGCGGCGGACATGCTGAGGTTGAGACCCGCGTCGAGCAGCGAAATGTCGGCAGTGGGATAGTCGCAGAGGTGAACGGAGGGCGGGGGCGAGTGTTCAGTGTTCAGTGTTCGGTGTTCAGTAAGAGCAACTTCACCGCGATTTTCTGAAAACTGAACACTGTCAACTGAACACTCCTGGCCCAGCACCAGGTTCTGATACATCCGCTCCGTCAAGAACGGGATGCACGGAGCCAGCAGACGGCACAGCGTGACGAGAACTTCGTACAGCGTTTCGTACGCGGCGTTCTTGTCGGTGTCGGTGGCGTCTTTGGATCGCCAGAAGCGACGACGATTGCGGCGGATGTACCAGTTGCTGAGGTCGTCAATGAAACCGGCTGCGGCAGCACAGAACGCCGGCGCGTTGTACTGCGTCATTTCACGATGAGCGACTTCGATGAGCGACTGCAGATTGGAAAGAATCCAGCGATCGATTTCGGGACGGTCGGCGACAGCAGTGTAGCCATCACGCTCCGCGTGATGAGCCATTGACGAGGCCCTGTTCGTATGGTCGCCAGGCTGTTTGTCGCATGACTTCCCGGAAAGCTCATCTCGCGGAGCGAGATGGCTACTTTGGGCAACTCGCTCACGCAACGCATCACTGGGCACAAAACCGTCCGCAATCGCGTAATCGATGAAGAACTTGTAGCAGTTCCACAGCGGAATCAGGATCTGTCGACGAGTTTCATCAGCCGGTCCGCTCGTGACCATGCAAGTTGTAACACCTTCCAGCGTTTTTTCGATCGGCCCATCCGGCGTTTGCAGTGTGACGGGCTTGTCGTGGTGGCGCGTCCCGAAGCGAAGATCCATCGCCGGATTCTGAGCCAGATACATCCAGCGCATCGTATCGACGCCGATCTGTTCGGCCGCTTCTTCGAACCAGATCGCCGTGCCGTCGGACTTGTGCATCGGCTTGCCCTGTTCGTTCTGCACAAGGCGGTGCCCGAGCAATGTGCGGAACGGTTTCTTGTCCTCTGCGTTGTCCGCTTCGTCGTAACGCATCATGGTTGACAGCGACAGCATCGAATAAAACCAGTTGCGGAACTGACCGGGAAAGCATTCGGTGACCAGATCGGCCGGATACCACTTCTGCCATTCCTCCCGGTTGGTGTTGTAGCCCATCGTGCTGAACGGAACGATCCCCGCGTCGAGCCACGGATTGCCGACGTCGGGGACGCGGCGCATGCGCTGGCCTTCTTTGCCGGGCGTCTGGCTTTCGATGATGACTCCGTCGATCCACGGACGATGTGGCGTGTTGCCTTCGAAATCTCCCCAGCCTTCGATCGATCGTTCTTTCAGTTCGGCGAGTGAGCCCATGACTTCAAAATCCGACGGGTCTTCTTCGTTGACCCAAATCGGCAGGGCGAGCCCCCAGAACCGCTTTTTTGAGATCATCCAGTCGCTCATGTTGGACAACCATTCGATCTCCCGTTCCTGGCCGTCAATGCTGTCCGGCAACCACTTGATCTGCCGCGTGACGTCTTTGATCTCATCCCGCCAGTCCATGTTGATGAACCATTCATCGACGAGTCGAAAGACGAGTTCATCGCCCGTTCGCCAGCAGTGCGGATAGATGTGCGGATACGTTTCGACCGCGACCAGCATGCCCTTGGCTTTGAGTTTTTCGAAGACGAGTTCAGCCGTGGCCGGAGCGATGGCTTCCAGGCCGGCAAAGTCTCCGAACTCTTCGGAGTACGTGCCATCGTCTTTCAGAGGCGCGATGATCGGCAATCCAAGCGCGACTCCCATTTTGTGGTCGATGTCACCGCAACCGGGCGCGATGTGGACGATGCCTGTACCTTCCCCAGCGACGACATTGGCACTGCCTCGTGAATCCCGGCCGCCATCGATGACGCGATGACTGTTCACGCCGCAACGGCTAAGATTGTTTTCATCGACAGGCACGCCGCCTGCCTGCTGCTGAGCCTGCAGGTCATCAAACGGACCTTCGTAACCCCAGCCGACCATTTGTGCACCCTTGATCGTGCCGAGTTCTTCGAAGCCGCCTTGTTCCTTGAAGATCTGAGCCAAGGTTTTCAGCTTGCCGACGCCTTCCGGCCACTTCCATTCCGGGCGCCCAAAGCCGTCACGAAATTCGGACGCCAGTCGTTGGAAGTTGAGATTATCCTTTGCAAAGTAGTAGATAGCATTGTCACGTTTAGTCTGGATCTTGATGTAATCCAGATCGGGATTGACCGCGCAGGCGACGTTGCTGGTGAGGGTCCATGGGGTGGTGGTCCAGACGAGGAGGTATTCTTGACCCTGCGTTTCAGGCGAGCGGTTGGGCGTCAGCCCTCCGTGTTCGTCGCGGTCTTTTCCACGGAGGGCTGACGCCCTGCCGCTCGCCTCATCGTGAATAATCGGAAAACGCACGAACACACTTTTGTGCGTCGTCAGTTTTCGGCCTTCGGCGATTTCCATCTGTGAATACGCACTGCCGCCGCGGCCGGACCAAGGCATGACGTCATGGCCTTTGTAGATCTTGCCGCGTTCGAAACACTTCTTCAGGAACGTCCAGATCGTTTCGTTGTTCTCGGTGCTGAACGTGAAATAGCTGCCGCCCCATTCTGAGTTGCCAAGTCGCTCGGCAAGCTGATGCGCCCTGGCGGTTTCGGTCTTGCCAGTCGGAGTCGTGATCGTGACCTCTTCATCAGTTCCAAGTTGTTCGGCCAGTTGGCGAAGTTGATCGGGGTTGTCCCAGTCCATCCAGTAACCGAGTCGCTGCGATTGTTCGGTCTGTCGAGCCGCAAACCTGAGGACTCGGCGCTTGCATTCGTTGACGAAGTTATCGATACCGAATTCAAGGACGGCGGTTTTCGTGCCAAGTCCCAGTTGTTTTTCGACTTCGACCTCTACCCACAGTCCCTGGCAGTCGAAACCGTTCTGGAATCGCTGATCATGGCCGGTCATCGCAAAGAACCTCTGATAAGTGTCTTTGTACGTGCGGCCCCAGGCGTGATGTACCCCCATGGGGTTATTGGCAGTGATGGGACCGTCTAAAAAGCTCCATCGCTTGCGACCAGCGTTCTTTCGTCGCAGTTGCTGAAACGTCTGCTGCTGAAGCCAGAGTTTCAAAACGGAATGTTCGCCGGTGACAAAATTGCTGTCGGTGACAGGTTGAAACATGAGAATGGGGAACCAGAATCTGCGATGGGAGAGAATCTTGTGAAAACTGCCGGTCGCGGATTCTAGGCGGAATCGCCGCCTCGTGACAGGCAACCGTGAGTGATTGAAATTCCGCGTTTGTGAGCGTGGGGAACTAGCGGAATGGCGGAAAAACACGTAATTTCCGGTGGCAATATCTTGTTTAACCGCGTGGGCATCGCCCCGCGCTTTTCCGCACAAGCGCGGCCCGATGGGCACGCGGTTAAACGAATAACCTTTTGCATCATGAAGGAATCGGTACCATGTTAAAGCACTCTTCATCCGCCATTCAATCGCTGCTTCATCGTCGTGGTCAGATGAGTACCACAGCGATCGTGTTTTTGGTCCTTGGGATCGTGTTTTTCGTGATGGTCGTCGTGATTGGCGTTCTGATTGCGCTGCTGTTACCTGCCGTTCAGCAGGCACGCACGGCGGCCAGAATCACGCAATCGAAAAACAACCTCAAGCAGATCGGTCTGGCGATGCATAACTACTATGACGTCTACAGCATGTTCCCTCTAGGCGGGATCTACACGAAGAACGATGAACCTTACAACGCGTGGATGACGAGCATTCTGCCTTTCGTTGAGCAGGCAAACCTCTACAGCCAGATTGACTTCAACCAACCCTGGACAGCCCCAAAGAATCAACCCGTTTTCCAGTCGGTGATACCAGCCTTCCTCAATCCGAATATTGGCCCGGAGGTTTCGAAGGTCGTCGGAGGGTTTGGGGCATCTCATTATGCTGGTAACTCGCAGGTCCTCAAAAACAACAGCAGCGTAAAATTCGATGAGATGACCGACGGCACGTCGAACACCATTCTCGCCGGAGAAGTTTCAGGTGGCTTTATGGCCTGGGGGGATTCCGAAAATCGACGTGATCCCGCGAATGGTTTTGGCACGGCACCGAATCAATTTGGCGGTCCTGCATCTGGACGTCGTGGCGTGAACATGCTCCTGGCGGATGGTTCCGTCCGATTCATTTCGGAGGACGTTGATCTTCAGACTTTGAAGGCACTGGCCAGCCCCGACGGCAACGAACAGGTCGGGGATTTTTGATTGCCATGCGCGGAAGAATTCACGGCGTCGCCAAATCAATATCCACCGACACCGGTGCATGATCGCTGATCTCCAGCGCGGCTTCGCGATGTACGGTTGCGGATCGGAACATCGGACGTGCGGCGGCATTGCACAGCAGGTAATCGATTCGCCAGCCGCGATCCAGTTCTCTGGCACGACCACGATTGGACCACCACGAATACGGCCCTTGAATATCGCCATGATGTTCCCGTACCAGATCGTGCCAGCCGGACTGCAGCATTTTCCCGAACCACTGACGTTCGTGTGGCAGGAACCCCGATGTTTTCTCGTTGGCCTTGGCGTAAAAGATGTCTTTTTCCGTGTGAGCCACGTTGATGTCGCCACCGAAAAATACAGGCATGTCACTCGGGCGACTATCCGTCCAGCGGCGAAATTTCTTCAGCCACGATTCTTTGACGATTTGTCGTTCTGGGCTGGAGGAACCGGACGGTAGATAAACACTTGCCAGCCGAATTTCTCGAATTTCAGCCTCAATGATGCGTCCTTCGTCGTCGGGATCAGCATCTGACAGGGCCAGTTTGACGACGTTGATTGGCCATCGTGACCAAATCGCGGTTCCGGAATACCCCGGACGGACAGCGGGATTCCAGACAACATGCCATCCCTCCGGTTGTCGAAATTCCTCCGGTAACTGTTCGGGACGGGCTCGGACTTCCTGAAGCAGCAGAATATCCGGCTGAATGGCGTCAATATGCTTCTGGAATCCCTTCCGCATCGCCGCTCGCAGACCATTCACGTTCCATGTCGCGATTCGCATAAAGTCTCACGGTTCCAAACAATTTGTGGTCGTGACGATTTGACAACGTCAGCAAGAATCGGCCAAATACGTGTTCCAGCAGAAAAATTAAGAAAGCTGGGTAATCCAGTGGACTTGGCTCGTCTCGGAGTATTATCCTGATTCTTCCGTGTGGATGATAGTGAGGAGCCTCAGGAGCTTTACTCAGAATTTTCAGCAGGTATTTTCAATGCGTCTTATGGGATGGGCTGGAAGTGCCAGACATCCTCCGCTGCGCGGGGCCGATTAAGGGGTACGGGTGGTATGAAAACTCTTCGTTTCATCTCAACATTTGTCATGCTTGCATTGGCAACTGTTGTTACTGCAGGTTCCATGTATGTGACGGCGAGTGCTGCAGCTCAGCAGGGATTAACGGAGTTCAAAGTTGCACCACCGAAGACTGCACCTTTGCCGAATGCTCCGGGAACAGCGGACATGCTCCCCGTTCCAGATTTAGAAGCAGCGATTCAAAGACTTGATGCTGCTTTGGACAAGACGCAGATTCTGAGCGATCGGCAACATCATGTCATTCTTGACGAAAAGGGTGGTTTCAGGGGCCGGCTTTCGTCACTCAGCAACGGGGACGGCGGAAGAATTTCAGCCGCCAATCTGAAAATTACGCTTGCACATCATGGTTTGGAAGTCAGTTCCACGATGACTGATGCGAATGGACGGTTTTCATTCACCGGCCTTCCAGAAGGTGTCGTTGCGATCTGGGCCGAAGGCGAAAATTCCTTGATGCTGTTCAGCTTTGTCCTTTCCGGACAGAACACGGCAGTCGCGGGAAATGCAGATTTACTCGCGTCTCAGGTCGAACTTGGGATGGATTCTGCGGTCGCTTCAGGAGCCGACATTGGGACCGTGAAAGGGTTAATTTCTCCGTACATGAGCACTCAAGACAAGCGGTTCGCGAGTGACGTCGCGGCCGAGGATCAGGAGTTTAATTTTGGCTCTGGCGAAGTATCGACGACGCTCCGGCATCATCAGGTTCGCCTGCAGAATGATGGTAGTCTGAATGGCGAAATCAACATTCTCGACGAACGCACTGGCCGTCATCGCGAAGTACTCGACATAACAGTGCATTTTGTGCGGAATGGCGTTCGAGTTGCCTCCTCTGAAGTATCCAATGACGGAAGTTTCAGTGCAACTGGATTGGGTCCCGGCGTTCACAGTGTCGTTGCTGCTGGCCAGGATGGAGTTCTGGTGTGCTCTGTCGATATCGTTGGAACGACTTACGAAGACAATCCAGCTAAGGACGCCGGTGGGGGCCAGTTTACTCCAGTCAGCACTGTCGCATCCTCGCTAATGCTCGGAGGTTTTTCGGGTTCACCGGTTGGTCCGAGAAATCTGGGGGCGTTTTCCGGGTCGTCAGGTCGTGGTGGTCCCGGTCAGACAGCTATGAATTCCGCGCCACCTGCCGGTAGCCCATACGCGAATGGTGGTGGAAGCGGTGGCGGATTCGGTGGTGGTGGTAGTGGTGGTGGATTCGGCGGTGGCGGTGGATTGGGTGCGTTGCTGGCTGGCGGAATCGGAGGTGCCATCGGCTACCTGGTCGGCGACAACAAAAACAATAACGATTCTCCAGCGAGTCCCGGCATATAGCTCTTCCGCTGTATTTTCGAACTCAACTTTAATGCCCCGGGACTTTAGCTCCGGGGCTTTCTTGTTGGGCCGCTGCCGATCACCTTACAAATATGCTTGGCGGTCCTGCTTTTCTAACTGACTCAGAATTTCCTTGATACGTTCTGACTGTGCCGCGTCTGCGACCAGTGTGGCGTCGCCCGTATGCACGATAATCACGTTACGCAGTCCCAAGGTTGCGATCAGATGATCGTCAGTCGTGCGGATAATGCAGCCGTGTGTATCGACGCCACAAAATGGCCCGTCGATCGTATTGCCATCTGCATCGCATCCATTCAGACGCGGCAATGACAGCCAACTGCCAACATCGTCCCACTGAAACGGAGCTTCGATCACAACGACGTTTCGGGCCCGTTCCAGAACAGCATAGTCGATGGAAATACTCTTGAGGGCGGGGAATTCATCGGCGATGACTTCTGTTCCGCGACCGTTGTGAATTCCGTCAGCAATTCGCATCAGACCGGCATGAAGTTCAGGCTCATGCTGTTTGAGCAGATCGACAATCGTCTGCGCTTTCCAGCAGAAGATCCCGCAATTCCAGAAGAAGCGACCGTCGCGAAGATAATCTTCCGCCAGTCCGCGATGCGGTTTCTCCCGGAACGCATTCACGCGATACAAACGCGGCGCAACGCTGGACACCAAGTCACCCCGTTCAATATAGCCATAGCCTGTCGCAGGGAAAGTGGGAATCACGCCAAAAAGAACCAGCCTTGAATCATCGTCCTCGACCGTTTGCACGGCCTTGAGTGCGGCGGCGGCGAAAGCCTCTTCGGTCTGAATAACATGGTCGGCTGGCATCACAAACATGATGCCATCTGGATCCTGTTCCAGGATCTGCAGGGCAGCCAGTCCGACACAGGGTGCCGTGTTGCGGGCCGCCGGTTCCTTCAGCACGTTCCGGGGAGGAACCTCAGGCAGCTGCGCAATCGTTGCTTCGGCCTGAACTTCGTTGGTCACAATCCACAGGCGAGAGTGATCGACCCAGCCTCGGCAGCGATCCGCTGTCTGCTGAATCATCGTGCGATTCCCGGCCAGTCGCAGCAACTGCTTCGGCGTCCGCTTTCGGCTCTGAGGCCAGAATCGAGTTCCACTGCCACCTGCCATGATGACGGCATGTAACATCGCGAAAATCCCTGATTTTATGTAGGTTACTTGCCTGCAATCGCCCTTGCCACGGATTCGAGCATCACTTCCATTGCAAACGGTTTTCGAAGGTAATCGACGACACCCAGCATTTCAGCGTAGGCCTTGTGTCGGCTGCCTTCGTTGGCCGTCATCATGATGACCGGCGGAGCGTCGGGCATTTCAGCCAGAAATTCCAGCACAGGAAATCCACCCATGCGAGGCATCATCATATCCGTGAGTACCAAGTCTGGTTTCTGCGTCTGAATGAGCCGACGTCCGTCCTGACCGTTATTCGCGGAAAACACGCGATAACCTGCCGCAGTCAGAACGCTCTGAATGGTTGCCGAGATATCTCTATCGTCTTCGATCAAAACAACCGTCTTTTGATTCTCTGACATAAATCAGCAACATCCTGAAGGCACGAAGGTTCAATTCGACTCAATGGTCTCCTGTGGTAGAGCCCCTGATTGTCCATCACTCCCGCTCTAAAAGCAACGGCATCGAGAAATTCCAGCCAGGTAGATCATGCCTGGCAAGCCCTTGAATCCATTCCGTCGTCACCCGAAAATACTAGGCAAGTCGGAATTGGTGCCAGAAGATCCGTCTGATTCCGGGTAACCTGAGAAAACTCACCATCAGCCAATTCAAGCAAGTTGTCAGATATTCGACGGCGGTTTTCCAATTCGCACATTGCGGATCCAGCAGCCGGAATGGGAAGTGGCAGCCCGAGCCGCATTGACAAATTCGTAAACACGAGCCGAATCCTTAATTCCTGGAGACGATTCGATGCCGCTGGCGGCATCGATACCCCACACCGTCGAGCAACCAGCAACTAACGCCACGTTCTTCAGCGTCAGACCACCCGCAAGAATTAACGGCGGCCGTTGCTGCAAAGCGCAGCCTTCCAGAATGCTGAGATCGACAGTTGCGCCAGTACCGCCAAATTCTCCTGGAACAAAAGCGTCGAGGAGAATCGCGGCCAAGGGAACCACTGCGGACAGCCGATCGATATCGCTAATGGTGCGTTCAGTGTCACCCGGATCGACTCGAAACGCGCGAATGATCGGAATGTGTGGGCAAAGTTGGTGAATCTCGGCGACGTGTTCAACTGTCTCGTCACCATGAACCTGAATCACATTCAGGCCAACATCCTGAACCACGTTTCGGACGGCGTCTGCCGCTGCATTCACAAACACGCCAACCAGATCTGCAAGCGGAACATCCACGGCACAACGTCGCGCCGTTTCTGCCAGAGCACGAGCAGTGGGGATGGAAACAAATCGCTTGGAATCTGGGAAAAAGTTGAATCCAATTGCGTCCGCTCCAGAATGAACAACGGTTGCAACGTCTTCGGTTCGCGTCACACCACAGATTTTGATCCACATTGTTTCAGTCCTCTACATTCGGAATCGGCGATCCAGGAAGGATACCTCCCTCGCCCTCCCAGTTCGCGCGTCCTGTGGCTGCATTGTACCGAAGAATTCGATCCTTGTTGTAGGGGACGGGTTTGAGGTCTGTGGTGGGCAACAACTTTTGGTGTGACGCACCAATAACAGTGAATTCAGCGTCCGGAGGCACGTTTCCCCCACTCTTGCGGATCATTCCGCACGTTGCAGAGTTCTTTACTGCCGTCAGCATAGCAGCGGTGCCTCGACGGCCATGTGTCTGGACGCAGTCAAATCAATCACGCTTCCGGATGTTTTCGTCGCGATCCGCAGCACATGCCAGCGAACCGACGCTACAGCTACTTGTCATTTCGGTGAAACCTTCAGTAAAGCAGGGACTTTATCTCAATCCACAACATCGGTCTCCCGATCAAAGGTTGTCCTTCGGAAAACAAACGGCCAGTTTAGCGAACTGAGCGGTTAGAATGCTGAGTAATCCGATGTTCATCTAGGATGCCTCTCACAAGGATGGGAAATCCGCGTGCATAAACCTGATCGCTGGACATTTTGCGAGGGCGATGCCAGAATATCGCACCCCGAAAACATTTCGAATTCGGGGCGTGTAGCTCAGATGGTTAGAGCGCAGCTCTGATAAAGCTGAGGTCCGTGGTTCGAGTCCACGTACGCCCACTCTGGTGAATACCTTTAATTTTGGGTGAATTGAAGGGGACGTAGCTCAACTGGGAGAGCGCTGCCCTTGCAAGGCAGAGGTTGTCGGTTCGATCCCGATCGTCTCCATTGGTGATAATGACGAAACGTCTTTGAAGACACGTCATTGTTCCGAATGGGAAGGTTCAGAAAGAATAAAACTTTCTGAGCCGCAGTGTTGACGACACCGAATGGTGCCGCTACACTGCCCGCTCGCAGTTCTGAGCTTTGCGGCTCAAAACAGTGTTGTTCTTTGACAATTTGATGAAGTCTAAGTGGCATCTGTAAACGTTTTTCCGAGATGCACGGTTAGCTGTAAAGCAAACCGAGTGTTTCAAAAAGTGTGTTGGTGCATGATGCGGCAGAAGAGATTCTGGCTGTTCATCATGGTGGCCAAGCATATAAGGGCGTGTGGGGGATGTCTTGGCGTCAGAAGGCGAAGAAGGGCGTAGAAGGCTGCGATAAGCCCGGGGAAGCTGTCAAACGAGCATTGATCCCGGGATTCCCGAATTACCGTACATTGAATACATAGGTGTGCGGAGCGAACGTGGGGAACTGAAACATCTCAGTACCCATAGGAAAAGAAAGCAATAGCGACTTCCCAAGTAGCGGCGAGCGAAAAGGAAACAGCCCAAACCGTCGGCTTGTTCGGCGGGGTTGTGGGGCTCACATATGGAGTTACAAAACTGACAACTAGAAGAATCCGTTGGAATGCGGAACCGCAGGGGGTGAAAGTCCCGTAATCGACAGTTGAGCAGTCTCCGTGAGGTTCCCCGAGTAGGGCCGGACACGTGAAACCCGGCTTGAATCCAGGAGGCCCATCTCCTAAGGCTAAGTACTCTCTGACGACCGATAGTGAAAAGTAGCGCGAGCGAACGATGAAAAGCACCCCGGAAGGGGAGTTAAAAGGACCTGAAACCACACGCTTACAAGCTGTCGTAGCACATTGTTGTGTAACGGCGTGCCTTTTGCATAATGATCCGGCGAGTTACCGTCGACGGCCTGGTTAAAGCCTTCAGGGCTGAAGCCTCAGGGAAACCGAGTCTGAATAGGGCGTTTTGTCGGCGGCGGTAGACGCGAAACCCGGTGATCTACCCATGGGCAGGTTGAAGCGCGGGTAAGACTGCGTGGAGGACCGAACCCACTAATATTGAAAAATTAGGGGATGACCTGTGGGGAGGAGTAAAAGTCTAATCAAACCGGGAGATAGCTCGTTCTCTCCGAAATAACTTTAGGGTTAGCCTCGAGCAACTACAATATGGGGGTAGAGCTACTGACTTGGTTTGGGGCCCTTCCCAGGGTACCCTGCCTATCCAAACTCCGAATACCATATTGACTATCTCGGGAGTTAGTCCACGTGGGAGAAGCTGCGTGGTCGAGAGGGAAACAACCCAGATCGCCTGCTAAGGCCCCAAAAATTTGCTGAGTCACAAAGGATGTCTGAGTACTGTGACAGCCGGGATGTTGGCTTAGAAGCAGCCACCATTTAAAAAGTGCGTAATAGCTTACCGGTCGAGTATTCTGGCACCGATAATGAACGGGAGTAAGCAAATTGCCGAAGCAGCGGGCTCGAAAGAGCGGTAGGAGAGCGTCCTGACTGCATTGAAGCCATACCGTAAGGATTGGTGGAGCGCTCAGGAGTGATTATGCCGGAATGAGTAACGATAAAGCAGGTGAGAATCCTGCTCGCCGTAAACCTAAG
>CANJQC010000141.1 GCA_947476295.1 Planctomycetaceae bacterium | reverse complement strand
TCGCAACAGAATTCCAGCGACGACGCGCAAAGGTGACTTGTACTGGCCAACTCGAATAAAGGATGATTGCTCCACTGTTGCGATCCTTTCGCCTTGTGTGAAAACTAGACGGTTTGATACCGGGGAGCGCAACAGATTTCCATTTTCCCCACAAACCCAATTCGCCCATTTTCCGGCTCGTGCATCAGGCTAGGCATCGACTGTATCGTGGTCGCACCGTCGCTGGTTCCGCAGAAGGCCGGGCTGCGAGTCAAAACTGATCGACGTGATTCGAAAAAGCTGGCTCACTATCTGCGATCGGGAGATCTCACACAGGTCTGGATACCTGACGAACAAACCGAGGCGCTCCGAGATCTGGAACGGTCTCGCGACGATGCAAAGAACGCCGAACGCACGGCTCGGCATCAGCTCAGCAAGTTCCTGCTTCGCAATGATCGCGCGTATCACGACGGCAAAGAAAGGACGAAGAAACACATGGACTGGGTCCGTCAGCAGAAGTTCGACGATGCCTGTCGCCAGTGCGTGATGGACGATTACGTCAAAGCGGTTGAAGACGCGACCAAACGCGTCAAAGATCTGATGAAGCACATTGAAAAGTTTGTGGAAGGTCATGCGTTGCAGCCGCTGGTGAAGGCATTGATGTCGTTTCGCGGCATTCAGGTTCTGAGCGCCACGGTGATCGCTGCCGAGATCGGTGATCTGCGGCGTTTCAAATCCGCGCGACAGTTTATGGCGTTTCTGGGATTGGTCCCTTCGGAACAGTCATCGGGGAATTCAGTGCGGCGAGGTTCGGTGACCAAAACAGGCAACGGCCACGTGCGTCGAATTCTGATCGAAGCGGCTCAGCATTATCGGCATCGTCCGCTGCTGAGTGCGGCGCTTCGCAAACGACAGGAGGGCATTGCGAAGTAGGTGCTGGGCATCTCGTGGGAAGCGCAGCAGCGGCTGTGCAGTCGTCTGACTCACAGGCTCGGCACAATGTCGGACAGTTCAGTCTGGTTGTCCGGTGAATGAAACCCTCGATCAAACGACAGCCGACGAATCCGATTGTTGAAGCGTTTCTGCAGGATCTTTGTCTGCTCCACGGCCACGTCTTTGTCGCCCTGTTCGCGAGACATCAAACTGTGATGAACAATGAAACCCGCAGCGTCTTCATACACCAGAACCTGACGGCCAAACTGCACCGGTTCCCCGGCCTTGCCGCGTTTGTAAAGCTGCGTGTGTGGTTCAAACATGCTGAACAGCTTGTCGCTGTTGGGCACAGTCTCTTCCTGGATGACACGGCGTTCGGCAGTGTTCTGAACTCGTTCGGTGCGCGCGATAAATGCCTGCAGACTATGATCGCCGAAGACATCGTCCGGCGTCGCGGCGGGTAAGCTCAGACTCGTGCAGAGTTCGCGTGCCAGTTTCACAAATTTCCTGCTTTGCTTCAGTAATTTCTGGTATTCCTTCCTGAGTCGCCGCTTGTAATTCTGTCCCTTCTTTCCAGCGATGCGATCAATGTTGCGAGACGCAAGTCTAACTTTCTCCCACAAATTTGCCTGCTGGCGCCAGCCCGGAAGATCGTACGTTTTGGTCAGTGGCAGGCAAATCGAAATGATCTTTCGCACGCCATCACGGATCAGTGTGCTCTCGGTCGGATAATGAATGCAGGTTTCCATCACGAACGAATCGGCTCGCACGGTTTCAATCGCGTTCGGAACAATTGCATGGCCCTCGGCAACAATCATCTGACTGATGGAATCAATCGTGGCAGGACGAAGCAGGCAGACGTTGTCGCGAATTCGCCGCCAGTCGAACGAGGTCTTCTCGTCCCACTCACCGACGCCCATGATGCCACGTAATCGACGATGATTCTCCGACAAGTCCTGCAGTCGATCGTAATTCAGATTACATCCCAGTCGCACACTGGCGAGGACCACAATTTGCCCGTAATCCATGCCTTCACGACCGCAATCGCTGCGTGAATCGCCGTTGACATCCTGTGCTACCAGCTTGAGAATCTGTTCACAAAGGTCTGGCTTCGAATACAGATGCTGCACCGTTTTGAGAATCGGGATGATCTCGTCCCGACATTCCAGATTCAGTTGGATCTGATCGGTCGACTCAGTATCCAGCCGCCTCTGCTTTGAGTAGCCTTTACGCATCGATTCACTCCTCGAAGATGACACCAAGATTTCCGTTTTTGGCCCTGTTAAACCATCTACGTAAATTTCAGTCGTTATCTTCGTGGAGTTTTTCGTTTCTCACTCTGCGTTTTTATTACTCAAGTCCATTTACGGACGCGCACAAGCTATAGGAATCGCAGCATCGGTCTGGAGCGTAGCCGCGATGGCTCGCTGGACGATCATTCGCCGGGAATCTCGATTGGATGCTGACTGATGTCGCGCAGAGGACTCGGGGAAGTTTCCGGCGATTTTGATTTCCGTGCGCCGTTTAAGTAGGCTACGTCTTCGATTTCCTCCACCTCACCCTTGCTGTGCAGTGAAGTGTCCTGCAGTGCTGCCGCGATGGCCTCGGGGCCGAATTTCAGAATGCCGTCAGTCGGTGCGGGCTGTGGTTTCGGTGCGGGAGTCATATCGATTCCCGCAGAAGTCATGGCCGTTCGGGCTCTCGGTTTTCCGCTCGAAGGCAGCGTAAGATTTCCGCGGCGAGGTTCCTGAGATTCACCAAAAGCATGAACAACGCCGGCAGGACTGTCAGACGTGGTTTCATTCACAGCCTGCATGATTCCGCCGTCAGGATTGTCCAGGAAACTCTGAGCGATATCGCGTCGCAGATTTTGTCGGATGTGAAACACGACACCGTCCGGCTGACGCACTGAGATTTCATCGATCACCCATGCGTTGTTCTCTTTCAGCAGCCGGACATTCACCGGCTGTTCTCCGGCCTGTGCAAGTTCTACCATGGCCTGTGAGTCGGCCAGCGTTGCCGAGCGAACGGGGACCAGCAGCATTTCCGGCAGGCGGTCGAATTCGCCTGGCAGAGTCTTTAGATTTCCCCAGATCAGGCGATTAAAGTCCATCGAACAGGTTCGCTTCACGCCTGACAGGTCCTGCTTGTGCCAGGCCGATGCAAGTTCAACAATCGGGACTGTCAACTGCAGATGATTCCGCAGCGAAGCGACGTGCGCAGAGGCGTTCGGATACTGGATATCATCAACGTTCAGGGTTCCGTTTTCGCTGCGCATGATGATGCTGCAGATCTGACCGCTGTCGGACATGAATTCCATCTCTGTCGTATCGCCGCGCACGTCGGTATTACGGAGCGTCAGTGTACCCGCGGGAACTTCGGACAACGGAAGCTGCGACATGAGAGTCGGATCAATTCGGTCCCATGTGCCGTGTGAGAATTCTTCAGTAGACAGCTGCTTCAGAATAGGCAGGTTTTGATCATGCAGGGCTGAGACGAACAACATTGCCCGGACAGGAGCCGTGAACGCGGATTCCAGTTTCTGTTGTTTTCGCGTCTGGCGATCATAAATCGTGATGTCCCGGACTACGAAAGATGTTTCCACAGACCCTTCGGCAAGTTTCTGAACGGCTTTACGATCGTCAGATTTTGGCGTCGTCAGATCCAGCTGCACGATTTGAGTCTTATCCGGCACCATGATCGTCAATTGGCCGGAGAACGAACGTATTTCAAAGTCGTCCGGAGCATGTTCCGCAGACGGCATGCTAATCATGGACAGATCGCCGATTTCCAGCGATGCGCTGTAAAACGTTCCTTCACAGAGTGGCTTCAGTGCAACTTTGTCTTCTTTATCGTAGGCTGCGAGAAACTGTGAAACAGCATGCAAGGCGCGTGCCTGACGCAGTACGGATCCCGGATGATCGTCGGTTTTCCGCTGACGAACTTCGATGTCGGAGAACAGCCAGTGATTGTCTTCCCGTGCGACCTTCATTAACAGGAAACCATTCTTCGATGGCATTTTGACGAGCGCATCGGATTCGTTCATCTGAATTTCCGGTCGTCGCGCCATTTCGCTTTCGCATTCAGACGACACGCGTTCCACCAGCCGATTCATCCATGGTTCCGGCATCTGTTCGAGGGGTTCGCGGAGGCTGACGGAGAGGGCCGGAAGAATGGCCGACCGATCATTGCTCTGCCATGTTGCCAGAAACTCGCGGACGGTCAGCAGCAGGTCCATGACTTCGGAAACCGACTTCGTGGCACTGGTGCCTTTTTTCCGCTGGCGTACCAGCACATCATCGACAACCCAGCGACGTTTTTCGGCATCCCGGGCAATTTTAAACTGATATTTGGTGCCTTTTTCGTCCTTGGCGATCGTTTCAAATGTGTTTTCATCAACGACCGTGCTGTCATCAATTTCCAGCTTAACCTTCGGCAGCTTCATGATCTCCAGATCCTTCCACGCATCGGCTGATCGCATTGCGCGTTGTTCAAAGCGCGTGGACACGCTGCGACGGAAGGCTTTCTCGTTGTCTTCGATCAATGCATCTGTGAACTGCGTGATCGCACGATTTTCTGTGATGTGCCCGTCCATGATCGACGGTTTCAGAGCGGCAGTTTTCTGCATTGCCGTGTCGAAGAACGATGTCGCGCAGCCTGGAATGGTCGTTCCGGCAAGACCCGCAAAAAGCAGGAGGGCGTGAATATGTTTTGTTGGCAGCATGGAGAGACTCCTGCCGAAAATGCGTTAACCGCCAACCGAACTGGCTTGGCGAGTGATGGCAAATGGGCGATGGAACTCAGAAGTGGGGAGGATACAAGGGCGATCAGGCGAGGCTGGATAAGATCCAGTATAGTCTGATGCGATGACAGGATCAGATTTGACAGGATTTCGACAGGAATCAGACATTCACCGCGTTGGCAATCCGCAGTGAGGTCCGATGGCTCGTTGCAGCGTCCCAGTTCCTGCCGCTGCGGTCAACACGCCGATTCAATCGTAAAGCCTTGCACCGAAAAAATGTGCGATGCGGATTACCGACTTTCGGCGGATTTGGCACTGCATCCGGATCTCACGGCGGGGACCGGCCGACGTCAGGATTCGCCGCTGCAGAATCTGCCGAAGGATGTGAGTTCCATTCAGGCAGGCTGATCCAGCCGTCTGAAGAATTCCACCAACAGGCGTTCTAGGCTCTCACCGCCTTGCGCTGCAACTTTCAGGATCTTGCTAATGTCCGCGGGCTTCAAAGCGTCAGGCAGGCACATGTCGGTCACAATTGAAAACCCAACGGTTCTCAGGCCAGCGTGAATCGCCGTGATGCACTCCGGCACTGTGGACATTCCGACGATGTCGGCTCCCATCAGCCGCAGCATCCGGTACTCCGCCCGCGTCTCCAGATTCGGTCCGGGAACGGCCACCAGCACGCCTTTATGAGCCGATATCCCAAGCTCCATCGCGATTCTGCGAGCCTTCTCCATGAGCGGTCGATCCCAGGGCTGGCTCATGTCAGGGAATCGGGGCCCAAGGCGGTCGTCGTTGATACCTCTCAACGGATTGTCAGGCATCAGATTAATGTGGTCTTCCAGAATCACAATGTCCGCCAGACAGTACTGCGGATTCATGCCTCCGACGGCACTCGTCAAAACCAGTGTATCTGCCCCCATTGCTTTCATCACGCGAATTGGAAACGTCACCTGTCGGAGTGAATAGCCTTCGTAGTAATGAAATCGTCCCTCCATCGCCATCACAGGCACACCTTCCAGTGTCCCACAAAGTAACTTGCCCTCATGAGACGGCGCGGTGGAGCGTGGAAAGTGAGGGATCTCAGAATATGGTATCGCAACGTCTTTCTTAATCTTCGTTGCCAACCCGCCGAGACCGGTGCCCAAAATCAAACCCGCGCGAGGCGTCCCAGACCAGCGGCCAGCCAGCCAAATCCGGGTTTCCTGAATCTGCTCCCACAATCCATCCATTCAAGGGACTCTCGCTGTGATGCCAGTCGCATCAGAAATGGGCACTTCGATGACGGAGTGCCCTGTAGGCTAGTTCTGGCGCAGTCCACTTCAACGGATCTGCCAGCGTGGAAATCACCGAGTTGCAGAAACCCGGCCGCGAAGACGACTATGGTTCTTCGTCCATTTCATCATCATCATCATCATCATCATCATCATCGTCGAATTCCTCGTCCTCGTCCTCGTCATCGTCGAAGTCGTCGTCTTCAAAATCGTCATCGTCTTCGAATTCGTCTTCGAATTCCTCGTCGTCGTCATCATCAACGTCTTCAACGTCATCGTCGGCGAAATCGTCGTCCTCGTCGCCACGAAGGCGAGGACTTACGGCCAAACCTGCGGCATCAAAAATATCGACGCTGCCGAAAACTGTGGCGTCGTATTCTGCGGTTTCGCGTGCTTCAAATGTCAGAATCATGACCTGCAACCCCGTGTAAGTCCTGTATCTTGTGTCGTTTGCGGGAACTTCCCGCCTGATTCACGCGATTGATAGTCAGACAGTGAATCTCTTGTCAACCCCGTGCATTCAACGGAGCCCCACAAAATTTCCGGGTTTTCAAAGGCCGGAAATGATCTGTCCTCTTTTCGGTCGAAACGCCATCGTACTGCAGTACCAGATCAAAATGCAGTCAAGTTTCCGGAGTTGATGGCTCAAAGTCGTCGGATTCAGGGTGGGAAGCAGGTTTTAGGTGTCACATTCGGTCGCCAATGAGATCATTCTGAACGATGACAAGTTTTGGATTGTCAGTCGCCAGGAATTGTTTGGCCCGTTTGACTACCAGTGGAGCGGGGATCTCTATGGCATTGAATTCACCTACCAAGGGCAAAAATTCGGGGAAGTGTGCAGCGATGAAGAATTCTACGCCGATTTGAAACCGTTCGGGCTGCCGATCAGCGTCGCTCGAGTCGCCGCGCTCATAGCCGGCGCAATTGTCGTCAGCATTCGATCCGGCTCGTCTACCGATGAACGAGTCACACACCTGATTTCATTGCTGCAGCAATTTGAACTGGAACGCTTCAGCATTCGCGAATGCACGCCTCGCGGACATTAGAGCGCGGAAATGTTGTGTATTGCTCTCGCCTGAAACCATTGTCGGCTGTGGCATCGGCATGAAAATGGAACAGTTGAGCGAAGCTATTCATGCTTCAATGATCTTCGGCGTTGAGCGGACACTTCCAGCATTGCTTCTAGGGTCGTTGCATCGCCTGTTGTAATCGCCTCGCGAAATCTATGCAGCAATTGCTCCGCAGCATCGATGGATTCCACACAATGCGTGGCATTGCCAAGCAGTATCGGCGTCCACAGACTGGCGGATCCGGCTGCGATTCGAGTGGTATCACGAAATCCTGTGCCAGTGTACGGCAATAGCTCCGCCGGCACACAGCCGCTCATCACGGCCGCAACGATATGCGGAAGATGACTGGTCAAAGCAAGCACGCGATCATGTTCATCAGGTGACATTTGCTGCACAATTGAACCTATGGACATCCAGAACGCCACGATGCGATCCGTATCGATCGCAGCGGCCCTCAAAGGAGTCACGACGCACAATCGATTAACGAACAGATCCGCATCGGCATGTTCAAACCCCGTATGCTCACTGCCGGCAATCGGATGTGATCCGATGAATCGTGCGCCCGAGACATCGTGTAATGCATCATACACACTGACTTTAATGCTGCCTGCGTCCGTAATCAGTTCGCAACCAGCATCCAGCAACTGGCGAACCGCTCCGGCGATCTGGTCCACCGGAAGGCAAACAATTCCCAAACTGCCATCCGGAATCGCGGCTGAAGAAATCTGATCCGACCAGTCGGTCAGCAGTCCGCGTTCGGTCGCAAGTTTCAGCCGCTCTCGATTCCGCCCGATGCCAATCACTTCGCAACCCGAAAACCGCTGGCGCAAGGCCGCAGCGATCGAGCCACCAATCAGCCCGACGCCGACGATCACGACACTCCGCTCCACAAATTTTCGACTCCCGGTTTGCATGGCGAAGGATGATAGGGTCGATGACGAAAAACCGCAAACTCCACGTCATAAAGTGCGGTTACCGCAGATTCAGCTCTTGATTACTTTCCTCGCCACATCGTCCTTCAGCAAATACGCGGCGGGCAGGGCGTCGGCGAAGTGGATGGGGCGACCAATGGGAGTGAGGATTTCCTTGCGGAAGTCGATGCCCATCGTCGCCATGATTGTTGCATAAAGTTCCGGAACCAGTACCGGCTCCGCAGGCAGCGTCAGCCTTTCATCGACTTTCCCTTCAAACATGCGATCGGGCGTCGCACCGATGACCGTGCTTTCGCGGAATCCGCCACCAGCGATCAGACACGAAAACCAGTTTGGCCAGTGATCGCGGCCACCCGCCGGATTAATGCTCGGAGTTCGACCGAACTCACTGATGCACAGCACAACCGTCGATTCCAGCAAATCGCGTTCACGCAGTTCTTGAATGAGCGTCGCTATCGCCGGGTCCAGAATCTTACATTGTGTCACATGGCCGTTGTGATTCGACACATGCGTATCGAACCCTGACAGATTGACTTCAATCGAACGAACCCCCACTTCAACCAGGCGCCGCGCGACAAGACAGCCGCGACCAAATGACGTGTCACCATAAGCCGCCTTGACACCCGCCGATTCCGTATCCAGTTCAAACGCCTTCAACTGTTCGGACGACATCATCTCAAGGGCTCGATCAAGCGTATTCTGATGCAGCGTTCGTTTTGCTCCAAACTGCCGATGCTGTTCAAACTGCTGACTGACCACACTCAGTCCCTTCAGTCGATCCGCCTGGCGTTCCAGATTCACACGCGACTCCAGATTTGACAACCCATCGCCCGGCTGGAAGACTTGAAAAGCATTCCACTGATTTCCGAGATACCCGCCTTCCGGCACAATACGGCTGGATGCCAATGCCACATGCTGAGGGATTTCGATCTTTGGATCGGGCAGTTCATGGGCGGCTATCGCTCCCAGTGTTGGATATTTTAAAGTCGGTTCCGGACGATATCCTGTCTTCACAAACGCGGCCCCGCGTTCATGGTCGCCTTCTTTCGAAGTCAGTGAGCGGATCAACATGCACGAATGCAATTGCACGGCCATCTGCGGCAGTAATTCAGAAATGCGAACGTTCTTAGTGGAAGTCTCAATGTCCTTGACGTCACCGCCCGATTTTGTGCCTGGATGAGGATCCCAGGTTTCCAACTGACTCATCCCGCCGTTCATCCACTTTGCTCTGTTCCGCTTTGAAGCGTCCGTTCATTCGCAGCAGAGCTTGAGGAATCGTACCAACCTGCTGAAGCATTTCATCGTCACCAATGTGTCGGTATTCGTTCAGGAAATCATTCACGTTGCCAAACTTTGTGACACGCACGAAAGGATTGGAATTTTGGTCGATCGTCCGAATATGACCGGCCTGAAACAGTGATCCGATGACCTGTTCCGGGCGTAATCGCACAAGATTCCCGGATTCGTCAGAATCTGATACTGGCTGGCGCATGAAAAACCCTCCCTAGTCATTCTCGGGCAGAGAACCAGGGAGGGCTTCACAATCATCGCTAGGAGCGGGCTTTTCAATCAATACCAACTCTGACGAACGGCAGTTAACAAAAATCTACCGTCCGCCAATAGGTCACGTTGCACGCGTGCAATACCACGACAGTGCCATTCGTCGCTGACACCTTTATTGCGTTCCGGCTGTGTCAGTTGCCTACGACCCATGTTGCTTGAGGCGCGCGGGGCCGCGGACTAGAATATCTTCGCTGCTCTCGCGCTTTCGAGGGTGTTCAATGTTAATCATATTCATCGTGTCGTACGGACCGATTATCAGGCTGAAACATTCCATTTTTCATAAGGTATCACACGATGCGATTCGTCTCTGCGTGGATCTTTCTGTGGTGCTTCGTGGGCCGGAATCGTCTCTCCAAATTCACTCTTGCCGCCGCAAGATCCACTGTCGTTACGCGCGAATGTCGTCTGATCCGATTGAACTTCGCTGCGTGTCTGTGTGCTGTGATTGCGGCGGGCAGTTGGTCTGCGGCGGCGGAGACCGACGTGGGTATGGTCGATCTTTCCAATGCCGTCGTCGTCGCCCCCAACGATCTATCCGTACAAGAGAAAAAAGCGGTGTCGCTGCTGATTGACGAGGTCGAACGCCGCACACAAATTCGTTGGTCCCTCTCGCCGACCTGGCCGAAAACCGGAACGACGCCGGTCATTGCGGTGGGCAGAACAACAAACCTGCTGCGAGATTTTCCAACACCTGCCAATTGGCTCACGAACGATCCTGCCTTGGCAGGGGCCGAGGGCTATCGAATTCATTCTGCCGACGGCAAACTCCCAATTTTCGTCGTGGGAAATGACTCACGTGGAGTCCTGTATGGGGTTGGCCGGTTGCTGCGCGAGCTGCGAATGGGCCGAGATAGAGTGATGCTACCCGCAGGCTTTTCAGAAAAGAGTGTGCCACAGATTTCGTTGCGCGGACATCAACTGGGATACCGCGCAAAGACAAATGCGTACGATGGATGGGATCTTCGACAATGGGAACAGTACTACCGCGATCTGGTGGTCTTTGGTGCCAATGCGATTGAACTGATTCCGCCACGCTCGGATGACGATGCCGATAGCCCCCACTTTCCTCGCCCGCCGATGAACATGATGGTCGATATGTCGCGGGTTGCGGACGAATACGGACTGGATGTCTGGATCTGGTACCCGGCGATGGACGAAGACTACAACAAGCCCGCCACCGTCGAATTCGCGTTAAAAGAATGGGAAGAGGTCTACAAAAGACTTCCGCGAATTGATTCGTTGTTCGTCCCCGCAGGCGATCCGGGACACACTCATCCCAAACCGTTGATGGCCTTGTTGGAAAAGCAATCCGCCCTGCTCCGCAAATATCACCCCAAAGCGCAAGTCTGGATTGCGCCCCAAGGGTTCGGTAAAGAATGGCTGGACGAGTTTCTTGAGATCATGAAGACCGAACCCAAGTGGCTCGACGGAATCGTGTTTGGTCCTCAGATTTTTATCGGCTTGACGGAATTGCGCAAGGTGATCCCCAGCCGCTATCCGATTCGCGGATATCCCGACATCACCCATACCCTGAACGCACAACACCCGGTTCACAATTGGGACGCGGCCTTCTCGTTGACTCAAGATCGCGAAGTGGTCAACCCCAGACCATTGGCGCAAGCGGCCGTATTTCGTGCTTATCAGCCATCGACCGTCGGGTTTCTGACCTACTCCGAGGGCTGTAACGATGACGTCAACAAATGCGTCTGGAGCGGCCTGGGTTGGAACCCCAAGCAACCTGTGGACGAGACTCTTCGTCAGTACAGCCGCTATTATATCTCCGATACTTTTGCAGACTCGTTTGCTCAGGGATTGCTGGCGCTGGAACGAAACTGGCAGGGTCCGCTGCTTACCAACGGCAACGTCGAAACGACGCTCTTGCAGTTCCAGAAGATGGAGCAAGCCGCCACGGTGGCCGACTTGCAGAATTGGCGATTCCAACAGGCGCTATACCGAGCCTACTACGACGCCTTCCTTCGCGATCGACTGATCGCCGAAACCGCTCAGCAGGAAGAAGCCTACGGAGTGCTCCGGCAGGCCAAACGCCTAGGGTCTCTGGTGGCGATCGACCAAGCACATGCCATACTTTCCAAAGCAACCCTTCGTCCTGCGTCCGAGGATCGCCGAACCCGCGTGAACGAACTCGCGGAAGCTTTGTTTCAAAGCATCCACATGCAATTGAGCACCGAGAAATATAAGGGTCAACCACGACGTGGGACGTCCCAGGACGCGATCGACCGTCCACTGAACGACCGAGTATCTCTGGAAGTCAAATTCGAAAGCTGGCGAAAGCTATCGACTGAAGACGAGCGTCTGCGTGCGATTAACGAACAATTAAACAGAACCGACCCCGGTCCCGGAGGCTTCTACGACGACCTAGGAGATATGGCACGCCAACCCCATCTTGTTCCAGGCATCGGATTTGACGAAGACCCGGATTTCCGGCGTTCATCATTCATTGGTTACGACCATCGACCCGGCACACCAATGGCGTGGTGTCACTACGCACAGAGTATGTACGACGCGCCGCTGCACATGTACTATCAGGGGCTCGACCGGTCAGCGTCTTACCAGTTGCGAGTCGTCTATTTCAACGACACGGTTGGAATGAAGATCCGATTGGACACGGAAGGGAAAGAAATCCACGGATTAATCAAGAAGCCCGATCCATCATCTCCGCTCGAGTTCGACATCCCGGCGGCCGTTACAGCAGATGGCGATTTGAAGCTCAGTTGGTATCGTGAACCGGGTCGCGGTGGCAGTGGACGTGGGTGTCAGGTCAGTGAAGTCTGGCTGATCCGCAAACCCCCTGCTGAAGCGGCCAAGAAGTAGGACACTGTCGGTTTGCAGTCGGCGCGTATTGATTGAGGAGTACCCAAAAAAACAATACGCCCGAATGTATCGCTGCAATTCCAACCGAACGTGCATGAGTCATCACTACATTGACCATTCATCATCCTCCGGGAACAGCACGTTCGTCGCGCGCACATTCAGCAGGTTTGAGGCCCGCACTGAGGGTGCGGGGATTTTGCGATGCAAGTCTCACGGACTCGTCGCATGCGATTTTTGCGTGCGGAGTGGGTGATCATTTTCGGTTGTGGTCAGCCCCGTGCCGTACGCCCAGTGGGCTCGCGGGAACGACTTATCGCCTCAGCGCCGTAAGTGCGACCGTCCCGTGTCGGATTTGACACGGTTGAACTGGAGTCGTACTCGATACAATAACATATTTTGTCGAAATGACAATACATTTCGAGTCCGCCAGTCCACGCTTTGCAATCATTGCCATGATAAGTTTACCACGAGGCGTTAATCGGCAGATTTTGCGCAATATGTTATTGTTCTTAAGATGTTATTATAAAAGGAGTTACACTTTTAATAACATGTAATAAAAAAAGTGTATCGCATTTGGCACACTACTCGCTATGTACTATTCAACATGACAACAACAGTTTCTGATCGGTGTCGACAGAACTGATTTAGGACAAGCAAAGATTTACAGGAGGTACTTAGTCATGCTCGTACTTACACGCAAAGCGGCAGAAACCATCCGAATCGGCGATGACATTGTCATCAAAGTGATTAAAACGGCAAAGGGCACTGTCAAGATCGGAATCGAAGCACCAGCCAATATTCGCGTCATGCGAGGCGAGCTGATCAAAGAAGAGCATCCGGTTCCCTGCATCCCTTCCGGTTTTGGCCCCACCATGCGAATCGTCTCCGATCAGTATCCGCATGTGGCCTGACCTCAATGGTCAACAAACGAACGCATCAACCCACAACTGAACTCAACTTTACTAAACCAGATTTTTAATTGGGAAAAGGGGTCAGGAACCAATAGCCAAATGGCCCGGAGGGTGCTTCGCACTATTGGTTCCTGACCCCTTTCCCGCAGACAGAGGAGCAAGAAACTCCTCGAAGGAGATTAAAGCTATGAAAACTTTCAAGACCTTCACACTGACTCTGGCCCTTCTGACGATGGCAGGCAGTGTCGCATTCGCTCAATACGCCCCCAACAGCAACTGCCCTAACGGTCAGTGCAACGCCACACAGCCCGGATACGGTTCTGCATGGTCAAGATCAAATAACTATGAGTCGGCTTATGGCAGCTCAAACGATCGCTACAACACGCAGTCACCTGCTGTCCGGCCAGCATCTGGTTCCGGTGCTAACGACTTTCCAGAACTGCCAGCCAGCTGGTCAACTTTAAGCAGTCGCTCAAATACGACCGCCGCTCCTGTAGATTCCTTCAGTCGACCTGCTGGAAACACTCAGTTCGACGATGGCTATGACAATCGGAACCGGAGTTCACGAGACGGCGAACAGATTCGCTACCGCGTGCCACTGGACAACTACGCTCCTTCGAACAACGACCGTGATGAATATCGCAGTCGGGATCGATTCAATCAGCAGCCCGCTGATCCGTTCGGTCGGAATTCAGACGTTGGCTATGACCGAACCGACAACGACCGAAACACGAATGACCGATATACCCCAGCTGATCGATATCTGCCGAGAGATCGTTATGCACCTGTAGACCGCTACGCACCTTCCAACGGACGTGATCCCTTTGTACCTGCTCAGCCTCCACAGAGTCAGATGGACGACGAAAGCACGACGATCAACAATTTGCTCACATACCGTTATCAGAATCCTGTGACGGTCCGGGCCATCCAGGCGATGAGCAGCACTCAGGCCGTACAGTTGTTCGCTGAAGTGTCACAGAAGATTGACGAACGATCGCTGGAACCAACCAGCTACGACCTGCGAGTTCGACGGGCTCTGCGAAATCTCACAATTGCTCTGGACAACCAGGCCTTTATGAATGGACTTGGAATTTCATCCAACTCTTTCAGCACAGACGGCTTCCGCAACACGCTCAGCCGTGTGGCTGGGAATGGACAGGTTCAGAACTATCAGGACGCTCGTACGGTTCTGAATAAGGTGATGGAGTCAGCTCAGTCTGTCCAGGGTCTGACAACAAGTGTCGTCGCTTTCGAATTTGCCAACGCCAGCATTGATACGCTCGACAAGTTTTCTGGTCTTGAACCAGCCGACCCAGGTTCCCGCAACGGTGCGGAACTGACGAACGTGAGGAGTGCGGCTCTGGAAGAAAATATCGTAGGGATAGGTGTTGAAGTTCGTGAACATGCGGAAGGGCTGATCGTTGTGAAGCCGCTGCGAGGCGGACCGGCCGCAGAAGCCGGTGTTGAATCTGGTGATATCATCCTGAGCATCAACGGTCAGACGATCGGTGGCATGAAAATGGCCAGCAGTGTGGACCTGATGAAGGGCACCAGCGGCAGTCAGTTGAGAATGCGAATTTACCGCGACGGAAAAGGTGAACGTGATTTTGCCCTGACACGTCGTGCAGTTCGAGTCTGGACGGTCAACGATACGAAGATGTTGCCGGGTACAGATGTGGGCTACTTCAGTCTGAGCCGCTTTTCACAGAACTCATCCGCCGAAGTGGATCAGGCACTGAATGAACTCTACAGCAAGGGAATGAAGTCTCTCGTGATCGACCTGCGTGGCAACCCCGGTGGACTGCTGACAACATGTGTTGAAATTAGCGACCGGTTCCTGGCCTGTGGAACAATCGTAACAACAAAGGGACGACTGAGTGCTGACAACATGGTTGAACGAGCTACCTACAACAAGACCTGGAGCGTGCCTCTGGTGGTGCTGGTCGATGGTGACAGTGCTTCCGCCAGCGAAATCTTCGCAGCCGCCATTCAGGAAAACGGACGAGGTGTTGTAGTGGGAACTCAAAGCTACGGAAAGGGCTCAGTTCAGACGCACTTCCCGCTGAGTGCAATCGGAGGAGACCTGCGACTGACAACAGCTCTGTTCTACTCACCCAACGGACGCAAGATGGCTGGCGAAGGTGTCACACCGGATGTCGAAATCAATGACCGCGACGGAGTCGTGAATGGCGACGAAGTTTTGACTGAAGCTGTCCGAGTCGCTCGCAGTCAGACACTGATCGATATGGCCAAGGCGTCCAGCACCTGCAAGACACCAACGCCATCAGCCGGACGGAGTTCTTCACTGAGCAACATTATGGATCCAGGTCACTCAACGACCAGCATTCGTTGAGACACGCTGACCTGTTTCAATCGGCAGGTCTGAACCACGATGGTTCAGCAGCCGACTGGTTTGATCCATAACTCCTCTCAGAAGGAATCTGATCGTGCAGCAAACGAAACCAGCACCAAAAACTTAAAACCGGCTGACTGAAGAGAACTTTGGTCATCCGGTTTTGTGCTTTTGGGATTTTGCCGTGTTTTGGTGCCCAACAGCAACGTCGAATCGCAATGTACCGGCAAGCTGACGCATGCCGCTCGCCTTAGTTTTCTTCCACGCGCCACACGACCTTGGACTTGCTCATCAAGTCGTGCATTGCCTTCTTGTCTGCCCTGAACAGGCACAGCAGGAAACCAATGTAGAAAGTCAGAATTGTAACAAACCCCGAGG
>CANJQC010000140.1 GCA_947476295.1 Planctomycetaceae bacterium | reverse complement strand
TTCATTCGCCGCCAGTTGCTCTCCACCCTTTCTCTTGAAAACGCGGTTACCTTTGGCTACAGAGCGGTAACGAATGCTCTGATCAGGACTCTCACCTGACTGTTCAATCGCCTTCACAGGCGCACGAGCGGCATGCGTCAGCTTGCCGGTACAAAAACAAGATACCGGAGGGCTCACGCCACTCCGCTCGCCAGACTCATTTCTGGCCGCGTGGAGTATAGTCCTGGGCAGGATTCGAGTGTGCGCGGCTAATTTTTGTGAGGAAGTCCGTCACCTAAACGATTCATCGTACTGATCGCGCTGCGAGACGGTTCGAATTGAGAGTCGTGCTTCAAAGCCTCACGAAAATGTGTGCGTGCGGCCTGGTAATTCGTCTGAAACATGAAGAATTCTCCCATTCGATGATGGGCAAGAGTTTGATCGCTGCTGCCTTTGGCGTGCGTTATTGCCGTCTCATAACATAGTCGTTCCTGGTCAAATTCCCCGCGTTTTCGATAAATTTCTCCCAGAAGGTGTTGCCCGGCCAGATAGGAGGGATGCCGCTGCAAGACACTTTTGAGATTCCTGATTGCCTCATCATCGCGCCCCATGTTCGCCAAAGTTGTTGCGGCTCGCCGCTGCGCACGCAGATCATCCGGGATCGCAACTGCAATGTTCTGCACTCGTTCCAGTTGAGTCTGATTTGGCCAACTTCGTGCTGCATTTCCGCCAGGCGGAAAGGATGATCCGGACAGCTCCGTGATGGACAGCCAGCTCAGAATGATGATCAACGGACTCCATTTCAAAAGATGTGCAAATTCTCCGATGGCGATACTTTTTGAAACGGGCTGACTTTTGCCCATATCCAGCCCCAGTCCTGCGCGAGTCGCTTTGTCGCGAACCTTCCAAATGAAACCGTCGTAATAGAAATGCAGAATTGTCGATGCCCAGACTACTCCACGAATAAGATTTGCAAACGAATCACCTTCAATTTCCAGTGAAAACATCCCGATGGTTCCGTAGGCGAACACGAGTCCGATGTACAGCATCAACATCCCTCGACCACGACGGAAAACAAACCTCATAAACTTTCCAATGTCAGGGTTTGAGCTGGCCGTTCGGCAGTTGTACAGCCAGACAATGGTCAGGTATTGCACATCATGGAAGATTTCAAACAACGCTATTCCAAGGATGATGTCTTCGACCAGAACCATTGCAAACCACCAGAAACCGATGCTACTGGCCAGCATCAACAGTTTTACAGAATTTGGCTTCTGCCCTCGGGACGTCTGGACTCCATAATTGACCAGAAAGCCCACCAACACCAGCACCGAAACCGCCAAACAGACCCCGCGGAACGTGTGTACATAAGACGGAGGAATCAACGGTCCGCCGGATGTGTACCAGTATTCCAGCAGGCGAGACATCTTTCCGTTTGAAAAAATCTGTGCGGTTGAGAACCAACTCAGACACATGAGCCAGTCCCACCACGCGGTTACCGATGACACGCAGCCGACTTTTGCGTCGTAAATGCGGACAAATCCGTAGACCTGCATGAGCGCATGCCAGCATCCCCAAACTGAAAGAATTAACAGCATCGCGTTGAGGTGATATTGCGACAGCGGTATACAGACTGCCAGCAGAAACAGTGGTGCCAGGATGAATCGCATCCGAAATCGCTTAAACAGATCGCGATCACCATAGGCGCGAATCATGCCGGGCAGATGATGGCCCAGTCCGCCAAATGTCGAGACGATCACGCTGATCGTGGCAATCTCGACACCGAACCATGGTGCCTGAATGAGCAGCACCAGCGGAACAATGAGCAGCGGAGTCGATACAAACAACAGCAGATCCAGCCAGGAGTTAAGAATCCACCGTCCGGACGATGCTCGACGAGAGTCTCCGGAATTTAACTGTGGATTTGCCTTCTGGCCTAAAGCAGTGGACATAACAAATTCTGCACTGTAGAGAGATGAAAGACGACCAGAGTTGCCGTGAGGCAATCATTACCGCACGGAATTTTAGACTGACTCGTGTTTGCAATAGAACAGGTTACTTCTGCATCGCCCGGAAAACCAGTGCGTTGGTTCCGGAGAAATCAGAATTGTGGTCGGTTTGGCTTTGTTGTTATGGATGCTGCGATTCAGACGGCGACAGCACGGCAGCCAATCCTGCGTTCCAGGGATTGTCGGGATGCCGTGTGGTCAAGAACTCAGCCGTGGGGTGTGTGCATCAGGAAAGTAGGTAAAGAAACCTCGATGTATGCCATACTTCTCGCGTCTCTCGCGAACGGCATTGACAAAAATGTTCCGTGGGACGACACCGAGTCATCGAGTTTCCTGGGTTGTGATTAGTGGCGATCAGTGCTGATTAGTGTTCTCTCTTTCGCTGCGCGGAACACTCATCTTCGCTAATCGAACACTAATGATTTCGACACTGTGACGTCGCCGTGCGATTCATTCGCGACGGCTCCCTCTCCAGAGGATTCCCTGCCTACTTTTCAGACGCACGCACAAGGGCTGGGAGACTCACGAGGTGGAGTGATTTCGCCTCTATTTTTCGATACAATGCTGGCGGGAGAACGAATTCTAACCAGCCATTGTGGCTTCGGCTTTCTGCATCGGTTCATTAAAAGACGCATGACGACCGCTCAACACTATCTGAAGCAGCATTTTGGCTATGATCAGTTTCGCTTTCCGCAGGCTGAGATCATTTCCCACATCATGGGTGGCCGGCATGCGCTGGTGATTATGCCCACCGGCAGCGGGAAGTCGCTCTGTTATCAGATTCCGGCACTGATGCTGGCGGAAAAGCGGATGCTAGCGGCAGAACATGGCACTGGGCGTCGACCGCTGACGCTCGTTCTTTCTCCGCTCATCGCCCTGATGAAGGACCAGGTAGATTCGATGCAGTCGGCAGGCATTGCGGCGACTTTTGTCAATTCGTCGCTCAACAAACGCGAGCGGGAGACTCGATACAAGGCGATTGCCCGAGGTGACTTTTGTCTGCTCTATGTGACGCCCGAACGATTTCGCAAGGCGGAGTTTCTGGACGTCATCGCGCAGAGGGACATCAGACTGCTGGCAGTCGATGAGGCGCATTGCATCAGCGAATGGGGGCACGATTTTCGACCGGACTACACGCGCGTGGCGGAGTTCCGGGCGATCATCGGCAACCCTGTCACCATGGCGCTCACGGCGACTGCCACGCCGGAAGTTCAGCAGGACATTGTGGCTCAACTGGGGCTGAACCGCGACGAAATGCGGATGTTTCACGAAGGCATTGATCGCCCAAATCTTGACCTGCGCGTGGAAGAAATCTGGGACGCCGACGAAAAACAGGAATCGATGATGGCAGTCTTTGATCGCTGGCTGAAACCCGGCACTACCGGCAGTGGTATCGTGTACTTCACATTGATTCGCACATTGATCGAATTCAGCGAGAGATTGCAGGCCGAAGGCATCGACCATGTGTGCTACCACGGCGATCTCGAACGATACGATCGCCGAGCGATTCAGGATGATTTCATGGAGGGGCGTTCGCGGCTGGTGCTCGCGACGAATGCGTTCGGCATGGGTGTCGATAAAGACGACATCCGCTTTGTCGTCCATGCCGACATTCCAGGTTCGATGGAATCGTATTATCAGGAAATTGGCCGTGCGGGGCGAGACGGGTTGCCTGCCGAATGTGTGCTGCTCTACGATCAGCGAGACTTGAATACACGGATGGAGTTTATTCGCTGGACGAATCCCGACGCCGAATTCTGTGAGCGGACTTATCATCATCTCACGCACAGCACCGAACAAATCCGAGCGTTTGGACTTGACTGGCTGCGTGAACGATTATGTGATCGGCAGCGGCACGACCGTCGAGTCGAAACGGTCCTCGCACTACTGCAACGGTATGGTGTGATCCAGGACGAAATTGATCTGTCGAATCTTGAAGTGCTGGGCCCGTTGCCGGAACCATTAGTGAATCAGCACGCGCGAGCGGCCAAATTATTACGCGATCAGAAGAAGTTGTACGCTTTGGTGCAGTACGTGCAAAGTGATGATCGGCGGCAGTTTATTCGTGATTATTTTGGTGTCGCATGAGCAATCGCAGGGATGCCGGACTCATCGCTTCGATCTCGCTTGTGCGGCAGCAGGCGGGGCGGGTTCGTGATTTGAAGGGTTTCCGTAAGGGACATCAGATTCCAACGGATGTCTCGGACCACACACAGTCGTTTGTGGGTCGCATTGCAGAAGAAGATCTGCGTCAAGAGCTGGACGAACGTTTTGAAGAATTTCGACGGCAGTTGAAATTTAAGCGTGTCGAGATTTCCGTGAGTGATCCACTTTCCGGCGTCGGTCAAATTTCAACGCCGTGGTTCGACTATCATGTGTCGGCGATTCACGACGTGAACGATGCGACATCGGTGATCTGGCGGCGTCAGTTATCGGAGTTCCGACAGATCGATAAGCTGGATTCACCGGAACTGACATCCGTCTTCGGCACGACTTTTGACACGGTCGAATTGTCACCACCCGCGGCGATTGATGTTGCTGCGCTGATCGATCAAATCGAAGCCGAGGCCGACGCACGAATCAGTCTGGACTATGATCGACAGACAACATGGTGTGCCGTGACCATTCGCGGAATCGGCGGTCATATGAAGTTTACTTCGGATCGCATCGCGCTCTTCATTCACCAGGCTCAATCCCCTGGCAAACTTCTGGATGCGTTTTTCAAGGTTCGATCGCGGATCAGTGAGATTCAGGGGACATAAAACATCATGGCAAAGAAGAAATTGCAAACGGACGATGGCGAAACGGCGAACGGGCAAACCCCGGGCCTTGAGGACGCTATGGCCGAACTGGCTTCGATCGTGTCGCGGCTGGAATCCGGAAAAGAAACGCTGGACGAATCACTGGCACAGTTTGAACGAGGAATGAAACTGCTCCGGGTCTGTCACAACAAACTGGACGCCGCGGCTCAGCGGATTGAAATCGTAACGCAGATTTCATCCGATGGCGAAGTGAACACAGCCGAATTCGATTCGACCGCGACGCTTCAGAAGCAATCTGCGACAGGCCGATCGTCGCGGAAGCCGGTCGCGGACGACGATGATGACGCTCTGTTGTTCTGAGCGGCCTGGGGCGGTACGGTTTTGGTCAGGCAACATTTGCGAGGAATTCAGCATGAGATGATAAGCATCGATCAAATTCTTCCTTCAGGAAGGAGAAGCAACGTAGCCACGGAACGACGCGGAAGGAACACGGAAGGAACACCGAAGAAAGAGGAAGAAAGAGGAAGAAAGAGGAAGAAAGAGGAAGAAATGGAACTCGAGCATAAAGATATCACAGAACAGATTATTGGCGCTTCGTTCGAGGTCTTTCGGGAGCTGGGGTATGGATTTCTGGAGCGAGTTTATCAGCGGGCAATGAAGGTCGAGTTGGAGTTGAGGGGTTTACGATCGGAAATCGAGACGGACATACAAGTGAAATACAAGGGACAAATTGTGGGTGATTATCGGGCAGACATGCTGGTGAATGGCTGTGTCCTGGTGGAACTTAAAGTCGGCCCGGCACTGGACTCACGAGACGAAGCACAATTGTTGAATGAACTGAAGGCAACGGGAATCAAAGTGGGACTGCTCATCAACTTCGGCAGACAGAAAGCCGAGTTCAAGCGTCTTGTCTTCTGATTCCTTCCGTGCGTTCCGTGTCTTTCCGTGGCAAACGCATTCTGAACAACGCAAAGAGTGTTATTACGCAGGCTCGTAACGGGAGTTCAAAACTGATTCAACAATTTGTTCAAACCCTTGTTAAGCGCCTTATCCACTTCGTCGCCCAGTTTTTCCTGAATCTTCTGCGTGGCGAGATTCTGCAAGAGAGACGACGTATCCGGTTGCGGGCTTTTCACGGTGCCGCGAAGAGGAACTTTGAAGGTGCGGATTGTGCTGCCGGAAGTGCCCTTTTCAAGAGGCACGTCCAATGTGATTTGAATCTGTTCATCGAATCCTACGGCTCCGGAGGATTTTAAGCGATACCCTGCCAGATCCATAATCAGACCCTCGTGAATCACAGAACCTTGGCGGACCTGTACAGGGACGGTCTGCTCGGGCATTGTCAGGGATTTCGACGACAGGCCGTTGGAATCATCGCTTCGCAGCAGCAGATCGACAATTTCCAGTAGGGGCGCGAGTGACGCCCCCGGGGTTGCCTGAGCCTGATGAATCGTCAGTTGCCCGGCGACGTCGGAATTCTGCGGCGTGGTCAGATCCCACAGGAATCGTTCAACACGTATTGACAGTTGTCCGTTCACATCGGCAGCGTCCGCCATCATCGGTGCGACATATCCCAGCCACTCACGGCAAAGTTCCGGAGTCAGCCTGGCATTTTCCACGCGGCTTCCTGAACCCAACTGCAATCGCGACGACGCGACATCGTACTGCACCATAGCATTCAGCTGGCCACCGTTCAGCGCACACTGGATCGGCGTAGTCCGAATCAGACTGTTTTCCAATGTCGCCTGAGCCGACGTGCCACCAAGATCCAATCCCCAGATCTTTGCAGACGCCCACTTCAATGCTCCCGATCCTTCCAGTGCATACCTGGCGTTGTCAGCTGCGGCTTTTGAAGCCGCCTGCTGGACGATTCCACTAAGCGCCGAAGGATGTCCTTTCAGCTTGAATACGTCACGGCCCTGGCCACTGAACACAAGACCGGGACTTGCGGAAAACAGACGACGACTTAGAACGTCGAGGTCATAGCTGGTATCTGCCGTCAGATCGAGCAGTGTGGTGTCGTCCGGAACCGAGACGCTCCCGGTGATTTGAGCACTCAGCCCCGGGAGTTGAATTGTACCGTTGTTGATGTCGAACTGACTGCCATTGTTTGACGCTGTCATGTTCAGTTTCACATCCGCTTCATCGATCACGAAGACCGATGCAGAAGCCGACGTCATCGAAGCTCGAGACTGCGTCCGACTCTGCGAAACCGACAGGACGTTGCCTCGCTGGATTGTGGCGATGCTGACTGGAATCACACGCACTGTCATCTGGATTTCATGCTTTGGGGACGCCGTCAGATCGGCGACGACCTGCGACTGTTCGGCCAGAAACGAGGCATCGAACCAGGGTGTCATCAGCGTTCGGATCGCTGCTCCGGAACCTTCCACATGCACGCTGCCGTCCAGCATTGACGTGACCGGATTCGACGGCATGATGGTTAACTCGACACTGCTCGCCTTAACGTCAAGGGAATTGAGCTGCAAATCGTTGAGTGTAACGCCATCCTTCTGCATCTCGACTCGAGTCTGAAAATTGACGTCGCCGCGAATGCCGGGTTGAGACACATCAGCAAACTGCTGCAGCGTCTGCCACAGCGATGCTGGCTGTACAAGGCCCGTGACTTTCCATGCCACTCCGTCCGGGACACAGTCGATCGTGCCGAAGTCTGCTGTCAGGCGAGCGCGAGAAAGATCAGGAACGCCGTTCGCAACCGGACCAGCCGCTTCCAGTTTCATGTTTGAATCGACTTTGAGTTGTTTACCGGCCCTCACGGCCTGCACTCCGTCAGCATGTGCCACGAATTGCCAGCTTCCCAATGGAGATGAACTACTGGCGGACGCAACCTTTCCGTCCGCATCTTTCGGAGCATTTGCCGAACCGTTCGCTTGAAAGACCAGCTTGCCGCTCTGAATCGTAACGTCGTCGTGCAAAGCCATTGTTTGCCGCAATGACGACGCGACCTTGGCCAGATCAACCGTTCCATTCAGTTCGACCTGTTGCGAGTCTGCGGATGCGGTGGTGGTCGCGCGGCGGTGGCGAAGTTCTCCGCTGCCGGTGACTTCCGCAACATCTGTGGTGATACTCAGATCCTGAATCAGCATTCCGTCTTCTGCGATTGCAATGGCACCATTCGCGTTAACGGTTCCCAGCGGGAGCCATTCATCTGCAGCCCATAGCGGTTGCCTGATGCGAACGTTGTCGCCGGCCAGCATGATTTTTCCCACAAGCCCATCTTTCAATTCCGCGCCAGCCAGTCGCGCGTCGATGCCGCCAGAGATAATTCCGTTCCATGAGGCATCGACTCCCAGCATCGAAAGGAATGGCTGCACCAGCCGCAGATCAACGTCTCGCGCACCGATCTGAATCGCCTGCCGCCCTTTGTCGTCTGCTCGAGGCTGCAGGTAAATCTGAATCCTCGCGGCATTATCGTCGCCGGATGGATCTGCGCCGACAAGATCTTCCAGTGGAACATCCGGAAAGTCGTTGACCAACTCATCCAGACCGGCGGCAATCCGCGTCGGACGCGAAGCCTTTCGCTTTGCAACATGCTGAGCGCCGGATTGACGGATCGAAGCAGACAGTTTCATCGCTGGAAGCCAGCGCGACGTGTCCATCGTGGAGAATGTTCCGTGGATGTCTGTGACGTCGGCAATCGCCGGTGCTTCGGACGCAACAGGAGCCTCAGAGTCCGCCACAGAGTTTTCCGCCAATGTCGCCGAATTCAGAGTTGAATCCAGCCTATTGACGAGCGGTGTCGATCGCAGTTCCACGGAACCGTTTTCGATAGCGATTCGAAACGGGAACCGATCGTCTCCGGCATCCGCGGATTCGCCGAAGAGTTCCGCAACAGTGCGATCAAGGTTCGTTCCTTGTTCGTCAGCGATCAGTGTCAGACGTGGCGACTTTACAACGAGCCCGGTGCCCCGGCCAGCATTCAATACAATCCGCCAAAGTGGTTCAACCGTGGTGATGCGTTCGACTTCGCACAACACTGGCGCTTTGGACCCTGGCGTGCCTGTTTCAGATGGCAGACTCAGATCCAGCACCCTGAGACTTGAGATTTCCACGGGAGCCCACCAGTGCAGCTTCACACTGCCGAACGAAACAGCTTTTGCCAGTTTCGGGTTGACCGACTTCATCACGGTCGGCACCGAACTCGTGAGCGACAAAACACTCGGCGCAGCCACGAAGGCCGGGACCAGCAGCGCGAACAGTTTAAGCATCCAGCGAGATTTCTTTGCTGGTCTGGTTTTCTTACCTGATTGTTCGCCCGTGGATTCGATGGCAACTTTCACCATGATTAAGCCTCATAGCGCTTCGTCTGATTCAGGACAGCGATCCTTCGCAGTCTGGTTTCAGTATCGACCAGAAACCTCCGTCAAGTCAACTTCAGCCGGCAAGGTCAATCAGACACCCTTTTTTACCAGAGGTCTGTTAATATGTAGCGGTCGTATCGGTTTAGTCGGTAAGGCTCGGTGAGCGGTCGGTGTGGAAGGCTGGAGTTTTCAGAGATGAAAGACTTAGGATGACAAATTCAAAACAAACGGTCGCCATCACTGGAGCATCCGGGATGGTTGGAACGGCGTTGGGGGCTCTGTTGAGTGAATTCGGGCATTCTCCCATCAGCATCACCCGGAAAGAATCTGACGCAGAGAAGGGGTGTATCATCTGGGATCCTGCCAAGGGCTTGAAAGACTCCTCACGGCTGGAAACTGTTGACACGGTTGTGCATTTGGCTGGTGAAAACATCGCAGCTGGACGCTGGACGGCGGCTGTGAAGGATCGGATTCGCCGCAGTCGGATTGAGGGGACTCGAAGTCTTGTGAAGTCAATTGCGTCCGTGACTCGACGCCCGAAGACACTGGTGTGTGCTTCAGCGATCGGATACTACGGCGAACGCGGTGACACGATTCTGGATGAAGATGCGACAGCCGGGAAAGGATTTCTCGCTGATGTCTGTCGCGAGTGGGAACACGAGGCTCGAGCGGCGGCGGAACTGGGGTTGCGGGTCGTCAATGTGCGAATCGGTGTGGTGCTTAGCCCCAAAGGCGGGGCATTGGCAAAAATGCTGCTGCCATTCAAATTGGGGGCGGGCGGAATCATCGGATCAGGAAGACAATACTGGAGCTGGATTGGCCTGCATGATCTTGTTCGAATCATCTTGTTCTGCATTGAGCAGAATTCCATTCAGGGTGCCGTCAATGCGGTGAGCCCGAATTCCATGACCAATTACGATTTCACCAAAGGCGTCGGTCGCGCCTTGCATCGGCCGACACTGTTTCCTCTGCCGGCATTCGCAGCGAAGCTGATGCTCGGTGAGATGGCGAACGAACTGTTACTGTCCAGCATTCGCGTGACTCCGAAAAAGCTGCAGAAACAGGGATTTGAGTTTCATTATCCAGAACTGGTCGGCTGTCTGGAGCATGAACTGTCGTGAACGCCCTCGCGGACGATTCCGAAACACACGCTCGCACAGAAACGCCACGCTGGCAGCGCATTGCATTGCTCGTGGCCGGACTGCAATGCCTCATCTGGGGTGTGTTCATTATCGCATGGCCCGAGCGATCGTCGGTCGCGTACGGATTTACCGAACCTCCGACTGAGCTGTTTCTGTGGCAGGGAACCGGCCTAGTCATCGTGCTATTCGGTGTCGGCTATACGATCGCCTCCACAAATCCCATGCAGCACTGGGTCATCATCCTGATCGGCATGTTGTCAAAGTCGCTCGGCCCCATAGGCATGGCCTGGACCGTTTATCAGGAACACGTCTCCCGCCGTGTTCTGTTTCTGATACCGATCAACGACCTGATCTGGCTAATCCCATTCGCCCTGATTCTGCTTCAGGTCTATCGGAAGCGAATGTCATGCGTCGTTAGGCGATCTTGATCCAATGCAGGCAGCATTTACCTGGAGTTGTTCGACGTCGCACGCGGGCAGCCACCCAATATGTCCGTGGCGGGTTTTGATTTGCGTCCAGCTACCTCGCGTGGCAAGGATCTCGACGCGATGACCCTGAGCAACGTCGAGAAAAAGGACTGCATCAAATTTTTCCCCGTCGCCGGCGTGCAGCGTCATGTTGTTAGCGACGATGATTCCGTTTTCAGTACTTTGCGGCTGAGTCGATGCCAGCGCAGCAGAAGTCAACGAAGTCGTCAAAAGCAGCAGCGGTGCGATCGCGAATCGCCAGACTGGAAATCGATAACCGATCGCTCGAGCGATCTGAAGGCTCCAGAACAGCAGCGATGAAATTGCCAGCGTCCAGATGATCACACGCCCTCCGGTGAAGTCGATCAGCATGCTGTTGTATGTGCGAAACATCTGCACGAGGGACGTGAGTGACATTGCATCTCCCGCAGTATCACTGGTCGTGTTGTCTTTTATTGGCTCATCACCTTTGACCAGGGAATTAGCGAACTCAAGGTTGACAGCAAGTTGCCGATCACTCGGATCCAGCTTTTGAGCTCTTACATAATTTGCAATGGCTCGACCAAGCTGGTTACTCTGCAGGCAGGCGTTGCCAATATTTCTGTAGAGCAATGCGTTTTGAACCCCTGAATCGACAAGCAGTTGGTATTTTTCGCAGGCCGATACAAACAGGTCTTTTGCTTCGGCAGAGTCTGTCTTTGCAATGCCTGTGGCACGCGAATACAACTCCCCGGCCTCCGTCAAGAGCGTCTGCCGTTGAGCCGTCGAGAGTTTAATGATGTCTTGAGTCTGGTCCCTGGGAGTCGAGACGGGCGTGATTAAAGATTTTGGTGGTGAAAAATCCTCCTCTGCCACAGCGATGTGAGCAGAAGAGGCGACCATCACCGAAATGAACAGTATCGAAGCCCGCTGTGCTGGGCTGCTGATCTTGAGGATTTTCTCAGCTCGATTTGCTGAAGCGTCTCTTGATCTGCGAACGTGAGTTTTGTTGATTGACTCAACGGCGGATTCGATCCGTTCCGCAAGTTCTCGAGCCGCCTTCCGGGATTCACTCAGCGACTGCGGTGACGAACCGTCGAAGTGCGACGGTTCAGAGCGGTGAAAGAATGCTTCGACATCAATGGCAGTCTGCGTCATACCGGAGGTTCGTAACGCGCCGACAGCAATGCCAGGCGTTGAGCATGTCTGCCTAGTGCAACTTGCCACGTACCGAGTCAGCGCTGTAACGATTTCCGAAGATTTTTTCGCCTGTTCAATCGCTGTCAGGCACTGAGTCTTTGCACACTGAAAACTCGGCAACCGACTGCCGATGCTGGCTCGATTGCAAACCAGCACGGTCGTCAGCCACGCCATCGGAGGAGTGAGCACGAAGAACCACCACCATTCGCCGGAGCGCGCGGGCGATTCTGAGACGAGAACGCTGGCAGAATTATTGTTAGTGAATTCCGGCTCTATTTGTTTTCTCCCGAACCCGGCTTCCTTTGAGATACCGTCATTGCTCCGCTGCTTGCCGACAATCGCGTCCAGTGAAAGAGATTCGGCCTTATTGACGGTGATCGCAATCGGATCGCTCATCGCCGTTTCGTACTGACCGGTGACAGGATCAAAGAAGCTGAACGGGATCGCAGGTATCTGAGTAATTCCTTCGCGACGCGGACGGATGGTTGTTGAAAACAGTTTCGTGTTGTCCTGAACAAATCCCGCCAGAGACTGGTCGGCGACTTTAAAATCAGCCGTCAGCGACGACAATTCAGACAGCGGAGGAGCCTGCGCGAGTTCCATCGGTCCGGTGCCGGCAATGCCGATGTTTAAGGTAATCGAATCGCCAGCGTTCACAGCAGTTGGTGTCGCCTGTGTCACAATGTTGTAGCGGCCGACGGCCCCCCGATAATCTGCCGGTCGGCCTTCGACGGGAACGGGCAGGACTTCCGTTGCGTCTACTTTGGCTTCGCCCGCGATTGGTCGCGTTGACGACACCGTCAGGCGATTACTGAAAGGCGATGAAAAAAAGTCATCGTTCATCATCTGCGAAAGCGGGGACCGGCCACCGAACCCGCTGTCTTCAAAAAAGCCTGCGAATGGATCGCGTGCTTTGCCAAGTTCTGTGGGATAATCGACCACAATCTGCACGTCATCTGCGTCAATTTTCCCCGGTCGCCTAGGGTAGACCGTGGCGGTAATTTCGTACAGATAGTAGCTGCGTTCGTTTCCCTGACCATCATCTCGCAGAACTTCGCGACCGCCGGGACGCTGATTGTTCGCAGCCAGTTCCTTCATGTGATCGAGAAAGCTGCCCCATGAAGTCTGGTCGGAGATCAACTGCCACATATTGGCTTCGGACAGTGTGACGTTCTTTTCGGCATCCTGAAATGGTTTAAGCCAGATCTTCAAAGTCAATTCCAGCGGCTGACCGACAAACACTCTGTCCCTGCCGCCTTCGATTTCCACAAACAGCAGATTCCCCGTTTCGCTCTTCGTGGCGACAAAACGCAGCTTCTCTGTAGTCACGCTGCGTCCGTCAACTTTGAAGCTGATCGGCGGGATTTCGAATGCTCCTTCGCGGCGCGGCGTGACCAGATACTGGATCACGGCGCTGCGACTCTCGCTGCGGCGACCGTTGATGATTGTGGTTTGTGAACTTTGTGATGGCGTGCCTGCAGAACGGATATCACAGCCATCAATTTCCGGGACAGTCGGTTGTTCGTAGTCCGCTGCATTGTGAATTGAAAGCTGCAGCACGACTGGCCTGCCGACCCAGGCTTCCTGGGCGGAGAGTCGCACGTCAACGTCGGCGGCGGTCGCAGGATTGCTCAGGCCGCAGAGCGTAAGTGCAAGAAGTGCAAGTGCTATATATATGGTCTTAGTGGGTTTCATTTTATTCACCTTGGTCTGCACTTTGCGTTTCCGGCAGGCCCCCTCATCCGCCCTGTGGGGCACGTTCTCCACCGAATCGGGGGAGAAGGGGGGGGAAATATGGCACCTCGCGTTTACCAGTCGCGATCGACCGGTACGTGGCGAGATCGTTCTTGTCTTTGTTGTTGCATTCGACGAAGCATATCCCGGTCTCGTACCGACTGCAGCATTTTGAGGGCTTCTTCACGAGTCATCAGACCATCCTTTGCATTCGGGTCTGCCATTGCGACAGAACCGGCTGGATTCTTGTTTTCATCCTGCTGGCCAGCAGCTTTCAGATCACCGACTGGAACAGGCTCGTTCTTCGATTCCTGCTCTTCGGGCTTCCCCTCTTCGCTGGGTTGGTGCTGATCACCAGATTTCTCTTCCATACTCTGCGGTTGAGGCTGCTCGTCGCCTGAACCACGGGGCTGCGACTGTTGTTCTGATGGTTTCTGCTGATCTGATTTCGGTTGTTCGTTGCCTTTCTGAGAATCATCTTTCTGCGACTCATTTTTCTGCGAATCATTTTTCTGAGAATCATTTTTCTGCGACTCGTCCTTCCGGGAGTCCGATTGCTGTGACTCAGAATCCGGTGATTTGTCATGCTGCTGATCGTCTTCTTTCTGCTCATCAGATTTCTTCTGCTCAGCCTGATCTTTCTGGTCCTGCTGCTGATCTTCGTTCTTCTTGTCGTCTTGCTGTTGCTGCTCCTGCTTTTTCTGTTCATCCTGTTGCTTTTGTTCCAGTTCAAGTTTGCGGATCAGTTCACTTGCGAGCTCGATGTTGGCACGCGCGTCAACATTGTTGGAATTCCCGCGCAGGGCACCGCGGTAGTGCGAGACAGCATCGCGAAGATGTTCGATGGCAGCGGGCTTGTCCTGCTCAGCCGTTTGCACGGCCTTCGCATACTGGCAGTTGCCGAGGTTGTAACGACTGTTTGAGGAGATGGCTGGAGTACCGGTCCCCGCGACTTCACTGAACCGTTTTTCGGCTGCGTCAATGTTTCCGTTGCGATACTCCGCCACCGCCATGTTGTAATTCAGCTCATCGCGTTGCTGATCGCCGGGAACAACGCGGCGAAATGCCTCAAGAGCCTCCTTAACCTTGCCGTCACGCAATAACTTGTTAGCCGCATTAATCTCACTGGCGGTCTCCGTGGTGTTGCGTCGCGACTGCGCAGATGCCGGTGCGGAAGCAACAGCGATTACCGCCAGTGCGAGTGAGATGCTGACAAAATGTTTGCAATGGTTGCTGGTCATAACGGTGGTTCGATTGATTATAGGGTGGGACAAGCGACGATTAGCCGCGCTGGCCCAACATCCGAGATTGCAGGAATGGTGGGCCGGCGCTCGCGATGCTCGCTGGTCCCACCCTACATTGTTGATTTATGAAACGACATCGAGGGCTGAAGCCATTCCGCTTATAGACGTTTGTGTTGACTTTGACGACAACTGATTTGCTGTTGTCCGGCGTGGCCTGGTGCTTCGCGTTGACAACCAAACTTCGAGCAATAACAGTGCCAACGCTGGGGCTGCAAACCATTGAAACCTGGGAATGTATGCATTGATCTTTGCCGTTTCGAATTCGGTCTGTTCAACGTTGGCGACGTAGCTGTGATAGACGTCTGCCATGTTGACCCGTCGAGTCCCCGCCGGGATCCAGGCGCCGTCTGTGTCCTTTGCGATTTGGCTCAGAACCTGCCCGTTCATCTTTGACCAGACCTGCTGGCCTTCGTACTGCACAAACCCACCGCGCCGATCGTCGGTTTCCGGAATTCGTGCCCCTTCGTCCATGTCGCCGAGCCCGACGGCGAAAATGCGAATTCCCCGTTCGGCATAGAGCTGTTTTGCAACTTCGACAGGCTGACTTTCCTGGTCTTCGCCGTCAGTAAACACCACAATCGCCTTATGGTCGCTCGTCTTGCTGATGAAAGCATTCCCGGCCGCTTTGATAGCGTCTCCCAGTCGCGAACCTCCACGACGAACTGAATGCGGCCCCACGGAATCGAGTGTTTGCCTGAAGTCTTCGTAGTGGCTGGTCAAAGGAACTGATTGACGAGTATCACCAGCGAAGACCACAAGACCGGCTCGGTCCCCGGCCATTTCATCGACCATGTCTTTGATCTGCTGTTTGGCTCGGCTGAGCCGGTTTGGCGTCGCGTCTTCGGCCAGCATGCTGCGAGAGACGTCCAGCACGAACATGACTTCGATGCCCTTTTGGGGGACATCACGCAAGGTCTTACCCCAGCGGATGTCCATCATCGCAATGCACAACAGAGTCATGCTTGCGGCAATCAAAATCGCCGACACCCAGTGACGTGACGTGGTGCCGGGCGGAACAATTTGGCTGCGAAGTCTGGCCGTAACAAACCTCAGCGTGGCGCGGCGGCGCGCAATGGCAGCGTAGCCTGTCAGAACCAGTCCGGCCGCAACGATGACCAGAAGCCAGATGCTGCTCGGGTTTCCAAATTGGATATCCATGATAGAACTTTCTGCCGAATGATGAAAATGCCGCTTCTGATTTTGACAGGCTGAAATGTCTCACTT
>CANJQC010000139.1 GCA_947476295.1 Planctomycetaceae bacterium | reverse complement strand
GTCCGGATTGATAAATCGCAGGTCGGAGCTTCCGTCGCTGAGGATCAATGAATGGCCGTCGTGTGTGAGTCCCCAGCCCTCATTCAGCTTCGGATCAATGTCGCGATAGCGAACATACCCCGTGCTCTGCAGTGTTTTGGCGTCGTAAACCAACATGTAGCCGTTTCGCCAGGTAAGTTGATACACGCGGTCTTTCCAGATCGTGATGCCTTCGCCAAACACGTCGTCGGAGTTTTTATGATCGCTCACCGATTTGCCGGTATCAATATCCACCAGTCGCAGCCGTGATTTCTGGTACTGACCTGTGCCCTCCAGCAGGCGTCCTTCATGCACGACAAGCCCCTGACAAAACGCCGTGCGGTCGTGAGGATACGCTCTGACCATCACCGCTTTGGTCACCGGCGGAGCCGCAGATTCTGCAGGTGGTTTTGGAAGTAGTAGCGCAGAACCTGTGGCCAACACGGCAATACACAGAACGGCAATCGGCATCACGGTCCTCCAAGACCGACGCGGTCTGATCTTCGCTCGCGTTGTTGAATCGGGTTTCGCCTGAGTGGTGATTGCAGGCACGATTGAAGTCCGGATACGCGGGCTGTTTGGAGATATCTACCTTCGACGCCGGGCACCTGGCCAGTTTGTGAACTAGTAGGGTGTGACAAGCGGCAGCCCAGGCACACCATGACCGTGTTTCGGTGTGCCTGCGCGTTGCTTGTCACACCCTACAGTCTGCCCATGATCACAAACTGGCCGACCATGCTGCACAACACGAAAGCTATTTTGCTTTTTCTTCGGCTTTGTCATGATCGGCGGCGTGATCCTCGTGCCCTTCCGCATGAACGTCTTCAGCATGAGCATGCTCATCGTGATCGTGACTATGCGGCTCCAGTGCATACGAGAATGGTTTGCCGTCCATTGTTGCTTCGAGATGCCCATCGAGTTGTTCTTCGCCTTTGATCTCCGCCGGAAGATCGACACCACTGATCACCCAGCGAGAAGCCGTCTCTTCGGTTTCTCCGTCCAGCGGCATCGGTTTTGATGCCAGAACTTTGTGAGCGTCACCGTCATGCAGTTCCAGAGTCACTTTTGATGCGGCTTCCGCAACTCCCACTTCAGCACCATAAAAGTAAACTGTAATATCCCGAGTCGTTGCGTCGAACACCAGTTCGCCATGATGCGCGTGAGTGTCATCCATTTCCAGAACATGCCCGCCGTACTTCCCGACTTCGCCATGGTCGTGACCATGGTCATGACTTTCACTCAGCGGAGCCTTGCTGTAATCCTGATAGTCCGTATCTTCACAGCCGACCGCCCCAAACGCCGCAATCGCCAGTGACACGATCCAATATCCATTTCGCATGTGAACTCATCCTTAATTCCGCCGACCGCAGTTATGACTCGTGCGACGGTAAAATGCTCAAAACCAACACCATCCTCGGGATTCGGGATTCGAATGCCACGGAGATTTTAGAATCCCACAGTGTGTCAGTACAGGCTCGAGGTAAAAATCATTCGTTTTGCGAAGTGAGTCGTCGGATCGTTTCCCAGAGATCTTCCAGTCCTTCACCCCGACTGGCGCTGGCCGTTAGTACTGGAACTTCACGACAACTAGGAACGCGATCAATTCCCAACTACCGGCGATTCCGTGCGAGTACATCAAAGTTTTCCATCATCGTTCCGTTGACGATGAATGAAACTATGGCGATCAGTTGTAGCATTTCTGCGCCGTTGCTCGTAGCTTTCACAATTAGTTCTGTTCCTTCCCAAAAAGACACAGATGCCGGATCGGCCAGTGGGGATTCTCCATCCGCACTCCGTGTTTCGTGGAATTCTTGACCGATGTCCTCCGATTGCGTTAGAGTGCAATCATGCTTCGGCGCGCGAATGAGAAGATTAAGTTCCGAGCGACATGCGCCGCTCCCGCCGTTACCTCCCGCCGTTACCTCCCGCCGTTACCTCCCGCCGTTACCTCCCGCCAGGCTGTCCCGCATGCTCACAATTTTCGGGCGAACAAATTCTTCTTGCCGCAGATTCTGCGATGGGGTTTCCCGACGCAATTTTCTGACGATCGGCGGCATGGCACTCGGCGGCATCAGTCTGGCCAGGACGTTGCGGGCGGATGCGGAGATGAATGCCGGGCAATCTCACAAAGCGATTATCAATATTTATCTGCCCGGCGGGCCGCCGCATATCGATATGTGGGATCCAAAGCCCGAAGCTCCGGCGGAAGTCCGAGGCGAATTCTCCGCGATTGCGACGAAGGTGCCAGGGATCTTCGTGAGCGAGATGTTTCCCCGCATGGCAGCGATGATGGACAAGTTTGTCCTCGTTCGCTCTCTCGCCGATTCCGACGGTGCTCATGATGCCTACCAATGTATGACTGGGCGTCGCAAAGGAAGTCGGCAACCTCCCGGCGGATGGCCATCCGGCGGCGCGTGGGTTTCGAAGATCGAAGGGCAGGTCACTCCGGCAATTCCGGCCAACGTTGCTCTGATGTATCCGACTGGCAACCGAACCTGGGGCGAACCAGGAACCGGGGGCTTCCTCGGAGTCGCGCATAATCCATTCAATCTCGTCGGCCGGGAAGCCCGCAGCAAACCGGAGAACATGACCCTGAATGGCATCACGCTCGAAAAACTCCAAGATCGAACCAGTCTGATGAAATCGCTGGATCGCTTTCGACGGGACGCTGATCAACGCGGGCAGATGGAAAGTCTCGACGTCTACACTCAACAGGCGATGGGGATTCTGACCACGTCGCGTCTGATCGATGCCCTAGATCTCACGAAAGAAGATCCGCGCATCGTGGAACGCTACGGTGAAAGCAGCGAAGCCTTTCAACGCGACGGAGCGCCACCGATGGTGGAAAACCTGTGCGTGGCACGACGTCTGGTCGAAGCGGGCGCGAGGTTCGTTTCGTTGAACTTCAGTCGCTGGGACTGGCATGGTAGCGACGGAATGAATTTTCCAAAGTGCCGTGAGGAGTGCCCGCGGCTCGATCAGGGCCTCGCGGCCCTTGTGACCGACTTACACGAGCGTGGCATGGAGCGCGATGTCTCGGTCGTTGTCTGGGGGGAATTCGGTCGGACGCCAAAGATTAACGGCAACAACAGTCGCGACCACTGGCCGCAGGCGAACACCGCTGTGCTGGCAGGCGGCGGCATGAGGACCGGTCAGGCGATCGGTTCGACCAATCGTTACGGCGAACAACCTCAACTGCGCCCAGTGAAGTTTCAGGAAGTCTTCGCCACGCTCTACAAGTGCGCCGACATCGATGCCCAAAACACTCGCGTCTTCGACCTCTCCGGTGTCCCGCAGTATCTCGTCGATCCCGGAAATGATCCGCTGCACGAATTGGTTTAGCTCCGTCAACGCTCATGCCCGAATTCTGTTAACGAATTGTCTGAACCCCGGTGGACGATCTCCTCCGCGGACGGCAGGCTGAGGGGGTTCTTAGAACGGCTAACGGATTGTGTGCGGGCTATTAAGTATCAATTGGCAATTTTCGATTTTGACGGATCTCTACGAACATGGCAAGCTTCAATTTCGGTCCGTCGGGCGTGCAGGATGGCGTCAGCGATTACTCCGCGTTTGATCTCTTTCCTCCGAGTCACAAGCTCTTCGGTCACTATTTCTTTTACGCCGGCGGTGAACACGATCCGCTCGAGGGACCGGACATCGAATACAACTCAGCGTCGATCTTTGACGTCACTCGCAAAAAATTTATCAATATCGGCCCGATGCCGTTCGTTCACGAAGATCACACCGAATCGCTGTTGCAAATCAATGCGGCGGGGAATCCCGAGGTCCTGTTATTCGGCGGCAACAGCACGCAAAGCACCAGCCGATTCGAGTTGGACGTGTCTTCGCTGCCGAAGGACTGATTCATGTTTCATTGCTCCGACTGAAAGAGGAAAAGTTGCATGTCGTACTGGATCGATTGGGCTACGTAGGGAGCACATTCAATTCAGTCGTCAGGTGGGCCACCAGATCGGCGGACGCGATGGAAGCCTGCGTGCCGCTCCTGAGGTTCTTCACCTGCCAGACTCCGGCGGCGAATTCGTCGCCGCCTGCGATGAGCGCCAGCCTGAAACCTTTCTTGTCGGCATACTTCATCTGTTTACCGATGTTTTTTGCTTCCGGATAAACTTCGGTCGCGATCCCAGCCTTTCGGAGCAAGCGCCCAAGTTGCAGGTAATCAATGACTCGCTCGGCATCGAACATCGTCACCAGCACAGGTGCGGGAGTGGTGTTTTTTTGCGTCTGACCGAGTTCGTCAAGTGCGGCTAACATGCGATCCAGTCCCAGACTGGCCCCGACCCCGGGAAGTTGCTGGGCGGTGAACTGGTCCGCAAGGTTGTCGTAGCGACCACCGGAACAGACGCTGCCGATATCCGGAAGATCGCCGAGCAGCGTTTCGTAGATTGTCCCAGTGTAATAATCCAATCCTCGCGCGATGGAAACGTCGAGAGAAACTCGCCCGGCCGGCAACCCGCATCTTTTCACCGCTGCGAAGAGTTCACGCAGGTTCTGCAGGCCGAGTTCACCGATCTGACTTCCGGATAACATGCCTTCCAGCGACGAAAGGATTGCATCAGGGTCTCCCTTAAGTTGGGCCATGTCGAGCACCTGATTCGCACCGGCGGCCGGGATGCCGACCTTTTCGACCATCTCCGTCTCGACGGAATCTCGCCCGATTTTATCGAGCTTATCCAGTGATCGAAGGATGCCGATGGCGTGTTCCTGCAGGCCACATTTTTCAAGCAGCCCATTGAGGACTTTTCGGTTGTTGACGCGGATTGTGAATCGTTCGATGCCGATGCGTTCGAAAAGATCGTTGATCACGAACAGCGTTTCGATGTCAGCGGAGTTACTCAACGTGCCGATTGTATCGAAATCACATTGCATGAATTCGCGGAATCGCCCGCGGGCCGGCCGTTCACCACGCCAAACGGGCGCGATGTGATAACGTCGAAACGGGAGTCCCAGTTCCTGTACGTACTGGGCGGAGAAGCGTGCGAGCGGCACTGTCAGGTCGAATCGCATCGCGACATCGCGGTCGCCCTGATCAGTGAATCGAAAGACTTGCTTGTCCGATTCTTCCCCACCTTTACCGAGCAGGACTTCTGCGTATTCCAGCGCGGGAGTATCGATCGGCGCAAAGCCGTAGCTGCGATAGACCGATCGCGCGATATCAATCAGATGTTCCCGTGCCATCATCTGATCAGGAAGGAAGTCACGAAAGCCGCGAAGAGTCTGTGGTTTAATGCGTTGTTTTTTTTCGGACACGGAAATAATACTACCGGAGGTTGAAGGATTGGATTGCCATCATATAAGGAATACGTAAGGCGGCATCTTAAGTCAATGACAGCACGAGGGCCAGCAGTTGGCCTGAACCGCTCGACCTGCTAGAATAACGATCGGAGTTGACCTTGAAAGCAGGAGAGCAGTGATGATCAATCGACGTCGAGCGTTGCAGTCATTCTTGAGTCTCGCGGCGGCGAGTGTCGCCGGTCCTGGCAGAATGTTGTTCGGCAGCTTGCCGGTGTCAGGTAACTCCACCGCAAACGAATCTCCATCGACGTTGGCAGAAATGCTGCGCGACACAATTGAACACTGTCGCAGGATGACGTCGGCCCCGCTCGAATCACGTCGGCTGTTTGAAATTGCTCTCGCCCGCGTGCAGCAATCGGTCGAAGGATCGCCAGCGTTCTGGCAGGCATGTACGGATTCTGTAGCTCGGCTCGAGGTACTTATTTCCAGATGTGAAAATGTAGTTTCACCAAGAGACCGCACAACCACGGCAACTTTGTACCAGTTACGCAGTCTGAGGGAATGTCTGGTAAATCAGACAGTTCAGGCAATTGGCGGGTGCAGTCGGCTTGCGTAGCGCTGAATCGGTTCTGGATGGCTCGTCGTTGCCGCGAAGAGCGGTTGCGCTAAAGAACACGGTTATTCACGTTCGATGATGACACGGGGAACACCGCGCGACAATGGTACCGGCATATTCTGCCGAAACAGCGCTAGCCTCCAGGGACGGATTGGTTATGTACGAAACACATTTTGGATTTCATCGTCAGCCGTTCCAGTCAGCGGATGCGTCCAGAGCATTTTTCGTATCAGAATCGATCTGTACCATACTGCCACAGCTGTTGCACGCGCTGCGATCCGATCTTGGCATTGCCGTTCTGACTGGAGTGCCGGGAAGCGGCAAGACTTCTCTGCTGCGTCATCTGCAACAACAACTCGCCAGCGAAGGCCGCGCGATTGTCTGTTCGGGTGCCAACCTTGGTACTTCCGCCGATTTGATTGGCGTGCTGCTCCAGGCATCTCGTATGAAGGCAGGAAGCGAAAGAACAGCAAAGACGATCGCTGCCGATCCAGTGCCGCTGGGAACGCGTTCCTCTGTCATGGAGCACATGAAGCGAACAGCAGAACTTTGGGGGCCAATTTTGCTGTTGATCGATGACGCTCAACTGGTGCCGCTTCCGGTGCTGAACGAATTGCGAGCCTGTACTGAAGAAGAATGGAACGGTCGCGATTTGGTACGCTGCCTGGTGTCGGCACCAATTTCGTTTGAAGAACAACTTGCACGATCTGAGTACGCGGAATTCGGTCGCCGTATACGATGTCATGCTTTTCTGCAGCCGTTGAAGTCCGTCGAATCCATCCGTTTTCTACAGGAACAGATTGAACTCGCCGGCGGCAGGCTGTCACAAGTCTTTACGACGCCGGCGCTGGAATTGATTGCTACGGCAGCCGACGGTATCCCACGTTGTCTGAGTCTGCTTGCAGACGAATCGCTCGTTGTGGCAGCGGAGTGTGATGAGAATTCCGTAACTGAGCAGTCCGTGCGTAAGGCACTCAGTCGTTTGCAGCACCTGCAATACAACTGGAATGCATCGCCTCATGCCGACAACACTGAATTGCCATTGTCGGACGAAGGACAAACTGTTGATGAGCCGGCCAGTCAGGTTGTTTTGCCCCCCGTTACGGCGGTTGTCAGCCGACACACGCCGGAACGTGCCACTCTGTCACACGGCGTGATCGAATTTGGCGGACCATCCTCGGCTGCAGCGAATGTTTGTCCGTCGGCACCATCGGTCGTGGAGACGAGGTTGATCGCCGTCGTACCGAACAGAGAAGTTTCAGATTACAAAGTGAAATCCATCGCTTCGCTGGTCAGTGAGGCCAGGCAGACAGGCGCAGTCGAATTTGGTTCCCCGCAGGCGATTGCTGATGTCTCCAAATCGGAGTCAGCCCGGATCAGCAATAAGACCTTGTCGGCTTTTGAAGTCGGTCATCGTTTTTCATTTGAGTCTGCAAACGACAGCATTTCTGTCGAAGTCGTTGACGATGGCGACATTCTGGACCTGCTGAACACAGACTGCGAGTTTGTTGGTAAGTATTGGGACGGTATTACATTTACAGAATCACCTGAACCAACGTTGTTGGATCGGGCGTCGAAAGAACAGGCCATTGCAGCATCAAATTCCGCCGCGAATCCAGGTTTCTTCGACCTCGGTGACTCTCGCCTGTCGAATCGAACTTCAGTCTTTGATCGCTACACATGGCTCGCACTCGGACGAGAAGTGCCGAGCGGAACTAATTCGATTCTCGCACCGACCAGAACAAAGCATCTAATGCTTGCGGACTACGGAATGCTGGCAACAAATCAGTTAGCCACGTTGTGTTCACAGACGGCATCAAGGCCGCAAGCCGCTTCAATCGATCAGATTGCGGTCACGCTCACAACGGATTTACGTTTGATTGACGAGATCTCAAATCATTCACCGAGTCGTGGAACAGGATCATTTGAATTTTTCCGTAACGTCATGCGTTCTGCTCAGGAGAATCCAGCTCCAGTGGATGCATACGGCGATCACAACGAATCGCTGCTTCGGGTTAATCATCTGGCAGCATCTGGTGTTGTGGCGGGCGACCGTGGGCATGTTGTTGTTATCGAAGCTGAAACGGAATCTGCGCCGGACTCCGACGCAGAGGTGCTGGTAACGGACGACGGATTCAGATCTGTCCCCGGACTCAAACTCTGGCAGGACGGACAGTTGATCTTTGCTCCCTCGGTCGTCAGCATTTCATCTGACGCTGTGGAAGCAATCGTCGAGCATTCGGCATCGCTTGACCGGCAGGCGAGCGAGGCGGCGCTAGCCCCCGGACAACTGGAATTGAATGCTCAGCATTTGGCGTCGCTTGACACAGTGGTCAAGGGGTCAACTCGTACACAGCCAGCACCCCAACTCGGTGCTGGCGGATTTTTCACACTGCCGGTCCCGATCGAAAAAGTTCATTGGGACTTCCAGTCACCAGGAATTGCTGAAGACCAGGAACTCTTCCCGATTGTCGAAACGCTTACCAATCTGCGTGCTGACGTGCGGCATTTTCAGCAGACGGGCAGGATCCCGGGCAGCGATTCGAGCGGTACCGAAAATCAAGTCTCTCCCGGAGGAGAGCCGGTGTCCATGTCAGATAACCTGATTTCCCGAGCAAAACGACGACTGGATGACAGGACAACAGTCGCCGATTCGACTGTCGTGGCCTTGCAAATGGCTCCTGATTCCCGAGCCCAGCGGACCGCTGCGGCTGTGTCTATGGCAGATGCTGAACTCGCCTCATCAGCGGCCGGCAACTCCGGATCATCGCCGCAGTTCAGCAGCTTGTTCACACGTCTGTTGGAAAACCGCAGACGCGTGGCAAGTCAGACAGAGACTGATCGTTAAAGTGGAACGCTCAATTCCGATCAGTTTGAGAAACGTCGGCAGCGAATTCGGAGTTCCGGTTGTGTCTCTTCTGTATCTCAGAGACAATTCGAAGTGTCATTCTCACAATGGATGGTGGGCAATCACAATCCTTTCATTTCGTTCGGGCTTGCCATAAGACGCCATGTCAAAACAAATCACAACTTTGTCTGCGTCCACTGCCAAAACTCAATCTGGCACTTTTGATCAGGCGGCCGACGCGACGACTCTGTACCGCCACTGGGGCGCACATCTGGTGGACGGCGGCGTTCGATTTGCCGTGTGGGCTCCGAATGCTCGTGAAGTGTCCGTCATCACAGACGGCAATGGCTGGACTGCCGGACGTGACTGGCTGGAATCCAGCGATAACGGTGTCTGGCATGGTGTGATCAAGGGCGTCCTGCCGGGGACGCGCTACAAATACGCTATTCGGACTCAAAGCGGACACTTGCTCGAAAAAACCGACCCTGTTGCCTTCTATCACGAAGTTCGTCCACAAACAGCTTCCATCGTCTGGAGCCTGCGTGATTTTCAATGGAACGATCAGGCATGGTTGCAGAAAAGAGATCAAACAAACTGGCTTAAAGCGCCCGTGTCGATGTACGAAGTCCATCTGGCGTCATGGAGGCGGCCGCATGACGGCCGCACGTTTTTCAACTACCGCGAACTGGCTCATGCGCTGGCGGACTATGTCCTCGAAGTTGGCTACACGCATGTCCAACTCATGCCGATCACCGAACATCCATTTGATGGATCGTGGGGATATCAGACAACTGGTTACTTCGCTCCGACGGCGAGGTTCGGGTCGCCGCATGACTTTCAGTATCTTGTCAATCACATGCACCTGTGTGGCATCGGTGTGCTGATCGACTGGGTTCCCGGTCACTTTCCGACCGACACCCACGGTCTGGCCATGTTCGACGGCACATGCCTGTACGAACATTCTGACCCGCGACTGGGTTTCCATCCCGACTGGAATACGCTGATCTTCAACTACGGTCGGCGCGAAGTGACGGAGTTCCTGATTTCCAGCGCGAGGTTCTGGTGTGACGTCTATCACATCGACGGAATTCGCGTCGATGCGGTGGCGTCGATGCTGTACCTTGACTACTCCCGCGATTCGGGTCAGTGGATTCCCAATCAGTATGGTGGACGTGAAAATCTGCGGGCCATCGATTTTTTACGGGAATTCAATACGCTCATGCACGCTGAATTCCCGGGCACCATGACCATCGCCGAGGAATCCACTGCATGGCCCGGAGTATCGCGTCCGTGCTACACCGGCGGACTGGGTTTCACGATGAAATGGGACATGGGCTGGATGAACGACACGCTGCGATTTATGCGGCGTGATTCCATTCATCGGCAGTATCACCTGAATGATCTGACGTTCCGCGGCATCTATGCGTTTTCAGAAAATTTTGTCCTGCCGTTGTCGCATGACGAAGTCGTTCATGGCAAGCAGTCCCTGCTGTCTCAGATGTCCGGCGATACATGGCAGAAGTTTGCGAATTTGCGAGTCCTGTTGTCCGGCCAGTTTGCGGCGCCCGGAAAAAAGCTGCAGTTCATGGGGACTGAGATCGGCCAGTGGACGGAATGGAATCACGACGCTGAGGTCGATTGGATTTTGAGAACCTTCGACACGCACGAAGGCATTCGCCGTATGATTTGCGATCTGAATCGCTTGTATGTCACGGAACCCGCTCTGCACGAGGGCGACGTCGTGCCGGAAGGATTTCAATGGCTGGTTGGCGACGACCACACGAATTGCGTCATCGCTTACATGCGTCAGACACCCGATCACCGTGAGACGATCCTTGTGATCAGCAATCTGACGCCCGCACCTCGCGACAACTATCGCCTCGGTGCACCGTGCGCGGGCTATTACAAAGAAATTTTTAACAGCGATGCGGACTGGTACGGCGGCGCGGGGCTCGGAAATCAGGGCGGCGTCTATTCCAAAGACACCCCGGCACATGGAAAACCCGCCAGCATTGTCATCACCGTGCCCCCGCTGGCCACCGTGATGTTCAAAGCCGTCCCGCCACCAGTCGCAACGAAGGCCGCAAAAGTGCTCCCGGCGAAAGTCGTTCAGTGACGGCACGACGTTAAACCGGTGATGAAAGTAGCGCAGGAACTACCGTCCTCCCTTCGGGCAGTATTGCTGGATCCATGAGAAAATCTCATTGTGCCAATAGCGACTGTTTGCAGATTTGTTGACCCAGTGGCCTTCATCCGGGAAGTTAATGAACTTGCTTGGCACACCCTGACGCTGGAGCGCCGTAAATAACTGCTGACCTTCGCTCACAGGGACTCGAAAATCGAGATCGTTGTGAATGATGAGCATCGGAGTTTTGAAGTTCGCGGCATACTTGTGAGGCGAATGTTTCTCGTACGATTCACGATTTGGTCCCCACGGTGGTCCACCGTGTTCGTATTCGTCGAACCAAAGTTCTTCGGTCGTCGTGTACATGCTTTCGAAATTGTAAACGCCGCAGTGAGTCACCAGCGTCTTAAATTTCATCGTATTGCCCTGAAACCAGTTCATCATGTAACCGCCAAACGACGCGCCGGCCGAAAACATGCGGTTGGTATCGATATAGCTCTGCTGTTCCATGTGAGCCAGGCCAGCCAGCAGATCGATGTAACAGCGCCCGCCCCAGTCGCCGCTGATCTGGTCTGTGTATTTCTGGCCAAAGCCCGTGCTCCCGCGAGGATTGGGCATGGCCACGACATAACCCTGCGCGGCCCAGACTTCAGGGTTCCAGCGGTAGCTCCAACTGTCTGCCCAGGCTCCCTGAGGCCCACCATGAACCAGAAACGCCAGCGGCCATTTCTTCGATTTATCAAATCCCGGCGGCAGCAGAATCCACATCTGCATCGGATCTCCGTCCGCTCCTACAACTGTGACACTTTCAGGCTGCGGCAGGTCAAGTTGATCCGTCAATTTATCGTTCGCGTGTGACAGATTGTCGCCGGGAACTTTGGATCGCAGAAACGATTCTTCCAGTCGCACATGGTAGATGTCGGCTGGATGCGTCATTCGTGTGTTACTGCAGATAAGCGTGTTGCCGTCCGCAGAAATACTCAAACTTCCTGACGTGCCCACCGACTGCCCGCGCTCGACGATGTCCGGAGTCTTCAGCGACAGACGGAACAGCGCCTTGGAGCCATTTGATTCGGCCGCTGCAATAATCTGTTCGTTGCCACGCCACACGAATTCGTCAAACGACAGATCGACTTCGCCCGTCATAGATTTCACGTTGCTTATCAAACTTCCATCCGCATTGCACTCTGCAATCATGATCGCCCACTTGTCAGCTTCGTAGCCCGCCGCACGCTGAGCACGATATGCCAGTCTGGTGCCGTCGGGTGAAAATACAGGATGACCGTCCGCAGCCGGATTTGTCGCCGTGAGTGTCTGCCATTCCGTTGTCCCACCCTTGACCGGGACTCGGCAAAGATCGTAGTTCGTACTCCATGATTCATCGGTCGCCGGGACCGCATTAAAGATCAGGTGACTGCTGTCCGGACTGAAACAAAAATCCTGCGGAGCGGAAAATGTGGTGGACGTCGGATAGGCATCTCGATCGCCAGGTGTGACGTCGCGCGGTGCGCTGGCTTCAAGATCGCCGGATTCATTCAGGTTGAGATCAATGACAAACAGATGCTGTCGCTTGTCCTCGACATAGCTGTCCCAGTGCCTGTAGAAAAGTCGCTTGAAGACGCGAGCCTTGACTGGCGATGCAGCAATCTCATCCGTTTTCTTCTTGTTCGCGGCATCGCTTTCTGCAAACGGCAGCGAAGAGAACTCCGGGTAAACAGCCGACACAAACGCGACGTGCTGGCCGTCCGGCGACCAAATCGCCGTCGCAGCATCAGTGCTGATCTTCGTCAATTGCCTGGCTTCACCACCAGCAGGGTTGATGATCCATAGCTGGCTGGTGCCGGATCGAGTTGATTCGAACAGAATCCAGCGTCCGTCCGGCGACCATTTAGGATTGGCATCCTTCGCCGTTCCGTTCGTCAACAGTCGCGGCGAACTTGAACCGTCGGTCGGCACCAGCCATAGTTGCGATTGCGATTTGTTCTGATGCGAATCGATAATCTCCGACACCGCATAGACCACCCAGCCACCGTCAGGACTGATGCTGGGAGCTCCCACACGTTTGAACACAAACAAATCCTCAACAGTGATCGGGCGTTTCGTCATCGTAGGTTCCGGCGGTGCGGCAGGTTGCGCATTCAGAAAAGCGGGTGGAATAAAAACCGTTATCGCTGCAAGTAAAACGCAGGTTTTCATAAGCATGAACTTTTTGTGTATAACCGCGCAGGTAAACAACAGATTTCGAGGAAATCGATTCGATCCCGTAGCATGTCACGTCCACGCATCGCTTGTCCAGCGTCCCGTAAAAAATGAATGCCCCGTTTACTCACTGGGAAATGGGGTTGTTTTTCCGTTCAACCCGATGCCGCAGGCGAGGCTGCTTTCCATGGATTCCTCGCCTGCGGCGGCGGGGTAAACGTATTTACGAGTGGCCGCGTGAAGTCTAGAGACTCCCCAGTACCGGCGATGAAGCAGGCGATCGGCAGAATATGCTGATGGACGAACTCGCTAACTCAGCACTGCGGCAGCTGCAGATTGTTTGTTGCAGATTTCTGGTGATTCTTTGCATTCAAGGACTAGGAAGAATCGATGGATTCTGAGGGCCAGAAACGTTGGTGTCGTCAAGTATTGAGGCGATTATGAGTAAACTCAGGGACGATGTGACGACATTGCGGTTGGCAACGGCGCAGCAGGCTGCGGCATCGATTATCCGCGAGCCGCGTGCGGATGTATTGACGTTCTATCCGTTGCCATATCGCGAGATCAAGCGACGATTTTGGCATATGTGTCCGGGGTTGCTGGCGTTTGGGCTGCATGTAGTGTCTCACGCAGATCCGATTTCGCCCATGTTGCAATTGATCATTGTGACTTGCTGCGTCGCGATCGCAGCCTGGATCCTTCTGGGCTTTCGACAAATTCAGCGTCAGGGGGAAGGTGTTGGTCTTGCGGCGGTCAGCGGATACTCGCTGTCGGTCCTGTTGACGGCATTTCTGTTTCCGCGTCATCTGGAACTTGGACTGGCGGTTCTGGCGATTCTGGCGTTTGGTGATGGTTCAGCGACACTGGTCGGGCTCACGTTTCGCGGGCCGCGGCTTTGGTGGAATCAGGCGAAATCATGGAGCGGTCTGTTGGGTTTTATTGTGATTGGCTCCCTCATGACTTCGTGGATCTACTGGGGTGAAACACACAATCCGGAAGCAGCCGACCCAGCAGTGTCGTATGGGCTCGCACTGATTCTGACTTCACCCGCAGTCGTCGCAGCCGCTGTTGCCGAATCCATCCGTTCTCGCATTAACGACAACATCCGCGTGGGCGTCGTGGCGGCCATCGCGTTGGTGCTGCTGCATAATCTCCGCCCGCTGTAGTGATAACCGCCGGCAGTTCCAGTCCGTCAGATTGCCAGTTCAACTTATTTTTCGATCTGTTCGGCGAGGTTCTGCATGTGAGCGTGGTACTGGCGGTCGAAGGTTTCAAAGCTGACACCGGAGATCTTTGACAGCGATGGCTCCTCAAGCACTGAATCCGGGTCGGGACGATAGAATTCTGACAGCAGCGTGATGAGGTCGTCCCGATACAGACCGTCTTCGTAGTGCATCAAAAAATGTGAAAAGCCTGCTCCCTGTGTATACAACTGCGTGATCTGCGGATGGTGCTGGAATTCGTCCTGCCCCAGAGTTGTAAATTTTTTAGCTGGCAGGTAGTAGTAAAACTTCGGATCCAGCACGCGCTGTCGAGCGATATCGAACCTTACAAAATCCGGACGTCCCACGGAGACGTGCCCATCTTCGACGTCAAACGATTCCAGGTAGCAAGCAATCCCTTCCGCGATCCAGAAATTCGATCGTTCGCCAAGTTTCCACCGTGGAGCCGGTCGTTGCCTGAGCTTCAGACCACGCGCCCGTGCTGCAACCTGTCGTGATTCCCGCGTGGCCAAGTCCAGAATCTGATGCGTTGCTTCGTGGCAGAGTGTGGAAAAGCCGATTTTTTCGGGATTGTCAAAAAAATACGACGTGCGGTCATCTTCCCAGTAGAGCCCGTTCGTTTCCAAATTCACGGGAACTTTGCCTTCAACCCGCTTCTGGTACTCCTCCCGCGTCGCATAATAATGGACTTCCATCTGGTTCTGTTTGCGAACTGGTGATCGCGCACTGGCGGCTTCAAAGCGATCCTGCAATGCTTGAGGGGTGTCAAAGAACGCAGCAAAATTCTGCTGCAGCCAGTTGTTGAATATTTCAAGCCGCTGCGATAACTGGACGCCGACTTCTAGGCTGACGTTCGTCTTCACCAGAAAATTTTCGCTGCGAACTTCCCAAGCGTTGCGAAAGTCTCGACGCAGTTCGGCATCCTTCTCGGCACTGACCCAGTCACCTTTCCAGGGCCGCAAGCCTTCGTCATAACGCGCGACATTGCCGGCCGGAAGCCAGCCGTACTTTTCATGATAGACATTCGGTCGGCTGCCGCTGCGAATCAGTTTCTCGAACTGTGAGACCCATTCGCCGGCGTATTCAGGATCGTCCTTCCGTACGGGATCTGTGAACATTTGCGTGCCTAGAATAGACCGGGCGTACTTATGATCCGGATCAGTTCGAATCACATCACCGATCATCATAAACGCCAGCGAAGGAAAACCCGCCCGCAGCGTCGAACGTGCCAACGTATACAGTTCCTTTGCTCGCTCTTCACGATGATGACGCAACTGAAGCTGCCACTGCTGGTCTTCGATCGACAAAGATTTTGAAACCGGTGGCGTAACGAGTTTGGACGGTGAATAATCTGCGTCCGGTGACAGGATCTGTCGAGCCAGTTCTGCAACTTCGGCATCCGCCTCCGGTAACTTGTGTTCGGTACACCAGGTTCGAACCGAGTCGAGATCGCGTTGCAGTGCATCTAGGATCGACTGACGTTTCTCGAGCAACTGCCGATGTCGGCGGTCCCGCGTTGAGTCGTCATCGGCTGCTGTTCGGTCAGACATAAAGACCGGCAGCAGCAACACGGCGATCAGGAAAAATCGCAGGCGATGAGTTGTCGAATACCAAAGCACAGGAGATCCTATTCTCGCAGGACGACTACGTTTTACTGATTCGTTCAACGGCACACTGCGCTCATGCCGTCGGCGTTGAAGCAGAACCACATGCGCAGGATACCAGCCTCCATCCGCCGCGAGAATGCGAATCTTCTCCACCCTGGGACGCCAGTCGGCAGTCAATCGCAAGCTTTCGCAGGGTGTAGCGGCGCGAGTGTCGGATTTTCGCGGACTCTGAACAAGCAGTGGCAGTCCGTTTGACATCTTGTGTTGGCTTACGTAGCGTGCTGCTTCAAATTTAGTTTTTG
>CANJQC010000138.1 GCA_947476295.1 Planctomycetaceae bacterium | reverse complement strand
GCAACCGCCAGCAGGCTGCCAATCCCGTTCACGGCGGAAAGAGTCGCTGTTCCAGCGGTGATATTAAGGGCCGCCGCATTTCCGTCAGTGATCGCGCCTGCCGCTGCAGTAATGATGACATCGCGTGTGCCGTTACTTACGGTTCCCAGAGCAATGTCCACACCAGCAGCAAGTTCCGTGATTTCGATCGTTCCGGCGGTCGTGTTGCTGGCTTCCAGTTGTGTGATGCTGGTTTCAAGCGCATCCGCACTGCCGATGCCGTTACGTGCCTGAATTGTTGTTACTGCTCCAATCCTGTTCGCGAAGATATCGACGTCCGTATCGCCCCCATCGATCACGCCACCGCTCTTGCTAGTGATGGCGATGGCAGTGTTTGTATTATTTGCTGACTGCACTGAGGCGAGAGTCACGTTGCCATCCGCTGAAATCACAACTTCCGCTTCACCGGCTCCTACGGCCGTTAAGGCTGTCGGCAAGCTCTGGATGGTTGTTGAAGGATTGCCATTGATTCCGGGAACATAGGCGACAGCGTTTCGACCGGCGATGATGCGATGGCCATCCTGCTGCGTCAATGATCCGCCTGCGCCAGCAGGATTGTTGTCGGAATCGGCGGTGATCGTTATGTCGCCGCTAATCGTGGTGATCACGTTGAGATCATCGTTATCGAGAGCTCCGATGCCGTCAACGTTGTCGGAGGGATTTACGGCAGTATCGAGCAATATGTTGTTTGTTGCCAGAATCGTAATGTAGCCGTTATCGGCCAGAATCGTGTCACTGACTGTGATGTTGGTCGCGGTGAGTTCGATCCAGCCAGTGCTGTTGGTGGCACCGTCGTTCCCTGCAAGAATGTCATCAGTCACCGTGAGTGTTCCATTGACACCAACAGCAAAATTGAAGATCACGTCCCCAGCAGCATTCGTCGTCTGAAGAGCAACGTTGTCACAATTCAAGTCAACCAGGTCCAGAGTATCAAGTGTGTTTGTGACATTTAAAGTGCCACCAGCCGTTGCGTCGAGTGCTCGTGTGGTCAGAATGATCGTCTCGGCTTGCCCGGAAACAAACACTATCCGGTTTGCCGTCAGGTTTGTTGCAACGATATCGGCACCTTCAAGCTGAAGATCACCCGTAACTCCGAAGTTTGCTGGAAGCGTTAGCACTCCCGTGACAACCAAGCCAAGATTCGTGACAGTAAATGTGCTGCCTGCAACGTTAAAGTTCTGATTCAACTGAAGCAATGCAGACGTCGCGTTGATTGTGGCTGTTGTCCCGATCGTCCCAGCGATGGACACTGCGTTGCCTGCGACTGCAGTCAGACTTCCTGTCAGGGCCACTTCAATTGGATCAAATGCGGGATCAGGTGGACTGCACGTAAATATGGTTGGTGTGAGCGAGCCAATGCTTCCTAAAGCAGCGGTGAGAATCGCATTCCGCGCCGTAATGTTCAGAGCTGCCCCATTGCCATCAACGATTGACCCGTTGGTAGAGATGATTGTGACATCTCGCCCCGCATTAGTTATGGTACCCAGTGCGATGTTTGCACCGGCAGCACTCTCAGTGATCTCAATCGTCCCGCCTGTGGTATTGGTCGCTTCCAGTTGCGTGATGTTGGTTTCAAGGGCATCGGCAACCGCCAGCAGGCTGCCAATCCCGTTCACGGCGGCAAGAGTCGCTGTTCCAGCGGTGATATTCAGTGCTGCACCATTGCCGTCAGTGATCGCACCGCTCAAAGACCGGATCGTGACGTTTCGTGTTCCGTTACTGACGGTGCCAAGGGCGATGTCTCCACCGGCAGCACTCTCAGTGATCTCAATCGTATCGCCTGTGGTATTGGTCGCTTCCAGTTGCGTGATATTCGTTTCAATCGCGTCGCCGCTGCCAATCCCGTTGACAGCGGTGAGTGTGGCAGTTCCGGCTGTGATATTCAGTCCTGCGTTACCATCGACAATTGCTCCGCCAGCAGTAATTGTTGTATTCGTCCCGGCGGTTATGCCTCCGTTGAGGTTAACATCATTGGCCGTTGCCGTAACAAGGACCTGAGCGGTCGTGGCGGTCGTGGCGTCGTTGAGCGTCGCCTCATTGGCCGCCTGAATTGTCAGGTTTCCATCGTCGGATCTCACAACGTCTGTTGTAATGTCGAAGCCGATCAGATTTACAGTATGGCCTCGCAGAATTGATCCATCGACGGCCGTCAGATCCCCGGCACCGCTGGAATCATCGTCAGCCGTAATGTTAAGAGTCCCACCATCATCGTTGGTATCTGCACGCACGGTCACTGCCGCAATCAGGATGTTATTGCTTGCGGTCAGATCAATCTGACCGGTTGCAAGAATGTTCGCATTCACATTGATGTTAACCGGGTCGATGTCAATGTTAAGGCCCGCTGCAGACGTCGCCGTAATGGCTCCATTGATCGTAACCTCGCCAGGAGTGTTCACCTTGAAAGCATCCGTTCCGCCATTCACATTGTTGGCTGATACATCGACCGCACCGTTGAAAGTCACACTGGTTGTGGCGTCAAGAATACTCACACTGTCCACTGTCAGAACGCTGTAGTTATGGACATGTCCGTCGCGCACGACTAAATCCCCACCGCCTGTGGCCGCACCATCCAGCGTGATGTCTCCGGCCGTACCGGCATCAATTGAAAGGTCGTTTCCACCGGTCGCAATCGTCGATGCAAACCGAATGTTTCCCGCAGTCGTTCCGATCGTGTCAATATCGATATTCCCGCCCAGCGTGACGGCGCGTGTGAACGTCACGCCATCGTTCGTCGTATCGATATCGCCCGAGGTCGTTAATTCTCCCGTCTTTGCTGCTCCAAAGGTCACGGCACCGCCAGCATTGATGTCTCCCAAAGCTCCGATGGTAGTCAGGCCGGTCGAATCAATATCCACTGTCCCTGTGGCAGTGATTGGTGCTGTAATCCCGATTGTCGTCCCCGCGTCGTAGTTCAGATCACCAATATTCGAGAGGGCTGCCGTCTGCGATATTGCTCCGGTCGTATCGACTGAAAAGTCGTTGCCCGCACCGTTTACTGCGAATCCAAGGGTAACAGTACCATCAGACGTAATATTCAAAGCACCGTCAGTCGCAGAATCCGGCAACGTAATGTCAGTGGCAAGAAGCACATTAACGTTGTTCGCACCCGCAATCAGAGCGTTGATGTTTGCGCTAAGTTGGTCGGCATTGTCGGTAAACAATGATTTTTCAACGGTCAGGACATTTAATCCATTTCCGGAAATCCCGGCCGCATCAATGCCCGACCATGTTCCAGCGTCCAGTGTGAATGTCAATTCATCTGAGGGAGCAGATCCGGTCTCGCCAATTGTCAGTGTCGCGGTGGAATTGGTGAAGCCTGCAATGTCCAGCTGCGCGACTCCGTTAAATACGAACGTCGCATTCAGCATCCGTCGGTCTTCAAGCTGCACGAGCCGCAGTGTCCGCTTGGTTTTGCCTGTCTGTGCCAATCGGCGGGTGAACATCTGTCGGATTTTTTCAAGAATATTGAATGGCGGCATGGGCGACAAAACTCCGAAACCAAGCAAAAAACTTTGACCAAATTCAAACACAAACGACAGCAAATCCGACACAAAACTCTGGTGTATAATCTCAATCCATCGGACTATCGGCGAGGTCAGGATAAGTCCGAGCGTGCCCCTAGTAAAGAAGTACTCAGAACCTAAAGGCAACATAGGAGAAAATGTACGGCCCACATAATCAGGACAATTGGGGGGGAATGCGAGGAATTTTGACGCCCAGCCGCGTCGTGTTACCGTTTCAGTGACGCCAAATCTGATGTTCGCAGAAACTTATCCTGATCTGTCAGCCGAAATCGTGAGTTGGGGAGATCCGTAACAGATCTCCTGCACCGATCAAATGAATACACTTGCAGGGATGGCACTAATGCGTGCATGGATCTTCAAAAGCCCAAGTTTTCTCATGTCGGCACTGATGGCGAGTAGCTGGTGTATCGCGCCAGAAGTGGCTCAATGCGACGATCAGATTGTGCCAGATATAACGACGGAATCGATTCCAGTTTCCAACATTCCCCTGCCACAGGCCGTCACGGCTCCCGAACAAAAGCCGACGTCTGCCGTTTACCCGCAAAAGGAAATCGTGGCGAAGTCGTGGCAGATCGACAGAATGATACTCAGCTCTGGCGTCCAGAAACCTGTTCAGAAGAAGAGCGTCTCTGCTGACTGCATCTCTGCTCCACAAGGTATTCAACTTCCTCCATCCGCAGCGCCAGCCGTGGCCTCAAAAGCGGTCACCTCACACGATGGCAATCAAAAGCCTGTTCTGGGCGCAGTGCCCATGGCTCAGGAAATCGTGCAGGTTCAATGGAGTATTGCATCACGTACAGAACACCCTCAAACTGTGTATCGCACCGGTCCCGCATTTCAGGCCGACCGTTGTCCATTTGTGAACTGGGATTTCGAAGCATCGGATGAAACTCTGGACGCTGCGTGTATCGGTGCCTGCAGCGAAGTCGCGGCTGGCGAAACTTCGATCGGAAAGGCGCAACTCGTCTCGCTTGAACACTCCGTTTCGCCGATCGTAGATCGAGAAACGCTCGCCGAACTTCAAAAACTTACACCGATGCCTGAATCCGGGCCTGAGGTGACTTATTTGACAGAACTCAGTCATCTCTTGCAAGGCGACTCCAACTGGTTGTTCGCCAACGAAGGACTTCTGAACTTGGCTCCAAATGAAGGTTCAACCACAACTGTCAGCTACTTGGATGACTTGAACGCTCTGGTCGGAAGTCAGACGGTTGCCGCATTGAATTCAGACTATCAGAACACGATTGCCTTGCAGGAAACGCCTGCTGGCGAAACCACAGACACGCCGAGAATACCCACGAATCCTTACACCAGCATCGCTCCCGATCAAAACTGTTCAATTGTTGGCGGTTCCGGTGTCTCAGCACTTTTTCAATCAATGTCCAGTATTCGCGTGAACGGACTGAGTACCGCTCCACCATCTCAGTCTCGTGATTCTGTGGCACTCACCGCCGAACTGCCAAGACCGGAAAACAAAGCCTGCGGGTATCTTGATTCATACAGCCCGACATATTACGCCACACCAGCTCGTTACGGAGCTCCTCGACCGTGCCGAAACGCACACGTATTCTGGCACCGTCCGCTTTATTACGAAGATCCGAATCTTGAGCGTTGCGGACAGACCTGCGGATGCCTCACAACAGCTGCCTCAGTTGTGCATTTTGCAACCGCAATCACATTCACGCCTTATCTGATCGGCGCAAATCATCCGACGTCCTGCGTCCAATCGCTGCCTGACTGCCCGACCTGCCACAGTTTCGATTGTACGGCCTATTGGCCCGGCTGGTCATGGAAGGGAGCTGCCTTACAGGCGGCTGCTGTGACCGGGCTCTATTTCGTCGTGCCGTAACGACTACGGATCGATTTACTGAAACGTAAATGTGTGGCACACAAACCGCCACACTCGGCTGGCCAGCGAAGCCGGGGCACACCGTATTTTTGCATACCCGCTGCTGTAGAGCGGCGGGATTGAATTTGCAGAATCCGGCACCAGAGACACCGCCACACCGAACAGAGTTTCGCCTGGGCGATTTGTCTCTGGTATCACTGAAACCATCCGATTGGCAATCAATTCCCGATCGACTGACGTTTCTGGAATCGTCTTCCGTTGACTCACACGTCCTGCGACCGCCGCCGCCGGCAATGACGCAAACGTCAGCGTCACTGCCGCACCATCATTGATGATCTCAATATCTTCCTGTGGCAACAGGCAGAATGCTCGCAGATCTTTCTCTGTCCCAACCCAGCACAGTAATGTTTGCCGAGTGATCCAGACCGAACGAACTTCGGGATTCAAGGGCTCACCAAACCATCCGAGCCCTTCCTGCAGCTGGGTTCTCGGACGCGGTCTGTTGCGCGACGAGAAAACGGTTCCGCCGATCGGGCTGATAACGGTCAGGTTTTGTTCCTTCTGCAACAGCTTTGCCAACCGTGCTTCGCGGGCCAGCACGGCCTTCTCAGCAGCGGGCAGCGCGCTGGCTACTTGGCTGCTGATTGATCTCTGCGTAGCCAACGCGGCCGCTCGGGCTTTTGCCACTAGGAAATCACCGCGAGCCTGCGTGACTGCCGATTCCAGAGCTGCATTCTCTAACACTGCAATTAGATCCCCGGCAAGAATTACTTTTCCCGCCGAAACTTGCGGCTCAATTGCACCATCTTCCACCGCATAGATTGGCGAACTCACCCCCGGAGTCAACGTGAAAGGTGCTTCAACGGAATACGGAAACGGCACGAACAACGCGATCAACAGCAGGCTTCCGACAACTCCGAGCCCTATGATTGCTCGGCGGCGCTGCTCCGGACTGCTACTTGCCACCCGGGTTCGTTCACGAATTCCGCGAACGGCAGCAATCACAAGTCCTGCCGCGACGCTGACCACGAGTACGCTTGTCAATGATTCGAGATGCCAGGCCTTTAGTGTCGCGTACATGAACCACAGCAACGTGGTCATGACCAGCACTCGGTACACCATCGATGCGGCTCCATACGTTGCCATTGCCCAATGCATTCCGGACGACCGTCGCGTCAGCAGCGTGCCGGAGAATCCCAGCACAACTCGGTCAAAAACGGCGATTGCCGCAGCTCGCGACTCTCCTGCAAGATTTGGAATCCCCAGCCAGTCTGATACGACATAGTATCCGTCGTATTTGAGCAACGGATTGCCGTTCACCAGAACCGTATTCAGCGACGTAACGATCATAACATTCAGAAAGAACGTGTGTAGAAATCCGTGACGACTGACAGTCCACAGCATGGCAAACGCTGCTGCCAGAAACAACTCTGTCCCGATGCCTGCAGCAGACACCAGCATCCGTTTTCGTCGATCTTGCTGCAGCCACGAATCCGAAACGTCACAATACAATAGTGGCATGAAGCCCACGACCAGCAGGCCGAGTTCATGGCATTCGCCGCCGTAGTGCCGGCACGTCAGCCCGTGCCCGAACTCATGCAGGATCTTAACAAACAAGATCGACAGAGCCAGCATCGGCAGGTTCGTCGCCGTGAACAGACTGCTGATCCCCGGAAGTTCACTCTCCAGCTGCGCGTGTCTGGCGACAACCATCGACGCTGCCAGTGTGCAGAACATCACTCCGGCGATCATGCAGCGGATCTGAAAAATCCATCCGATGGTTCGGTCAAGAACATTCAAAATGGGAGTCGGATCAATGCCGCGAAAGCGATGTGTCAGCAGTGACAACATTCGCCTCAGCGTCGCCTGCGACAATTGCCGCTTTCGAATTTCATTCAGCCGATAGCTGTGCCCCGGCACGCAGGCACGCAGCAGTCCACCGTTAACCGCAGACAGCAGAAACTGACGCAGGTTCTCCGCCGAAAATTCTGACTCTGGAAACTGCTGACGAAGCTGATTCAGAATTCCATTGAGCGAAGTTCGGCCATCCAGCAAATTCAGAAACACCATTTCCTCGGCTGCAGCGTAGAAATACGTCAGCCGCAATGGATCTTTGATCGTCCATGTGGCGACTACACTCGAATCTGCCTCCTGAATCTGCAGATCAGACCGCAATCGCCATGGAAGTGCAGGTTCCCGAGTTTCCACAGCCGACAGCATCGCTGCATTCCTGTTTTCAGCCACTATCTTCCAGCGGTTGGTGATATAGAATTGTCACCTTTCCTTCGTCGATGCTATCGACGACGAACGCTTCACACAACCCAAGAGCAACTGGGATTTTAACGCCTGCTCAGGCAAGGCAGGGTTTATCGGCTGGGGCGTGTCAGAGTCGTGGACGAGTTGCAGCAAAGCCTAGAGCGGCATTTTGCCAGAACTGATCAAGTGGGCTTCGAAAGATTTCCTATTTGGCCAAATGTGCGTATTATTGCCACACTGGAGACATGGCTGCGCAAGGGGGCTTGGGAGCACACGGAGGTTTGCGAGGCTGCGAGAACGGCGGAGAGATGTCTGCGGATGGCAAGGAGTTAGCCGCCAGTGGCCAGAGTTCGCGGTTAGAACTGGCGACTGCATGAAGCCCATCTAGATTAAGTCAAGAAAGGTCAAAAATGCTGGGATATTTCTTCCACTTCAGACATCTGGCAGTGACGACATTACTAGCGCTGCTCGGGGCTCAGGCAGCGGCGCAGGAATCTCAGAAATCAGAGCCTCCAAAGCCTGACTATCCGACGTCAGACAAAATCCTGGAGGGTTATGAAAAGGTCGTAACCAAAGCGAACATCAAGCCGATGTATACGCTTTGGACTCGGGAAAAAGACGGCCAGATGTACGCCGAACTGCCCCGTGGATTTGCACAGAAGAAATACTTTATTGCTACGACCGTTGCCAGCGGCGACGCGTACGCCGGGCTTCAGGCGGGCGACGTTTATGTGTACTGGAGGCAATACGACAAGCATCTGGCGTTGCTGACCCCTGAGACCGAGTATCGCGCGAGCGGCGAGGATAAGGAAGCAGAGTCTTCCGTAAAGCGCCTGTTCACAGACCGTGTGCTGATGGAAGTCCCAATCGTCACGATGGGGCCGGGCGGCGGCCCGGTCATTGATGTCGATGCGATGCTCGTGAACAATCCAACGCTGAGTTTTTCACCCGCCTTTATCAATTTCGGTTTGACGCGAAGTGGGGTGTTCTCAATTCAGACTGCAAAGGCGTTTGAGAACAACGTGGAGATCGCATTTGAAGTACCCGACAACACAGGCGTATTGAAGATCCTGCACTATTCGATCAGTGATATTCCGGACAGCACGGGCTATAAGCCTCGTGTGGCCGACAGCCGTGTCGGATTCTTCACCACGACGTATACGGATCTGGCAAAGTATAACGACCGCGAAACCCACATTCGTTATATCAATCGATGGTATCTGGAAAAGGCCGATTCCAAGCTACAGTTAAGCCCACCGAAAAAACCGATCGTGTTTTACATTGAACACACAACGCCTGTGCGTTACCGTCGCTGGGTGCGTGAAGGAATCTTGTCCTGGAACAAGGCCTACGAAAAGGTCGGCATTTCAGACGCGATTGAAGTTTACTATCAGGACGCTGCCTCCGGCGCGCACATGGATAAAGATCCTGAAGACGTCAATTACAATTTTGTGCGGTGGCTGAACAACGACATTGGTATGGCGATCGGGCCGAGCCGTGTGCATCCGCTCACCGGGCAAATTCTGGACGCCGACATTATTCTGACGGACGGCTGGATTCGACATTATCAAAAGCAGTTTGCAGAATCGCTCCCAAAAGTCGCGATGGAAGGCTTCGGGCCTGACACACTGGCATGGCTGGCCGATCATCCTGAATGGGATCCTCGGATTCGCCTTGCTCCGCCGTCGATGCGAAAGTCGATTTTGCGTGAAATCGCGCTCCAATCAAACCTGCCTTACGCTGGTCACCCGATGTCAAACGTGGATGCTCGAATGCTGGGTGATGATGAATTCGATGGACTCGTCGGGCGATCCAGCCAGGTAAACGGCATGTGCCTTGCCGCCGAGGGAATCTCATTCGACTTGGCAGTCATGCGAATGACATTCGACATGCTGCAGGCCGATGTGTCCGATGATGGTGAGAAATCCGAAGAAAAGCCGGAGGAGAAAAAAGAAGAAAAGAAAAAGGAAGAGCCAAAGGAGCAGATGCTGGACGGTATGCCGGAATCCTTTGTAGGGCCGCTTGTCGCACATCTGGTAGCACACGAAGTCGGACATACACTCGGGCTGCGTCATAACTTCAAAGCCTCAAGTATCCACACACTGGCTGAAATCAACAGCGATGCCGTGAAGGGGAAACAGCAAATGGCTGGGTCCGTGATGGATTACATCGGTGCCAACATTCGTCTGGATTCAGGAACGCTTCAGGGCGATTACTGTATGAGCGGTGTTGGTCCGTACGACATGTGGGCCATCGAATACGGCTATACGTTTGAAGACTTGAAGCCCGTGCTGGCTCGAGTTGCCGAACCGGAACTTGCATATGCGACAGACGAGGACACAGGCGGGCCTGACCCACTGGCTCGACGTTACGATTTTTCAAGAGATCCGCTGGACTTTGCCGAAGAACAAATGCGACTGGCCAAACATCACCGTGAAAGACTGCTATCGACGTTCATCAAAGACGGTGACAGCTGGGACCGTATTCGCTACGGATATGAGTTGGTGCTTTCGCTTCAAACGCGATCGTTGTCAATGATGTCTAACTGGGTTGGCGGAGCGTTTGTCAATCGCGACAAGAAAGGCGATCCAAACGGACGTACGCCAATAGTGGTTGTTCCTTTGGAACAGCAGCGAAAGGCCTTGAATTTCGTTACTTCCAACGCTTTCAAGGATGATTCCTTTGGTCTAACCCCTGAATTAACGACAGCAATGGGCCTGGACAAATGGTCCGACAATGTTTCGTCGATGATGGAAGAATCGACATGGCCGATTCATGATCGAATCATGGGAATTCAGGCATCCGTGCTGACTGGCCTGATGAACCCCACAACGCTAAAACGAATTTACGACAATGAATCCCGTGTACCCGCCGATCAAGAGTGTCTGACACTGCCTGAAATGCTGGACACAGTCACGAGTTCCCTCTGGTCCGAACTCGATGCAAAGGCCGAAGGAGAATACTCCGCTCGAAAGCCGCTGATTTCCAGTCTGCGTCGCAATATCCAGCGGGAGCATGTCGAGCGTCTGATCGATCTGACGTTGCCCGGCGGATCGTCCGGTGCGGCAGGTCGAGCAATCTCAAGTCTGTCTGCTGAACAATTGCGCAGCGTTGTCAGGAAGATTGAGGCTGCTCAAGCGGCGTCTGCCGACAAGCACGATCCTTACACGACGGCTCATCTGGCTCAAGTTAAGGAACGTATCACGAAGGCTCTCGATGCGAACTATATCCTGAACCCGAGCAAGCCGAGCAACTCCTTCGGAGGATCGATTCGATTTATTTTGGGCAACAACCAGTCTGATCAGATTGTTCCAATCGAACCGTAAGGTTGTTGTAAAAATTCTCTCAAAAGCCCTTCGAAGTGCGTACACATCGAAGGGCTTTTCTTGTTTGGCGCAATCCAAATGTTGATAGCCTTATGACTGGCAGCTTACAAAGCTGATACCGCGAGCACGCTTTGGCCGAAGTATTCGGACACTCATTTTCTGATGCCTTATCGCCTTATCATATTTCTAGCTACCGTGATCGGCGGGACGTTGTTGTTGGCACCCTGGCCACCGCTGGGAGTTGCGGGCGAATGGGTGTGGCCGCGACAAGAGCTGCCCTCGAACCTACTCGATGCGCTCGATCGCCTGATATGGCCGCTGGTCTGTGGCAGTGCTGTTGTGGCCTTCTGCGCATGGGGCGAGCGACGGATTGACAACGTCGGGAGAATTCAGCGTGGACTGCTAGTGCTGGGTCTGACAGGACTCAGCTTTCTCTGGCTGAATTCCGTACGACAAGCGGCACCTTCGCCTCATCGCGAACTCAGGCCAATCTGGATTTTATACGACAAGTATGCATCCGGCTATTTCTATAATGCGACGTTCAATGTGACCTCGACGCAGCAGATGCTGGCTGACTATGAATCACGCATGGCCAAAGGCGAAGTACTGCACGAAGGCACACATCCACCGGGTCTGTTGCTGCTCAATCGCGGGTTGCTGAGGCTGACAAAATCCTCTCCTGCGACCGTCCAGTTTTCTGAAGCCCTTCAAAATCGCGGAACAGTCCACATGTTTCGAGAAGTCGAAGCCCTCAGCCTAAGCCGGATCGCTCGACCACTGTCGAAATCTGAATTTGCGGCGTTGCATCTTTCATCGCTGCTTTCAACATTGTTTGCGGCAATGGCAGTCATTCCGGTGTTCGGGCTAACCCGCAGACTCACGGATTCGAAAACCGCCTGGCGTGCCGCCGCATTGATGATTACCGTGCCGACAATCGGGATTTTCGTCCCGCGTTCTGACGTGTTTTATGCCTGCAGCGGCATGATGCTGGCGTGGGCGGCTGTTGCTGCAATGCTGACGAAGCGCCGCATTATGCGATGGCTGCTCGCATTACTCAGTGGCTTTGCGTTATTTGGTTGTCTGCTGCTGAGTCTGGCACATGTGCCGGTGCTGGTGATGCTGGCCATATTTGCTGCAGGGTTCGTGTTGATGGACTGGAAAGACCGCATTGGTCCGTCACTGGAGACGACTCTGGTCGCTGCCGCGTCATTTTTGATCGCGTGTGGCATCTGGGAATTCGGGACGCATTGCAACCTGCTTAACGTATGGCGTATGAATTTCACAAATCACGCGGGGTTTTATTCACAATATGTTCGCACATGGTCCGCGTGGTTTGCCATCAACCCAATTGAACTCGCAATGGCCGTGGGCCTGCCTATGGCAGCAATGGCCGTCGTTATGCTCGTGCAGACAACGAGGATCATTTATTCTTCTGGACTTAGATCTCCGACCAATGGCCAACTGTTCGCTCTCGCATGTGCTTTGACATGGACATTGCTGTGGCTGTCTGGGAAAAACATGGGTGAAGCCGCTCGCCTTTGGTGTTTCCTCACGCCTTGGTTCTCCATCATCGCTGCCCAGGCCGTTGATTCAGATTCAATCAAGACACAAAGGAACTGGCTGCTGCTTCTCATTGCCCAATTGGTGGTTGCGACAGTTACGGTCGGACGTGTGAGCGGATTTTTGGAATTTTGAGCTTCCCCATCGGCCAGCCGAACAGCAAACGGAACACAGCCGCGAACGCATCATCCAGTCCCGAATCGCACTGATCGATGTCACTTGTGAAGAATCACAGTTGTACCGGTGGGCTTACGCCGCACCGCTCGCCGATACGTTGGAATTTGGGCTTTAGCGTCACAGTTTTGAAATGCTCTCATCCAGATTCAGCAGCACACTCATGGCGGCGGACCAGGTGGCGAGTTCTGTGGGATTCAGCGAGGTGCTGCGTGAAGAGTGACCGATGGTGAGAAATTCCTCGGCGGCTGAGGGATGGGTTGTGAAGTGGGTGCGAGCCTCCGCCAATATTTCCTGCATCGATATTTGCTCGGAATCGCTAGGTAGTCGTGCGAGTACGATCCGGAATGCCAGTGCGGTACGCCCTGAGTCGTCGGAGACAAGCATCACGCGTTCGGCCAGTTTGCGAGCGGCCTCGACATATGTCGGGTCGTTGAGCAGCACGAGGGCTTGGAGTGGTGTGTTCGTGCGAGCGCGACGGACGACGCAGGTTTCCCGATCGGGTGCGTCAAAGGTGGCCATGCCGGGCGGTGGGCATGTGCGTTTCCAGAACGTATACATGCTGCGACGGTACAGTCCGTCGTCTGTGTCCGCTACATATTTGTCTCTCCGTTCCACGCTGACGTCTTCCCAAAGTCCATCGGGCTGATACGGTTTGACACTGGGGCCACCGATCTTTTCCTTCAGCAGGCTACTGACGAACAATGCATTGTCGCGGACTGTTTCAGCAGGCAATCGATAACGAGGCCCGCGGGCGAGACACTCGTTGCGGGGATCACGTTCGAATTGCTCCGGCTTGAGATCGGACGACTGCCGATACGTGGCTGACATCACGATTAGCTTCAAAATAGCCCGCTGATCCCAGCTCTGCCGTATCAGTTCGGTGGCCAGCCAGTCGAGCAGTTCCGGATGACTTGGCTGCGCGCCCTGAATTCCAAAGTCCTCAGCTGTCGCCACAATGCCGGTCCCAAAAAGCATTTCCCACCAGCGATTCACGGCCACTCGAGCGGTCAGGGGATGCGCTGGATCAGTCAGCCAGCGTGCGAGCTGTAACCGATCCGGATTCTCCGGTACGTCGGTGACAGAATCTTCATGAGATATCAGTGTGTTCGGAAACGCGGCCGTCACCTGTTCACCTCGCTGATCGTATTGACCTCGCTTCAGCACAAAAATCGGACGTGGTTCAGCGGGTTCAGCCATCACCATAGTGGCGGGGATTTCTGCATTCAGCTTTGTACGCTGTTCGGTCAACGCTGTCTTCTCAGCTTGCAGCGCCGCAGCATCGGCACCCGCTTCCGCAGTGAGTAATGTCAGTTCTGTTTCGACTTTCTTCAGTCGTTCCTCAATCCGGTCCAGTTCTGCCTGCTGTTCGGGCGTCGGCAACTTCAGCAGCGGTTCTGCCATTCGAGCTTTGTTGTAAGAGACAACCTTGTCCGGCACATTGTTAAAGAACGCCGCAAACTGATAGTACTCCTTTTGAGTCAATGGATCGTACTTGTGATCATGACAGCGGGCGCATTGCAGAGACATCGCGAGAAACACGGTTGCAGTCGTATGCACGCGGTCAGCAACGTACTCAACGTGATACTCTTCTTCAAAGATTCCGCCTTCGGTTGTAAGAACATGATTGCGACTGAATCCAGTGGCGACCTTTTGAGACACAGATGCGTTGGGCAACAGATCGCCCGCGAGCTGTTCCGTAAGAAACTGATCATACGGCATGCCGTCCGTGAAGGCTTTAATGACCCAATCTCGCCACGGCCACATCGTACGCGTTTCATCGTTGTTGTAGCCGTTCGTGTCAGCGTAACGAGCGGCATCCAGCCATTGCATCGCCATACGTTCGCCATGCCGCGATGACTGCAGCAAACGCTCAACGACTTCCGAATAAACGTCTTCCTTTGCGACAGTTTTGAGGCGATCTTCGAATGCGTTGAGCTCCTCCAGTGACGGTGGCAGACCGGTCAGATCGAACGTGACTCGTCGCAGCCAGACGTGTGGATCGGCCTCTTCGGACGGCTGCAGGTGTTGTTCTTCCAGACGTTTCAGCACAAATGCATCCACAGCGTTCTTCGGCCACGATGATTTTTTTACTTCCGGAACAGTGGGGCGAGCTGGCGGTGTCCAGGCCCAGTGGGAAGTGAACTCCGCACCTTGCTCGATCCATTGCTGCAGAATGAGTTTTTGTTTTTCCGTAATCGGTTTCTTCGCTGACGCGGGCGGCATCTGCACATCAGTGTCATGGGAATTGATACGTGCGATAAGTTCGCTTTCAGCAGGTTTGCCTGGCACGATCGCAATATGACCACTTTCAGCTGGAACGGTCGCGGAATCCTGTAGATCAAGCCGAAGCCCAGCCTGTCGACTCACTTCATCCGGACCATGACAGCTCCAGCAATGATTCGACAGTATCGGACGCACATCGTGATCAAACCGCATGTGCTGCTGTGCTTGCGCAGACAGCGGAGTCAAGCGTGCAGTGATCACGAGCCACAGCAGGAATGTGGTCAGGTCGCATTTCATATTCGGTGATTCCGGCAGAAATTGTGGAAACACGGCGATTGTATAAAGTGATCAGCTTTGACGCCATCAGCGGCGGAAACATCAGTCGCCCAAACAGCCGAACGACGCCACAGGGGCCGCTTCAATGGGGCCGCCGCTGATCAGCGGCGGAAACAAAGACATGTCTCTCACAGAGGCACGGAGACACAGAGAGCTTCAATGGGGCCGCCGCTGATCAGCGGCGGAAACCAGTACGCACTGGCTAAAGCTGCTATCGACCTGCCGGGCTTCAATGGGGCCGCCGCTGATCAGCGGCGGAAACGGCACGCCTCCCAAACCCATGGTGGGGCTTGGTTTGCGAACGTGATTGCGAGGGGTGTACTTGCGGGACCAATTACAACAGCAGGAGTCATTATCTATCAATTCTAATTGGTTGTCAAAGAACGACTTACGATTGCGAGAGGTGACGGGGGTTTTCGCACCATATCACCGCTCGAAATTCCCGGACGGCAAAAAAAATCAGAGCACAATCGGCCTTGTTGAATTCGGAACCTCCCTAGGATCTCCCCAATACTGCAGGCAATCGATTCCGCGTGACTCGCTCAACCCAAGATTTGCAACCAAAAGTCTGTCTTCGGCAAGATTCAGGATCTCCCAAAGGAGTTCAATCAGTTTCTGACGCTCCTCCCGCGACAACTCACAACGGAACACGGAATATTGTAGCGATTCCCCCGCCCCTTGAAGAGTCTTGTAGACTTTTCGCAGACGCTTTGGCTCGGCAACATCGTAACAGATCAGGTAGATGTGTTTCATGGGAGTCTTCAGTCTTCAGGTGGCAGTCTTCAGGTGGCAGTCTTCAGGTGGCAGTCTTCAGGTGGCAGTCTTCAGGTGGCAGTCTTCAGGTGGCAGTCTTCAGGTGGCGGTCAGGAGCTTTGCCGCACTCATTGCGATTCCGCTGACGACTGAAAACTGATGACTGATAACTTGGCT
>CANJQC010000137.1 GCA_947476295.1 Planctomycetaceae bacterium | reverse complement strand
GAACACTAATCTGCGCTGATCTTCACTAATCCGGATTAGCGAAGATTAGTGCAGATTAGTGTTCCACATCTTTTTTCCACGCAAATTGGTTGGGCGAAAGCACTCGCACATAGAAAACGTTAGTGTCAGGAAGTTCCATTTCACGCCCCCCAATACCGAGCGATCTTGAGCTTCAAGAACTCAATGCTGCGGACGAGTTGATCCATACCGTCAACGCCGTCTTCGATACTGATCCAACTGTCGAAGCCCACGCGTTTTAATTCGGTGAAGATCGCGTCGTAGTCGTTCAGTCCTTTGCCAATTTCGCCGTGACTCAGCCGCTTAGCGTAACCCGTAGCACCGCCTTCTTCGCGGCGGAGGTCATCCAGCGTGCCTTCTTTGAGATACCGGTCACTGGCGTGCATCGTTACCACGCGGCTGGAAACTCGCTTCAGCAACTCGATGGGGTCTTCGCCTGCGAGATACGTGTTGCTGGGATCGTAGTTGACACCGAAGTTCGGATGATGGATACGATCAACAAGCTTGCAGAAGACGTCCATTTTTTGTGCAAACTCAGGGTACTCCCAAAAGTCGTCCTTATAGTGATTCTCGATGATCAGTGTGATTCCACGTTCTTTGGCATATGGCAAACAAGCTTCGATCGAATCCGCCGCCAGCTTGACACCTTCATCAATGCTCAGCACCGGTCGACGCTGGCCGCTGAGCACTCGGCAATAAGATCCGCCCAGTGCGTGTGTCATGTCGATCCAGCGCTTCTGTTTTGCAATCTCTTGGTCACGGAATGCGGCGTCCGGATGCGTAAAGTCAGGCGAACAGCACATCATCGGAATGACTTTGCCGTGATCTTCGACTTCCTTGCGAAATCTCGGCCAGTTCGCTTCGTCCGCCATCTCAAGAAATCCGGCATACCATTCCAGTCCCTGAACATCGAGCGTAGATGCCAGCGCAATCCACTCCGAGACCGTCATCGATCCATCTTTACAGAGTGCCTGCATGAAGGCTTTAGGGAATACAGCGAGCTTTGGCATTTTCTTCTTTCAGGTTGGTTTGCTGCCGATCGCATTAATCGGGTTTGAGTACGGATTTTACGACTTCGCCTTTATGCATCTTTTCAAATGCTTCGTGCCATTTGCTGATTGGCCATACGCCGCCGATGATTGGCTTTACGTCCAACTGGCCACTGGCGAGCAGTGCAATGACTCTTTCCCAAATTGGCCAGTTGTGGCTGAAGCTGCCCTGCAGAGTCACGTTCTTTTGCACGAGTGGATCGATATTGAAACCAAGCGGTTGCGGTCCCCAACCGACCTTTGAAATCCAACCTGCCGGACGAACTATGTCGATGGCAATCCTGAGCGTGATACTGGCCCCTGCAGCATCGATCACGCCGTCACAGCCGAGGCCATCCCGTTCCAGCGCCCATGGCTTCGGGTCGCCGATGATTCCTTCGCAGCCATATTGCTTTGCGATCTCCAATCGGTGACGATCCGCCTCAAGACCAACCAGTGCCACTTCCGCTCCGCAAAGTCGGGCCATCGCGGCGCAGAGTATCCCAATTGTGCCTGGACCGAGCACAACAATCCGGTCTCCCGGTTCGATGCGTGCGTTCCTAACAACCGCGTTGTACGCCACACAACATGGCTCGGTCAGACATGCGTGCTCAAATGGCAGTGCGTCCGGCACGGCGTGGAGAATCCGTGATGGGACTTTGACGAACCTGGTCATGGCCCCGTTGACGCCATAACCGAAACCTTTGCGGGTCGGGTCGAGATTGTAAAGCCCGCGCCGCGACATCGGATTGCGCTGGTCGATAATTGCGGCCGTTTCGCTGACGACGCGGTCACCCTCTTTCCAGCCATCGACGTTCTTGCCGAGTTCGATAATTCGCCCACCGAATTCGTGACCCAGCACGACAGGGTAGTTCACCGGCCATGAATGATCGGCGGTCCATTGATGCAAATCGCTTCCGCAGACACCGACATTGACAACTTCCAGCAATACATCATCAGGGCCGATCGAAGGTCGCTCTATCTCGCGAATCTCGACACAGCCTTTCTCGGGAGCGTAATTGACGACAGCGGCTGATTTCATGTTTGTATTTCTTTGAACAAAAATGTGTGAACAGAATATCTAACGCGGGCTTGGCCCGTTACCCAATGTGCCCCGACACTCCGTGGCGGAGCTTCTCGCCACGGAGTGTCGAGCCACAATGCATTGCTCGGTTCTTAATTCTTCGGACCAGACCACTGTGAGTGGATCGCATCACAGATCAGGCGGAGTGAGGCTTCGAGATCACCATCGGCGGTTTTGAAAGAGTCAGCGTCGATGGTCAGCGGGGCACCAAGCACCACGAGCGGAGCTCCGTAGGCAGGACACTGGATCGCTTGTTCTAGGCTGAGACCACCCACGGCCTGCACGGGAATCTTGACGGCCTGGCAAACCTCGCGCAGCTGATCAAGCGGGCTGGGCATTCGGTGGCCGCGAGCCGCAATGCCTCGACGCTCGTCATAGCCGATGTGATGAATGACATAATCGCAACCGAGATCTTCGAGCCACTTCGCACCGGCGACCATATCGGGACAGACCATGTTATCGCCCATGACCTTCACACCATGATCTCGCCCCGCTTTGACCACACAGCGAATTGTTTCTTCGTGAGCGCGAGCCATGACGACAACATGGGTGGCGCCAGCACCCGCCATCATTTCCGCCTCGAGGTATCCGCCGTCCATTGTCTTGAGATCGGCAACAATCGGAATGCCGGGAAACTCACGACGCAGCGCACGCACACCATGCAGCCCTTCAGCCAAAATCAGCGGCGTGCCGGCTTCGAGCCAATCCACCCCGGCACGCATAGCCATGTGCGCCGTCTCTAGGGCCTCTGTGATGTTGGTTAAATCCAGCGAAATCTGAACGATCGGCTTCATGGCGAGCTTATATTCTTCGAAAGAATGCAACAACGAAAGGGAGATGGGCCGGGAACGAATTTCCATCGCGTCTTTGATGGGCTTCCGGACCTGTACGACTTCGTCAACAATCACCCCGGCCAACGACTGTTTTGTACCAAGAATCTGCCACACAATCACGGGTTTCGCGACGAATTGGAAATGTTGGGAAAGATCGACCTTGAATTGTTTCTGAAATCAATCGGACAGGCGAGCACGTACCGCTACGGATTCGCGTCTTTATAGATCATAACCCCTGTGGCTGCGATGTATGAATGGAATCTGCGGAACGGGGCGAATCGCAGGGTGTGTCCCCGGCGCAACGTGCACACGCAGCTGAAGCGTTGACTGCTCAAACGAAAACCTGATGAATTGAATGCAGCGTGGGTAACCGCTAATGAACGCTAACAGGACGCTAATAGTCGCAAACGCAATTTGCGACTGCTTGTTTATTATGAGTTGTGGGGAGATGAGCATTACGCAAAACTCGCACGCGCCTGATTGTCGGTCATCTGGAATCAGATAAGCCTGCGGCGCAATGACGATGGTCAACAACGGCATGGTCGCTCCCACTGCAAACAGCCCCGCCGACGCGAAAGCGGCCTGCACGGGTCTCGCACTGAAGGTGTCAGAGATTCCAAGCTCATCTCGCGCATGCGCGGCTGATGCGTCATGAGCCGTCAGTTTTTTTCGGCAACCTGTTTCGCGAGAGATGGCACTAGACCACGTTTGACGTAAATGCCAGTCAGTTCCGAGAGTTCGCCGACTTCATCCGAGGATACTGCGAACCAGTTCGCCGTGAACATCGGTCAGTCGATAATGCCGACCCTGAAACTTAAATGTGAGCTTTGTGTGGTCAATACCAAGGAGGTGCAGAATTGTGGTGTTCAGGTCATGCACATGAACGGGATCACGAGTGATGTTGTAACTGAAATCGTCACTCTCACCCACGGTCGTCCCGGGTTTGATACCGGCGCCTGCCAGCCAGATCGTGAAGCAGCGTGGATGATGGTCGCGGCCGTAGTCCTCTGGAGTCAGTTTACCCTGGCAGTAGACGGTCCGGCCAAACTCGCCGCCCCAGACGACAAGCGTATCTTCCAGTAGGCCTCTTTGTTTCAAATCCTGTACCAGAGCGGCCGTCGGTTGATCTGTCATGTGGCATTGAAGAGCAATGTTCTTCGGAAGTAAAGCGTGCTGATCCCAGCCGCGATGAAACAGCTGAACGAAACGAACGCCTCGCTCACACAAACGCCGGGCGAGCAGGCAGTTCCAGGCAAAGGTTCCTGGCTTTCTGGCGTCTTCGCCGTAAAGATCAAAGGTCGCGGCAGGTTCTCCGGAGATGTCCGTCAGTTCCGGGACAGACGTCTGCATGCGGTAGGCCATTTCGTACTGTGAAATCCGCGTTGTGATTTCAGGATCACCGGTTTCCTCAAGCTTCAGTTCGTTCATGGCTGACAAGTCGTCCAGGACACCTCGGCGCAGTTGACTTGTGATTCCTGGCGGATTGGAAAGAAACAGAACCGGATCACCCTGCGAACGAAACTTCACGCCGGCATATCGAGTTGGCAGAAAGCCGCTGCCCCACAGACGGTCGTACAGCGGCTGATCGCCGCTGCCTGAGATCATCGCGACAAAGGCTGGCAGGTCCGCGTTTTCACTCCCCAGCCCATAAGACAGCCATGCCCCCAAACTGGGACGTCCGGCCAGTTGTGCGCCCGTCTGCATGAATGTGATGGCCGGGTCGTGGTTAATCGCCTCCGTATGCATCGATTTGATTAAACACAGATCGTCAGCAATCTTCGACGTGTACGGCAGCAACTCGCTGATCCACGCACCACTTTCGCCGTGCTGGGCGAACTGGAACTTCGACGGCGCAATTGGAAAGCTGGCCTGACCGCTGGTCATGCCTGTCAAACGCTGTCCCTGTCGGATTGAATCGGGCAATTCCGTACCTCGAAGATTGGCCAGTCCCGGTTTATGATCGAACAGATCAATCTGCGACGGCGCTCCGGACTGAAACAGATAGATGACACGTTTTGCTCGTACTGGAAGATTTGGAAAGCCGCTCAATCCTGGTCCGGTCGCAGCATCTTCAGCGCGCGCTGTCCCGGACTCATCAATCAAAGACGCCAGCGCCGCAAGGCCAACAGCCTGTGCGCCTCGTGTAAAAAAATGCCTGCGAGTTTCCGCAAGGAGACGGTCGTAAGTCATGGTCATGGTCATAGTCAGGTATTCAATTGTTTGGCTGCAACGTTTTAGGCCCGGAGGGCCGATATTTCCCTATTCCGGTGGCTCACGCCACCGGCTGACGATGTGCCGGGCTTCCAGCCCTAACGAAATCCGCAACTTCAAAACTCACGCATCCGGTTGGTATGTGCATTTCGAAAGTCACTATTCTTTGTTCACCACTTCATCAAGATTCAAAATCAGACTTGTAACCGTTGTGAAGGCCGCAAGTTCGCAGACATCGAGTTTCTCATTGACAGCGAACTCGCCTACATGAACCAATTTATGTGCGGCGGATGGATCATTGTGGAAAACTTCCAGACTGCGAACAAAACGTCGTTCTAGGACAGCAAGTTCGTCGGGCTTAGGCATTCTCGCGGTCGCGATCAGGAAGGCATGCCTGAGCCGATCTTCCATTGGGCCTTCGATATCAACCATCACCCGCTGTGCGAAGACCCGAGCAGCTTCAACAAACGTGATGTCGTTCATCAGTGCCAGAGCCTGAAGCGGAGTGTTTGTGCGAGCCCTCTGAACAAGGCAGGCTTCGCGACCTGTGGCGTCGAGTGTCACCATCGCAGGCGGAGCAACCGTGCGTTTCCAATAGGTATACATGCTGCGGCGATAGAGATCTTCGCCGTGCGACTGAGTGTATTCCGTGTCGGATGCGATCTCCCGCCAAAGTCCATCCGGCTGATATGGCTTGACGGACGGACCCCCGATTCGGTTCGTCAACAGTCCGCTGACAAGCAAAGCCTGGTCCCGGATCGATTCAGCCGGAAGTCGCTTCCGTGTCCCTCTTGCCAACAGTCGATTGTCCGGATCGCGCAGAAGCAGTTCCTGGGAAATGTTTGACGACTGTCGATACGTGGCACTCGTGACGATCATTTTCTGCAATGCCTTCATGTCCCAGCCGAGTCGGATGAATTCCGTCGCCAGCCAGTCCAGCAGCTTCGGATGGCTAGGGCTTTCTCCCTGAGCTCCAAAGTCTTCGCTGGTACTCACAAGCCCCTGGCTGAAATACATCTGCCAGAATCGATTCACGGTGACGCGAGCCGTCAACGGATGATCCGGACTGACCAGCCAGCGAGCCAGACCGAGGCGATTATTTGGGGCATTGGCAGGCATCGATGGGAAAACAGCCGGCACGCCGGGTTCGACTTTGTCTCCCGGATGATCGTATTGTCCGCGGACCAGAACATGAGTCTCTCGAGGCTGTTCCATTTCCTGCATAACCATCACGGTGGGAAGATTCTCGTAGAAGGTACGCCGTTGCTGCCGGAGTTCCGTCAGCCGACGATCAGCGTCCCGAATCGCGGCCGGGGCATGGTTGTCGAGAAAGTACCGTTTAAGTTTTTGGCGTTGCGCTTCATTTCGAGATTCAGCGGGCAGACTCAGGATTTCGGACACGGTCTGAGGAACCGCGAGCAGCTGAACTTCCAACGGTGCCAAGTCGCGCCCATAGATCCGGACGTCATCCAGTTTTCCGGTGAAAGGGCTTTGTCCAGCGCCGATTCGCAGTGGTTCAGTCGGCAAGGCAAATGTCGAATTGATTTGATCGAGTTTCACGTCCATCGCAGATGGCTGACCATCGACATACACCCGAATCCCATCGGCCACACGAGAACCGTCATAGGTCACAGTCAGATGACACCATTGTTTTAACGGAAGTGACTCGTGACTTTCCACTCGGATGGAATCGTCGAGCCATCGGTTGATGAAGTTTATCTGGACTCGACCATCCCGAAGATGGACATAGTACCCAGCCCCCTGTTCGACCGGTGTCATGCGGGAAATCAGCGTTCCGTTGTCACCAGTCGCGTCAACCCAGGCGGCAATGGAAAACTTGTCCAGGAAGCCAAAGCTGGCGGTGTCGCCTGCATTCAGGATCGAAGCACCATCGAGGTCGATCGCTTGTCCGAGGTGACCTGCAGCATACTGGGGCGGAATGACTCCAGTCGCATTGACATCAAATACAGCCTCCACATTTCGTGCTGAATCCGTAAGATTGCCATCAAAGCCAAAATGGTTCACAAGCCCTTCGGAAATGGACCATTCGATTGGCTGCGCGGGCGAGAAACTGGATTCCCATGTTCGTTGAGTTTCATCCAGTTCGTCCTGCAGATCGTTCAAGCTGGCTGCGGCCGCCTCGATGTCCCGATCAAGCACCATCAGCCGCGACTGTTCCTCGGGCAACGGAGCTTTAATGAATGGCGGCGAGTTGCCTAATTTGACGGCACGGCCGCGCTCCGGGATGTTGTTGAAGTAGGCAAATATCTGATAAAAATCTTTTTGTCGAATCGGATCATACTTGTGATCGTGACAGCGGGCACATCCGACTGTCAGTCCCAGCCAGACAGTGAATGTCGTATCGACGCGATCAACTACGTATTCGACCTGGTATTCCTCCGGAATTATGCCGCCTTCCCCATTACCTCGATGATTGCGGTTGAATCCGGTGGCGATACGCTGATCGAGCGATGGATTTTCCAGAAGGTCGCCGGCAAGTTGTTCGATCGTAAACTGGTCAAACGGCTGATTGCTGTTGAACGCATTGATCACCCAGTCTCTCCATCGCCACATGACCCGCGGACCATCGGTCTGATACCCGCTGGTGTCTGCATAGCGAGCAGCATCCAGCCAGCGAACGGCCATGTGCTCACCATATCGCGGTGATGCCAGAAGCCGATCGACGACGGTTTCGTAAGCGTTGGGTGACGAATCCGACAGAAAAGCAGTAACCTCCTCCGGTGTCGGCGGCAGTCCTGTCAGATCCAGAGTGACGCGTCGAATCAGCGTGTTGCGGCCTGCTTCTTCGGACGGTTTCAGACTTTCCTGTTCAAGTCTGGCCAGCACAAAATCATCAATTGGATTCCGGCACCAGTTCTTCAGCTGAGTCTCCGGTGAATCGTGACGTTGCGGGGCGACGAAGGCCCAGTGTTCCTTCCACTCCGCTCCCTGCCGGATCCATTCCGTCAGCAGCTGAACCTGCGAGTCTGTCAGCTCTCGACCTGAATCCTTTGGCGGCATTCGTTGTTCAGGATCGGATGAGGAAATCCGCTGGTGGAGCAGGCTGGCCGCAACATCGCCGGGCACGATCACTCGGTGGCCCTCACGATCCGCGAACGCTTCCTCCCGTCGATCCAGCCGCAGATCGTTCACACGCTGCTGTTCATCCGGGCCGTGGCAGGTGAAGCAGTTGTCAGAAAGGATCGGGCGGATGTCCCGATTGAAGTCGATCCGCCTGACGTCTTCCATCCCCCAGGCCCGCGACGAAAGTGCGGCCAAAAGAATAAAGATGACGAAACGAGCGATCTGGCTGTCTCTCATATCTGAATCCCTGCGAAACTCGCCATGGCAGAATAAAAGACTCAGCGTAGCAGAACTTTCCAAAGAAGGTAGACAAATCGGTCTCCGGTACACGGCTGGCTGGTTGTCGACGTTTGCCTCCCGCTTCATTACCGCCGCAACGTCTGCATTTCCGACATCTACTCGCGAGATGTGGCGATCTTGTTGATTCGGTTGTCCCCATTCGGTTGTGCATTTCAGACGACGAAGTGACACAACCGAATGAGGGACAACCGAATGAAACGCACGGATGGCAAAGCAACGGAGAGCAATATATCCTACTCAAGGATGCTGAGTTTTTGGACAGCCCAAGCGGTGCTGCACATCGTAGCCGCTGACTCAATCCAGGGCCATCTATTGATTCGACCGGCTGCCGCTCGTAACTCAAAGTCACCCCGGCGACCCGCTCGTTTTCGTTCGCCCCTCCGCAATTTTTAACCCCGAAAAGCCGTGAGGTGGTCGCTCGTTTAAGGACTAAAGTGGATCCATATACAGATCCGGATCGACTTGGCCTTCGGGTACATACGTGATACGTCGTTGAACATCGTAGGGAAGTAAGACTGTGTCAAGGGCCACGGCAAAGGGAAGGTCAACGATAGAGAATGGAAAGTAAAGGTACACGATTCCTTCCTGGGCATCAGGACTGAAGGATGGATCGGTGAATTGTTTGAACGGACGAGCAAGAACATACGAAACCAAGGCGACATCGGTCGAAGTAGCCGGATAGAGGATTGGCCTTTCACTGCTCCGATCTGAATAAGAACCCAGTCGAACACCAAGGCTGCCGCAACCAGTAACTGTTGCCAATAACGAAATCGAAATTAGGTGACGAGCGGCACGCATGGCCTGTTACTACCAGAAGGTGGGCGTTTTCGTCAATGCGGGATCGAATGATGCGCAAGAGACGGGTGCATGTCAGCTTTTGTAGGGATGATGGTGAGTGAGAAAAGTGGGCGGAGACACCGGGGTCGAATGACGGCATGACGAACGATTCGCCGGATTTTCGAAACTCGCAATTGGCAATCACCGTCGTAACGCTTCGCGGGTCTGGTTGCAGCGGGTACAAAACGTGCCGCAGGTGTTGTCTTCGATCAAACTGTGACGATCCTCACGCTGCTGCGGCGATCCGAACGCCTCTGCTCATCACGGCCAATTTTTTCTGACTTACGAAGTATTTCATGCACTCTGATACCAATCCGCTGCTGATCAAAGACGGTCTGCCAGCTTACGACCGTATTTGTCCTGACCATATTGCATCGGCCGTAGATACCGTGCTCGCACGCTGCAGGGAAATTCTGACACAGGTTGAACAATCGACGGAGATGTCTTGGTCGGCGCTGATGGACCCGATGGAAGAAGTGGATCGGCTCTTTGAATACGGATGGTCGCCGGTCGGGCATCTGTTGAGCGTGGCAAACTCCGATCCACTCCGGGAAGCCCATGATGCCGCGATGCCGAAGATAGTCGATTTCAGCCTGCAACTGCGTCAGAGCGACGCGATCTATAGGAAACTTGTGGCCCTGCGGGAATCATCGCAATGGGCCGGCTTCAACGGGGCTCAGCAGCGAATCATTACCCGGATGATGCAAAGCGCCGAACTGTCGGGTATTGGTCTCACGGGCGATGATCGTGAGCGGTTCAACGCGATTGAGCAGGAACTGACTCAGCTGAGCACCGATTTCTCGAACAACCTGCTCGATGCAACGAAGGCGTTTCATCTGGATCTCACAGATGCCGCCGATGCAGAGGGCTTTCCGGCCAGCCTGCGACGCATGACGGCAGCGGCGTGGTCTCGCGCTGAAGAGAATAAGGACAAGTCTCCGGCGACTGCAGAAGCAGGCCCGTGGCGGATCACGCTGGATCATCCGTGCTTCGGTCCTTTCATGGAGCACTGTCGTAATCGTGCGCTCCGTGAAACGCTGTACCGCGCGTACATTACGCGCGCCGGTTCCGGTGATACGGATAATACGCCGCTCATCAGTCAGATACTGAAACTGAAGAAGGAGCAGGCGACGTTGCTGGGTTTTGAGTGCTACGCTGACCTGAGCCTTTCTCGCAAGATGGCTGGAGACGTTTCGGCTGTGCAGCAGATGTTTGACCGGCTGCTGGAAGCGTCGCACGAAGTCGCAAAGCTGGAACTGGAAGAAATTACTGAGCTGGCCAGGCAGACTGGTCACGAGGGTCCGCTGGCGCATTGGGACGTCGCCTTCTGGGCTGAGCGTCTGCGTGAACGGCGATTTGAATTTACCGACGAACAGTTGCGCCCTTATTTCTCGCTGGACCGTGTACTCAACGGGCTGTTCGAACTGTGCCATCGACTGTTTGGCATAACGGTTAAGTCGGCAGACGGCAAGGCTCCAATCTGGAATCCGGACGTGCGTTACTATGAGGTCTTTGACGAATCGCAGCGACATATCGCCGGATTCTATCTGGACCCTTATTCCCGTCCAAAAGACAAACGGGGCGGCGCATGGATGGCAGACTGCATTGCACGTTCGGTGAGTCCACACGGAACGCGGTTGCCGGTGGCTCATCTGGTCTGCAACAGCACTCCGCCGTCGGATGATGTTCCTTCACTGATGACATTTCGGGAAGTGGAAACGCTGTTTCACGAGTTCGGTCACGGTCTGCAGCATATGCTGACGACTGTCGATTTCCGGGACGCGGCAGGCATCAGTGGCGTGGAATGGGATGCCGTCGAATTGCCGAGCCAGTTTATGGAGAACTGGTGTCTGCATCGACCGACACTGATGAAAATGGCCATTCACTACGAAACTGGTGAACCGTTGCCTGAGGATTTGTTTCAGAAACTGCGCCTGTCGAAAACATATCGTGCGGCGACAATCATGCTGCGACAATTGCAGCTTGGCATGACCGACATCGCGCTGCATTATGGATTCGATCCGCATGGATCAGAATCGCCATTTGATATCGAACGGCGCGTGTTGTCGATCACTAGTTTGCTGCCGCCGCTGCCGGAGAGCCGTTTCCTCTGCTCGTTCCAGCATATCTTTGCGGGCGGATATTCAGCCGGGTATTACAGTTATAAGTGGGCAGAAGTCTTAAGCGCCGACGCCTTTGGTGCGTTTGAAGATGCGGGCCTAGAGGATGAAGCGGTCGTGACCAAGACAGGTCGCCGGTTTCGCGATACGATTCTGGCTCAAGGAGGCAGCCGCCACCCAATGGATATCTTTCGCGATTTTCGAGGCCGTGAACCCGATCCCGATGCGCTGCTCCGACACAGCGGGCTGAAGAAAGATGATTAGATTTGAAATTTGAAATTTGCAATCGCAGCTGAATCCTGAATTTTGTACCGGAGGGCTGACGCCGCTCCGCTCACCTGCTAACTGACGCCTGCCAACTGACGACTTAACCATGCACACGCCTGTTGAAAAAACATTTGATGTCATTGTGATCGGTGCGGGCCCTGGTGGTGAAGGCGCTTCGATGGAAGCGACGAAGCAGGGGAAACGTGTTGGTGTCATCGAACGTATGCCGCAGATCGGCGGTGCGTGTACGCATCTGGGAACGATCCCCAGCAAGTCACTCCGCGCAGCCATCTATCGAGTCATGGACGTCAACTCAGCCGCCATGTTTCGCCAACTGGGCGTCAATCTGGAAGTCAGGTTCCGCGATCTGCGTCGCAGCGCTCAATCGGTGATTGATCAGCAGGTTAGCATGCGGCGCAGCTTTTATGATCGCAACGACGTCGAAGTTCTTCGCGGTGACGCATGTTTTCTTGACGCAAATCGAATCCAAGTGCAACATCAGGATGACAGCACCACGATTGCTCACGCTAAGCATTTTGTCATCGCCACAGGTTCACGGCCCTACCGTCCCCCGGAGATTGACTTCAGTCATCCATGCGTTTTCGACAGTGATACGATTCTGAATCTGCCGGAAACACCAAAGACGATGACTATTTATGGCGCGGGAGTGATTGGCTGCGAGTATGCATCGATGTTTCGAAATCTGCAGGTCAAACTCAATCTGGTGAACACACGGGCCAAAATGCTCGAATTCCTCGACGACGAAATCTGCGACGCTTTGGCCTATCACATGCGAGATACCGGTGTTCGCATGCGAAATAGTGAAACGTTTGAGAAGCTGGAAACATTTGATGACCATGTCGTAATGCATCTGAAGTCCGGGAAGCAGTTGAAGAGCGACATCCTGCTCTGGGCCAACGGTCGATCTGGTAACACCGAAGGTCTGGGACTCGAAAACGTCGGTGTGAAACCCAATCATCGCGGACAGCTTGAAGTCAATCAGCACCTGCAGACTTCGCAGCCGCACATCTACGCCGTCGGCGATGTGATCGGAGTGCCAGCTTTGGCGAGCGCTGCGTATATTCAGGGGCGGTTTGCCGCGCGGCATCTGGGCGAAGGTGGTTCAGAGCAGTTTCGCATTGAGGATATACCGACGGGCATTTATACCAGTCCCGAGATCAGCAGTGTGGGTAAGACTGAACGTGAATTGACTGACGAATGTGTTCCGTATGAAGTCGGACATTCCATGTTCAAGAACCTCGCGCGGGCTCAGATCATGGGCCGGCCGGTCGGGATGCTGAAGCTGTTGTTTCATCGTGAGACGCTCGAAATCTTGGGTGTCCACTGCTTCGGCGTCAACGCGACGGAGATCATTCACATCGGTCAGGCCATCATGGCTCAGCCCGGTACCGCGAATTCACTGCTGTACTTTATCAACACCGCGTTCAACTACCCCACCATGGCCGAAGCATATCGCGTAGCCGCATTGAATGGTTACAATCGCGTGCAGTAAAATCTGGCTCCTCGTCCATTTTCCTTTTGTTCTTGTACCTGTGGAGAAAGTTTTATGCGTTCGTTCCTGCTAACTGGTTCAACGATGCTCTATGCCATGACGTTTGCGGGTTTCGCGGCGGCGGATGGGCCTGCAAAACCGATGCGCATTGGCATGATCGGGCTGGACACGTCGCATTGTCTGGCGTTTGCCGAATTGTTGAACAAGCAGGAACCTGATCCAGAAGTGGCAGGCTTTCGAGTTGTGCTCGTGTATCCCAAGGGCAGTCCTGACATCGAAAGCAGTGTCATACGGGTACCGGAGTACACTGAGAAGATTAAAGCGCTTGGCGTGGAGATCTGCGATGACCTCGACACCATGATTTCTCAAGTCGATGCGGTGTTACTCGAGACGAACGACGGACGCCCGCATCTGGAACAGGTTACTCCTGTCCTGAAGGCTCGCAAACCTGTCTTTATCGATAAGCCAGTCGCCGGTTCATTGGTCGATGCGATTGCCATTTTTGAAATTGCAAAGCACTACGATACTCCGGTCTTCAGTTCATCATCGCTGCGGTTTTCCAAAGCGGTGCAGGAGATTCGCGGTGGCTCCATCGGGCAGGTGACTGGCTGTGATGCGTACTCACCATGCTCGCTTGAAGCGACTCATCCCGACCTGTTCTGGTACGGAATTCATGGATGCGAAACTCTGTTTACCGTCATGGGAGCAGGTTGCGAATCGGTCGTGCGAACTTCCACGAGGGACTTTGATCAAGTGACGGGCGTTTGGTCGGACGGTCGGATTGGGACGTTTCGCGGAATCCGTGCCGGTGGGTCCGGATACGGCGGCACTGCGTTTGGAAGTAAAGGCGTCGCATCGCTTGGTCAGTACGACGGCTATCGTCCGCTGGTTGTCGAGATCATCAAGTTCTACCAAACCGGACAACCACCGGTGACAGCCGAAGAAACAATCGATTTGTATGCTTTCATGGAAGCAGCCGACGAAAGCAAACGCCAAGGGTTTGTCCCGGTGAAGGTCGCAGATGTGAAAGCTTCTGCTGTGGAGGCAGCATCAAAGAAAGTCGCTGCCCTGACGGCCGCAGATGTGAAATAGCCTTGTCCGCTGTTGGCGAGCGGGATGCGTCAGCTTCCCGGTACATGGCGATTCCTGCATTCCTACATGTTTTGACAGTGGGCGGTCGTAGCCTAGAATTCCAATTGAGTTTGCTCGCAGGGCAGAGTGAAGCATATTTGTGATCGGGCATGAGTGCTTCGGAATCGTGGAAGAAGCTGGTCCGAACGTTCGCCGAGTGAAAGTCGGCGATTACGTGACGTGTACCGTGCGGCGGCTAGGCGGATCGATCTATGAACGCATTGGACGTTCCGACATTACCAGCGAAGAACAGTATTACGAGCGCGGGATCAATCTGCGACATGGTTATTTGACCGAGTATTTTGTGGACGATGAAGAATTCGTCGTCAGAATTCCCGTGGGACTCCGGGACCTGGCACTTGGTGAAGCGACTTGGCTAGGGGTGATTCAGAAGATCCTGACGACGCCCGTTCAAGGCCTTGATAACTACAGAGAAATGATGCGACTTCTGGTTGAAGACAAGCACGCTCTCAAGGCCTACGTTAACGTGGCCGAGGGCTGAGGCAGACTTTAGCCAACCTGCCGAAAAACCGGCTGATTTTGCACGGTCTTCCGTGGTGTCCGAGCGCAAATCGGCGAATTCTGCCGGTTTGCGAACGAAACGGACAATTGAGTGACAACTCCTGCCGAATCGGCGTTGCCTTGAAATCGGTGCAACAGGTATTCTGCGTTCCTCTCCAATCTCAAACGCTTGGGAAAATGCGTCAGTAACCAACAGCCAAATGGCCCATCGGGTGCTCCACTCTTTTGGTACCGGTACTGCCTTTTTCCCAACCCCTCACGTCTCTTGCTTTCTCAGCCTCTCACCTTTCCAGAATCCCCTGAAAGGCTCCTGTCATGCGCTCCTTCAGGTTGCATCTGCAGCTTCCATGCTTTGTCGTTTTGATGGCTATTAACGCTGCTGGCTGTCAAACAATGAATGGCTATGCGACGAATTCGTCCGGCATGGGCTATTACGAGCAAGGTAACTACACCGCTGCCGCGAATGAGTTTCAGCAGGCGATGCTGGCGAATCCTGCGAATCCGGACTACATCGCGAACTACGCCAAGGCACGCATGAAACTGGGTGACACGCAGGGCGCGGAACAACTGTACCGTCAGGCACTGACAATGTCTCCGTCACATCAGCCGTCCTACCACGGACTGGCAGAAACGATGGTCACTCAAGGTCGAAGCGACGAAGCCGCCAGCCTGTTGACGACCTGGGCAGGAACTCAGCCTTACATTGCCGAATCTCATGTCGAACTGGCATGGCTGCAGCGAGAAATGGGTCAGTCCGACGCTGCTGCTCAATCGCTTCAGCATGCTCTTCAGGTCAACCCCGGTCACACAACGGCACTGGCTCATCTGGGACAGTATTACGAAGAGAACGGTCGCCCGGATCAGGCAGTGGCCGTGTATCAACGAGCACTGCAATCTGACTGGAACCAGCCGGAAGTGCATTCTCGCATCGCCGCTGCATCGCAAAACGCGGGACCGGCGAGCCCAATGGCCGCGACCGCGATGGCCCGTGGTGTTCATCCTTACAACGTGCCACGACAGCAAACCGCATTCGGCCCGCCGTCACGCGGTGCCCAAATGGCGCAAATGCAGATGACGCAGACGCAAATGGCCATGGGAGGAAATCCAATGCACAGCGGTCAAATGGCTGCCGCTCCAGACATGAATCAGAGCATGATGTCTGCCCACTACGCTCCCGGATATATGCAGTCTCCAGGAAACATGCAGTCTCCAGGAAACATGCAGTCTCCAGGAAATATGCATTTTCCAAGAAACATGCAGCCGCCGGGTGGCTGGCAGTCCGCCACCTCGATCATGAACGTGCCACCGG
>CANJQC010000136.1 GCA_947476295.1 Planctomycetaceae bacterium | reverse complement strand
GCGTCAGCCCTTCGAGTGATTCCCGAAGATTCGCAAATATTGGTGAACGGCATGCGTCAGCTTGCCGGTACAAAAAACGAGGCACCGGAGGACTCACGCCGCTCCGCTCGCCAGACTCATTTCTGGCCGCGCGAAGTTTAACCCGCTGCCGCAGGCGAGGTGTTCATTGAAAATAGCCTCGCCTGTGGCTTTTGATGTTGCGCGATTCAGGCCCGGAGGGCCGACATATCCAATGCCGGTGGCGTGAGCCGGAATACGAGAACCAAAAATTTGAGGCCTGAAGGGCTGGCACAGTGGCGCTTGTGTCGGCCCTTCAGGCCTGCATCACTGTATTTTCCGTATTCCGGTGGCTCACGCAGGCGATGTGCCGGGCTTCCAGCCCTAACGAAATCCGCAACTTTCAAAACCTGAAGAGCGAATTCAAACGTTCGAAGGCTGACAGGAAAATCACTTTCAGTGTTTGTGTACCGAATAAAACACAATTCGCACTCGTTTCCAGCCTTGGACGGACCCAGCGTCGTGACATTGAAAAAATCCTGCTCTGCAGATGTCGCGATTAGTGAACACGTGATCAAAGATACGCCTTTGGCCCCTTGTGACAGACGTGACCCAAACAGGCGAATGTTGCCGAGTGTGTGGACTGAGATTCGGGTTTCAGCAGATGTGTCTGGCCCTACTCACAATCCGCAGAGAATTTGGGTCCACCAACCCTGCAAACCCTGTTGCTGGCGTTTCCAGGCACAGTTACAACGGGCGGCGTCTCTTGATGGAGATGTTCCGCCCACATGTCGGCGTAGCGTCTTTATCGACACGGCTGATCCCGGATTCTGGTTCGAACACGACGTTCGAAGTCTGGCGACCAGTTGGAGACTCAACAAGCACCAGTGATCATGGACAGGCTTCCCCGGCTTGTTCTCCGCGGAGCCAAATTGGTGACGCGGGTCACGACCTTGGATTGAGGAACGTCATGAAGATCGTTCAGAACCCCAATCGCTGGCTGAAGAAACTATCCCGAGCTGCAGCTCTGGTGGGACTCATGACCAGTTCCGGAACAGCGTTGTCTCAGGACAGCGAGCACACTTTTGGCAGAACGCCAAGCGGCTCAGCGTCCGAAGTCACGGATTACAACCGTGACGGATTCGGGGTTCAGTTTCGTGGAGGCCATACGACCGGCCCGACACTTGGACGAACTCAATCCATCAGCCATGTCAATCTGACGCCGTTTTTCAATGTTGAAGACGGGCTGTTCTTTGGCGACTCCAGGCTGTCCATGGCCAACGAGGGTCAACTGGCATGGGCTTTTGGCGGTGGTTATCGACAGTATATTTCTGCATGGGATGTGGTCGTTGGTGCGAACAGTTACTTTGACGCCGACCAGCTGACTGGCGCTCATCTGAAACAATGGGGCGTTGGTGCAGAACTGCTCGCAAACAATTGGGAAGCGAGGGGAAACTTCTACCAGCCATTCGACAGCGTCCCGACACTGACCGGCCAGCGCGTGGATCCCGGGAGCGTGGCGTTTACAGGTCAGAATATCACGTTCGACCGAATTGACACATTCGCCGAGGCACTGAAAGGGTTCGATGCCGAAGCAGGCTTCCTGTTACCAGGCGCACTATCCGAACGCTTTGATTTGCGGGCATTTGGTGGTGGATACCACTACGAAGGTGCCAACATTCCCGGTTTTTCCGGCTGGTCTTCGCGGCTGCAGGCCGATATCGGAGGCTGGCTGGAACTCGGTCTGAAGGTGACCGACGATCAACTATTCGACACCACCGTGTCGTTCAGCGCCGTCGTCCATCTGGGCGGATTCAGAAGTCAGGAACATACGAAGCGTTCGGCCATTCAGCGGTTCCGTGAACCTGTTCGCCGCAACATGAATATCCTGGCATCACTTTCTGACATCACAGCTGGCGGTCAGCTGGCGACGACACCCGGCGGCGTTCCTCTGACAGTCGCGCACGTCAACAGCAACGCGACGGGCCCTGTCTATAACGGGTCCGTAAACAATCCATACGATCTGTTGACTCAGGGCCTGGCAGCAGGCACAGACATCGTCTTCGTGCATGCCGGAAGCGTGTTCAATGCGGCACCGCAAAACGTTGTCAATCTGCTGCCGAGCCAGCAGCTCATTGGAGAAGGCTTCATCCAGCCGGGGCGTAACACCAATTCCACGATCATCGTGGACCTTCTCGGCACACCAACTCCGATTCCGCTGCCAAAGTCTCCCACCTTCGCCGCTAACCCGACGTTCCTGAGACCGACGCTCAGCAATACTGCGGGTAACACTGTGACAATGGCTCAGGACAGTCAGTTTTCGGGCTTTATTATCGACAGCCCGACCGGCAGTGGCATCTTCAGCAACGGCGTGGGTGACATGATCATCAACGATGTGCTGGTGCAGAATGCCGGCGTTTCCGGAATCAGCCTGCAGAACACCATTGATACCACCACGATTACAAATACGACGCTGGTGTCCAGCGCAGCAGCGACCGGTCCGCTGTTTCATGTGAGTGGTGGCAATGGGGTCGTCACCTTTGGCTCCACGGATCGCGCCGCGAATGGCTCCACGAATATATTCGGGCTGGCATCGCTCTCCAACACGTCTGCACAGCCAACAGTCACGATCAAGAACATGACGGGTGGCCGAGTTGACATGACGAACTCGAACAATACCTCCACCGGCGGAGGCGGGATTTTGATTCAGAACAACACCGGCGGTTCGGCGACGATCGATAACGTATCGGTGACAGACAGCACGGGTAACGGGATCGCCATCATCGACAGCGCCGGTGTTTACACGTTTAACAAGACCAGCACGCAACTGCAGCAGATCACGATTGACAACGCGGCACTCCAGAGCATCCTGATCAGCAATGCGTCGGGCCAGGTGAACTTCACCGACGCACTGCTGATTACAAATCGAAAAGCCGAAGGGATTGAAGTTCGCCAATCCTCCGGCCTGTCAATATTTTCGGATCTTGTAACTGTCAACGGACTGGGCGCAGGTGTGGGCACGGAATCGGCGGTCTCCGTCCATGATCAACTTCTCGGAAGCTTTGTAACGTTCCGGGACAACCTAGTCATATCGGCAGCGACCGGTGGTCGCGGAAGCAACGGCAATGGTATCAATCTCAGCAACAATCTGGCTGGCAGCCTCGTCAATATTCTGGGGACGACTTCCATCGACGCCACAGACCTTGCGTCCATTGCGATCAACGCGAATGCAGGCGCCGCCCGGTTTCAGGGATCAACCCGAATCACCCGTCGTCTGCAGGAGGGCATTCTTGTTACCAATTCATCCGGTCCGGCATCATTCGGCACTACAGCAGCCAACTCGACGACGATCCTGAACGACGATGTTCTCGCATCTCAGTTTGCTGCGATTTCATTCACCGGCAATTCGGGCGGAATTAGTGTCCAGACCGCCGACATCCAGAACGCTCAGGGCGGAGCCCTCGGCGGCGCGGGCATCAATGTCGTGAACAATACCGGAGCCGTGAGCTTTGGCAATACCGACGTGGAGTCCTTCGACGGCATCGGACTCTTCGGCCTGAATAACACGAGTATTCAGATCAGCCGCGGCACCATTATTACAGACAATGCAGCAGCGGTTGATATTGAACAAACCGGGATCAATATCGCCCTCGGAAGCGTTACGAGCACCAATTCTCCGAACTATGGTATTCGGCTGGTTGAGACGAACAAAGACGGATTCAGGACGTTTGAAGTCAATCCCCGCATCATCAATCAAGTGCCCGGTGACGGCGGTCTGATTGCCAACGCCAAGGGTGACGGGCTGGACAACAATGATTCTGCGGGTGTCTTCCTGAGCAACGCCGGTCAGGTGCGTCTGCGTGCGATGCAGATTGAAGACAACGAATTCGGCATTCGCATCCGCAACACCGAAACTACTCCGGGCCTGTCTGGCGTTATCAAGCAGAAATTTACCCTCGAGATTTCGAATGTAATTGATTCTGACATTCGAGGCCTCGACAGCCAGAATCTGATGGATCTGGACATCGGAAACTCAACATTTGATAACAACGGCGACGACGCGGCGGTCGGTCGCGAAACGATGCTGCTTGACTACACCGTACGACTCGATCCCGACACCATCACCCTATTCGCTCAGGCGAAAGATCCGTTTGTCGTGCGGATTCGGGATTCAGACTTCATTTCGAACACGACCGACGTCATCAACATCACTCAGTCAACCACAGCTGCCAATGGAGCTGCGATTCAGACGGATCTCTACCGCAATACGTTTACGGTCAACGACACGACTAATCCCACTGGCTCAGGTACGTTCGACGATGCATTCATCTTTGACTGGAACGGACCAGTGCGAGCCCATATCGACGGAAATCAGTTCGACATGGTCGCCGCAGAACAGGCACAGGCCATCATCTATCGAACTCGATCTACGACCGATCAAGTCGAACTCTCGATCCAGAATAACATCATCAACGTCAACAATGTGACGCGGAACGTCGGGGCGGTAGACGTCCGAATCGACGGTCCGGCTCTTATGAACACGTTCGAATTCCTGACGGGCTACAATCAGCTGAACATCGGTGATGGCGGAAATCTGGGTACCGTAGTCGGAGGTCGGCCGACCGGCCTGCGGTACACGCTTGCAGCGAATACAGGCCTGGCTCTGATCAACAACGACATTATTGCCAGCGGTGATGGAGGAACCGGAATTCAGATCGTACGTGCTGCCGCCAGCTCCAACTTCCAGTTCGATGGCAACCGCATCGGCCTCGCTGACTTTGGCACCGCCCCAGAACGCGGAATTATTTTCAGTCAGGTCACAGGAGTTGTCCAGCTGTTTGGCAACATCAACAACCTTGTGGTCATCCAGCAGAATCTTCCGCCGGGTAACGGCGTCGTCGAGACACCATTCTCTATGCCGACCGGTTCAAACAACGGCCGAATTGTCGTAAACGGTGTTCTGGTGCCGTAAACACCGGGTTTTCAAAAAACCTCGAACCTGCAAACACTGCATACTTATGATTCCGTCTGATCGCGGATAAATGAGACCCAGACATGCTGGCTGCCTCTGGCTCTTTCATTATTGGCATCCCGCCAAAGTAGACTCGCATCCAGCTGCAGGCTGCTTACAATCCTGCCGTCATGGCTAATGCAGGACGGCAGGTTCCTTCGACTCTAGCGGAACTGACGGCGTTGGTGGGAATGGCTCCCGGGTTTGCTGAGGTTATTACCTCATTGCACTCTGGCCGGAGCGCTGCCATCGACGGCGCTTGGGGTTCGTCCTGCGCGCTGAGTCTGGCTGCCATTGCCGCAGCGGACCGGAAACGCTCACACCTTGTCGTGCTGCCCACGATTCGTGACGCGGAGGAATTCCTCGATGAATTGTCTGACTTCACGAAATCGCCCGTGTTGCTGTTTCCCGCATGGGAAAGTCTGCCTGATGGCATTGATGCTGGAGACGCTGTCTACGCCGCGCGGCTTGCCGTCGTGCGTCGTCTGAATCAATCTGATCGCTCGCCTGCTACGGTTGTTACCTGTGTCCCCGCGCTGCTGCAGCCGGTGCCCGCGCGTGACGCCATCAAGGCAGCCACACGGACCATCTCCGTCGGTGACGAACTGCCGCTGGATGGGATGATCGAATGGCTGATTGCTCGCGGGTTTGAACGAGTCACAGCCGTCGAACTTCCAGGTGAGTTCTGTATTCACGGTGGGATCTTGGATATTTTCCCTGCGTCAGAACCCGACGCCATTCGTATCGAACTGTTCGGCGATGAGATCGAATCGATCCGTTCTTTTAACGTCGAAAGTCAGCGGCGACTGGAAGACCTGAAAAGTATCTCACTGACCGCCACAACTCCCACTGGAACTTCGGCGAGAGGGGCGGCGTCAGCCCCCCGGTCCAATGCGATGAAAAACTCGACATCGCGTTCTGGTGCGCCTGACACCCCATCGCCAGTCTTCGCCGGCCCGACCGAAAGCCTCCTCGATTCACTGCCCTCATCGACAATCGTCGTGCTCACCGATCTGCAGCAGTCCATCAGCGAAGGCCGCATGTACCTGCAACGGCTGTCGAGTCCCATCGGTCTTTACAGCGTCGATGCCACGATGGCACGACTCACAGAGTTCGCTTCGGTCACGATCGATGCCCTCGGAGCGGACAGCTACGAAACATCCTGCCACCTGAGTATTGAACCGATTGAGCGCTTCTCCGGCAGTCGTCGCGATGCCCTTGTGGAATTGTCCGAACTGCCTGGGCCCGGCGATCAGATTTTGCTCTGCTGTCACAACGAAGGCGAACATGAACGTCTGCATGAACTGATCAAAGAAACCGACACCTCTCACAACACGGCTCTGACGCCGCGAATTCGCCTGACCACAGGTCGTTTGCGTCGAGGTTTCCGGCTAATCGATCATGGCCTGATCGTGATCAGCGACAACGAACTTTTTTCGCGCGCGACAGCTCGTACGACGACGCGCAGGAAGCGAACGGATTCGAGAGCGATCGACAGCTTCTTGGACCTGCGGGACGGCGATCTGGTGGTGCATGTTGCGCACGGCATTGCGAGATATCGCGGCATGGCAAAAGTGGAAAACAGCGGCCAGCAGGAAGAACACATGCTGCTGGAATTCCGCGACAGCGTCATCGTCTACGTGCCAGTTTCACTCATTCATCTGGTCCAGAAGTATATCGGCCCGGCCAAGACCTCGCCGGAACTCACTAAGTACGGCGGCACGTCGTGGCTGAAAAAAAAGGATCAGGTTGCCGATGCTGTTTCCGACATGGCCACCGACATGCTGAAACTGCAGGCCGATCGCGCATCACGACCGGGACTTCAGTGCCCGCCGGATTCACACCTGCAACAGGAGTTCGACAAAGCATTCCCGTTCACCGAAACCGTCGATCAGGTCTCCGCCATCGCGGACCTGAAGCAGGATATGGAGCAAGCGAAACCCATGGACCGCCTCATCTGCGGCGATGTGGGCTTCGGTAAAACGGAAGTCGCCATGCGCGCTGTCTTCAAAGCCGTAGACAGTGGTCGTCAGGTCGCCGTGCTCGTACCCACGACTGTGCTGGCCGAGCAACATCTGCGGACGTTCAGTCAGCGGATGGCAGAGTTTCCGGTGACGGTGGAAATGCTCTCCCGTTTCCGTACCAGCGCCGAACAGAATCGCATCATTGCGCGACTAAAAGAAGGCGCGATCGATGTGGTCATCGGAACGCACCGGCTGGTTTCTAAAGACATCAAGTTCAAAGATCTCGGCCTGCTGGTGATTGACGAAGAACAGAAATTCGGCGTCAAAGTCAAGGAGCGTCTGAAGCATATCCGAGCGGAAGTCGATGTGCTGACACTCACGGCAACACCGATCCCGCGCACCCTGCACATGTCACTGCTTGGAATTCGTGACATCAGCAGCCTGACAACTCCGCCCCGGGATCGCATGCCCATCGAAACTCGCGTTGGACGATTTGACGAAGCGCTCGTGCGGAGTGCCATTATTCGCGAACTGAATCGTGGCGGTCAGATTTATTTCGTTCACAATCGAGTCCATGATATCGAACAGATCGCCCAGCGGCTGAAACGCATTGTGCCTGAGGCCTCCCTGACGATTGCTCACGGGCAGATGAAAGAAGACGATCTCGAAGCTGCCATGATTGGATTTGTCAACGGCAAGGCCGACATTCTGCTGGCAACGACGATCATCGAAAGCGGGCTAGACATTCCGAATGCCAATACGATGTTCATCCATCAGGCCGACATCTACGGACTGGCCGATCTGCATCAGCTGCGCGGTCGCGTTGGTCGTGATCGCCACCGCGCCTATTGCTATCTGCTGCTGGAAGACGGCCGGACCGTCACCACCAAGGCCACGCGCCGCCTGAAAGCGATCGAAGAGTACAGCGAACTCGGGGCTGGCTTCCGCATCGCGATGCGCGACCTGGAAATTCGCGGAGCGGGCAATATCCTAGGCACAGAGCAAAGCGGAAACATCGCAGCGGTTGGCTATGAACTGTACTGTCAGTTGCTGGAAAACTCAGTTCGAATCCTGAAGAAGCAGCCGCTGAGATATCAACGTCACTGCAAAATCGAACTGCCGGTTTCCAACTTTATCCCGGACAAGTACATCAGCGAACAGAAACTCAAAATCGAAGTCTACCGCCGACTCTCGCAGGCAAATTCGCTCGAGCAGCTTAGTGAACTGGAAGAAGAACTTCGCGATCGATTCGGCCCCATTCCCACCGCCGCTCGCCGCATGTTGCAGCTGCGTGAACTCAACCTGCGCGCGTTGGGATGGAAGATCGAAAATATCCGTTTAGAGACCGGCTACGCGGTCTTTCGTTATCGTGATGCCAAACTCATTCGGATGCTGTCCCATCTGCACAAAGGCCATCTCCGCATCGTCGATTCCCACGACGCCTACTGGCCGCTTGACGCCGAGGAAACCGACGGCCCGGCAGTCCTGGACGAACTCATAGCCGCGCTTTCCGCCGCCGAACCACCCGTGCCGGAAAACTGATTGTTTTGAGGAGATTCGCTCGATGAGCCATTCCGACGAAAAACCGCTGTCAAAAACTGACCATGGCGAACACTGTGAGAAGCGATCTTCCCCGAGCGATGAGTCATTTCGTCTTCTGGTGGAAAGCGTTACCGACTACGCAATTTTTCTGCTCAGTTGTGACGGGCGCGGTGAGACGTGGAACGCTGGCGCTGATTAATGACATACTGGACTTCTCCAAGATCGAGGCCGATAAGCTTGAGTTGGATCTCGCGCCATTCCAGCTTCGTGACGTTCTGGGGGACGCAATGAAGGCGCTCGCCCTCCGCGTAAACGGCAAAGACCACGAACTGGCCTTTCACGTCGCTCCTTGCGTGCCGGACTACCTGAAGGGTGATCCCTACCGGTTGCGGCAGGTGGTGACGAACCTCGTAGCGAATGCCGTCAAGTTTATCGAGCGGGGCGAGGTGGTGCTCGATGTGTCTGAAGAACCATCGACTGAGAACGAGCTGCGTCTTCATTTTTCCGTCCGGGACACCGGCATCGGCATTCCTGCCGACAAGCTGCATCTGCTCTTCAGCGCGTTCTCGCAAGTCGATTCATCGACAACTCGTCGCTACGGCGGGACAGGTCTGGGATTGGCAATTACGGTCCGGCTGGTGCATCAGGCCAGACAGCGGCTGCCGATGAGCACCGAGATTCCTGAGTTGTGCTTCGGTCTGTTCAAAGAGTTGGAGCGTCAACACAGCAAAGGCGGTTTCACGAGTTTACTGGCCGCCTTCGGAGCTCTCCTCAAACCCGCCACGCCGGAGTCCATCCGAGCCGATTTTGCTCGCGTGTCTGTGAAACAGATGAGAACTTGGGTCAGTGAAAATCTGGGCACAACGCTCGCCTCAAAGCGACAAACCGCCTAAGCCCAATTCAAAAAAGCCGCATGATCATGCACAAAACAAAAACCTGATTTTTACTACGTTCATCAGGACACTGACAGCCATGGTCAATCTGCTGGTCGGATCTGCATCAGCAAAGTGGGCGATGTTGTCACCCATCTTTGTGCCGATGCTCATGATTCTGGGATTCTCGCCCGAATTCACTCAGGCTGCGTACCGAGTTGGCGACTCAACTACCAACATTATCAGGCCAATGATGCCCTATTTTCCGCTGGTCGTTGTGTTCTGCCAAGGCTACGTGAAGAGTACCGGTGTCGGAACGGTCACCTCGATTATGCTGCCTTATTCGATCACATTTCTGGTGCTGTGGTCGGCGTTTCTGTTCTTGTACTGGCAACTCGGCCTGCCGCTTGGAATTAATTCAGGGCGGCTACGAATACACCGTGCCAGCCGCAGCGGCCCCCTGATGAACCACTCTTGCAAGAGAGTCCGGCCTCAGGCGATCCGTGGCCGTCTCTGCCGTTTCGGGCAAGGCCCGGAGCCAAAAATACCCGTTTGACCTGCAAAATTGGCCGCAGAAGTGGCGCAGCCGCAGGTCGAAGTCAGGATTCTTCACGCACACTTTTCTTCCAGAATTTTCGGCACCAGAAAAAAATGTCCGTCTGTTTTTGGAGCGTTCGCCAATGCGGCTTCGCGGGGAAGCGAGGCCCGCTGTTCATCCGCGCGGAACACATTCTCCGCCGGGATCGGATGGGGCATGGGAGCGACATCGGTCGTGTCGACTTCATTCAGCAGGCTGACGTAATCAAGGATGACGGTCAACTGCTCACCACATGCAGTCAGTTCCTGTTCATTCAGAGACAGTCGAGCGAGAGAGGCAACTTTGCGTATTTCGGAAAGTTTCATCGTTTTTGATTTCCCATGTTACACGATCGGTACTCGTTTGGCCCGTGGTCGAAAGCCAGATTTTATTCGCCACCAGAATATTCATTCCGAAACCTTAGGTTGCCTTTCCGTCCATTCCGCCATGTCATCGACAAGTCGGTTGGTCAGGCTTAGTCCCACGGATTTTTGTGTCAGAAACATCACGCCATCAATAAGCGACACGTTTCGCAGCGTGGTCACCAGATTCGGAAGTTTCAACTCCTTCTCCAGTTCGCTCACTTCAACGCGTTCCGCTTTCTTGTACAGCAGTCTCAGCACGGCGGAGCAATCGTAAACATCAATCGCCCTGAGCTGGATCATCCTCTGCCACGTGAAATATGCCGCGCAGAACAGGCGTTGCGATAATGCCAGCATGCTCATCAGGCGTTCGATCCAGGTTTGGTCAGTTTCCAAGCTTCCCAGAGCGTACGTCCAGACGGCGGTCATCGTGGGAGCCGTGCGAATCGTCGTGACGTCGCCACGCAGTTCGGCGTCATGTTCGGCGTCACTCAACTGTTTCGGCAGATGAAGGTACGTGAGAAACAAGATCACACCGAGGATGCCAAACGCTGCGACAAAGGACCGAATCCATGGACCCGGAATAAATCCGATGTGCAGAATGACAGCAAAAATCCCCGCTTCAAACAGCGTCGCGACGAGGCCCAATCCGATCATCGCCGCGATCGCTGCGATCAGGAGACGATTCTGCCGCAACAGCCGATCAGAGAACCATCGGGAGTAATCATCTTTCTTCATAACACGGGCTTTTTGTGATGGACAGCAACGACCTGCGTAAGCGCCAGTGTTCAAAAAGATCTACGGCGACGGCCCCCAGTTTAGGAAATGTCCTCAACTTGTCCAATCGTGGCGGGCCACATTCGGCGTCCCAGCGCTGAGAAGGATCATGCAGGAACGGGGAGAATCCAAAAGTCGTGTTCGACTTGCCGACGGCATCGCCCTAAAATTCCGGGTGATGGTGGCACATCGAAACATCGCGTGACGCAAATCAAGACGCTGCTCGTCGGTGTGCCGCTGGCCCTCGGCGACATCTCAGCCAGCTTCCGGGGTGGCCCGCCCTTGAGTACTCGTAACCTCCTGAAAGGAATTTGAACATGAAGAAGTTGATCTTAGCCGCCAGCCTGATTTTTTGCTGCGGTGCGTCAGCGATTGCTGCAGAATGGGGGAGCATCTCCGGACAGGTCGTGGTGACTGGCGATATTCCCGCCCCTGAATTGCTGCACGCTAAAGATGCTCAGGTGAAAGACGCTGCGATATGTGCGGCTACGGATACTTACAAAGATGATCTGGTGATTGGCGCAGATTCGAAGGGCTTGGCAAACGTGTTCATCTATTTGCCGAAGGCTCCGAAGAGCATTCATCCTGACCTGAAGAAGCCTGATCCGGCTGTGGTCATCTTCGACCAGAAGGGCTGCATGTTTTCGCCTCATGCGATGGTCGTCCTTGGCGGACAGTCAGTCGAAGTGATTTCGAGTGACGCCATTGCTCACAACACCCACACGTATCCGCTCAAGAACCAAGCGATGAACGTCCTGGTGGCGGCAAATACGCCAGCGGGCAAGGGGTTGGCCGTCGATTACAAGATCAGCGAATCTTTACCATTGAAGGTTGCGTGCGACTTCCATCCGTGGATGCAGGCGTACTGGATGGTGGTGGATCATCCGTATGCTGCCGTGACCGACAAGGAAGGAAAATTCAGCATCCCCAATTTGCCAGTCGGCGAACACGAATTCCGGGTCTGGCACGAACGCAAGGGCTACTTGGATCGAAAGTACAAGGTCAAAGTCCAAAAAGGCGACAACGAACTCAAGCCGGTTGAAGTCAAGATTGCTGACCTCAAAGGCTGACGGACGGCAAGGCTGTCACTTTCGCCGAATCCAGTGGCAATCTTCCTTGTCTTCGCATCAACGCCTGTCATTCAATGACAGGCGTTTTTTATTTGGCATCAGGCGTTTTGAAACGCACGGCGCGGGTTATTTCACCAGCCAGACGCAGGCATTTTTCAATAACCGCCGAAAGGCGGGTTGCTCGAAGTCGCCGACATGTCCCAGTGACGTATAAAACGTCGTGCCTCCGTCCGCGCGTCTGTTGCACCATGCGATGGGTTCGGCGGCAGTGTTTGGAATCGTGCCGATCAACAGCGGTGTCGCGGTCAGTTGCAATGGGCTGACCTTGTACAACGAACCCTTTCCCTGCAGCTCCGTCGCGTTAACGCCCGCCAAGATCGGATGCTCGGCGGCATTTGTGGCAAGAGTGATCGTAGTCTCGGGGCCGACTCCGTGATGATTCGTATAGTTCCCACCAATCACGTCGCGATCAAATTCGGCCCAATCGGCTCGCCCGTCCGGCACGGGTTTGTCACGCAGGCAGAAGGCGTGACTCGCCGTCCTGAGCCCGATCACGGGTTTGCCTGCACTGATGAAGTCCCGAATCAACTGCAACTGATCTGGCAGCAGCGTTTGGCGTCGAACACTGATCAGAGCCAGATCGGCGGACTGCATGACCTCAAGACCCGGAAGAATACTGCCGTCCTGAGCGTCGCCGTAAACGAGACTCACCTGGAAATCCTTCCCGAGTTCCTCTCTAGCAAATTGAGTCAGCGACTCTTCCGTCCGGTATTCAGGCTCAGAGGTGACGATCACGATGTGCTTCCGAGTATCGTCAGCAAATTGAAATAGTTCGGTCCCTGTAAAACTGGTGCTGGCGATCGTCGGGCACCAGTATTGTTCAATGTGCTGCGCAATCAGATCATTGCCTGTGAAGTGCGAGACAAACGGTGCCATCGCGGGGTTGTACATCGTGTCGGTCATGTCTCGCATGAGCACCACGTTCTGACCCTGTCTCACCATCTGCCGGATGGAAAACGGACGTCCCAGCACACACATATTGGTATGCACGCCCATCACAATCACGTTCTGAATGCCCCGCTGTTTCATCAGATAAAACGCTTCGCCGCTGTCGGTGATGGCGTCCTGTTCGGCGATTTCAATTGCGGGATGCTGACGGCTCCATGCGCGATAGTTCTTTACGGGAGAATCACAATCGCAGCCGCCATCGGAATCATCGATCGGTAATTTTTCGCCTTCGCGGGTTTTGTCGAGGTAACACCAGCGTTCCAGCGGGATCTGCGTTTCGACCACCGGTGCCGCCTGAGCCAGCTTACGCTGCGGAAAGTCTTTGTAGAAATCCATTGTGTCGCTGGGACAATGGATTATGAACACGCCCCTCGCCCGAGCCGCGTGAATGACATCGTTCATCTTCGGTGCCATCTCAGACACACGCTCCGCTGACTGCTTGCACCAGTGATCGTCCCACATGTCGCACACGACGATGCACGTTTCTGACGGCTTCCAGGTGATTGGCTTCACAACCGAGTGCCACCGATCCGAATCAGGCTCGACTTCCATGCGCGTCCGCGCCTGCGGAGTCAAGGGTCCGTCTGCCACAACCCTGTTTGCCAGACTTGTTAACAGAAGGGGCACCGTACAGAGGATGCAATTGAAAGTTCGCCAACTCGACATTTGTCATCTCCTCCCGGAATGTTGACTGATGTTCAGAGTTGATTGTGACAAAGCACCGCGCAGCAAAAAAGGCGGTACCAATACTGGTGACCGCCTTTTAATGAATCGCTTCCGAGCAACGTCAGAAAAACTAGCCTTGCCCAAAGAGCGCAAGGCTAGTGAGTGGCTCAGTTGGCTTCGACCGGGACAATGTTCATGCGTCGACCGGCCCGATCGAACAGGACGTTGCCAGCGACGAGCGCAAACAGCGTGTAATCTTTACCCATGCCAACATTACGGCCTGGATGCCATTTGGTTCCGCACTGACGGGCGAGGATGTTGCCGGGAACGACAGCTTCGCCGCCGAACTTTTTGATTCCCAGTCGCTGTGAGTTGGAATCACGTCCGTTGCGGCTGGAACCTTGTCCCTTCTTATGAGCCATGACACTTTGCTCCGATAATTCGATGTGCGACGCGGCGTTTGTGAATTTGAATGCCGTAAATCGCTGAGTTTAAGGGTCGGGCGGGGTCCGACAACCGGACGCCAACACCTGCGGAAATTTTCGGGGAATCGCGGAGTGTGACAACTTTTCCAGTATTTTCAAGAGTTTCATGGATTAGTCGCCCGGAGCCTCAATCCAGGGAAGAGGCAAAGTGTTGGAAATTGCCTGAGGTTTTGGCTGAAACACTTGTTTTGGTATGGTTTTCGAGGCCCGTAACGGGGCACCCAAGGCCGCCTTTCAAAGTTCAGCAACAGGTCCAAAAACAATGCCCCGCTTAATCACAGGGAAATGGGGTTGTTTTTTTCGTTTAACCCGATGCCGCAGGCAAGGCTGCTTTCAATGGACTCCTCGCCTACGGCATCGGGTTAAACTCATTTGCGAGTGGCCGCGCGAAGCCTATAGACGCTGCGGTACCAGCAATGATGCGGGCTATTGTCCAAAAACGCCCATGCCGTCGAGGTATAAGCATTTTTCACTCACGGTGCTTCAGCCTGAGGTTCCTTTGGTACAGGAGCCGCAGCGTCAGCGTCCGGTGCGGTGTTCTGCAAATCCACGAAACTCACTTTGGCATTGCGCAAAACAGTGTCCATATTGTCGATGTTCAGCTTCGCATCGCGAACCTGATACTGCCACTTCGGATAGCGGACATCAATCTTTCCGTCACCATCGGTATCCAAATCCTTGGCGAAACGGAACTCCTGTTCGTCCTGATCGAATTCATCCCCAGGTCTGTCAAATCGTTGCACGATGACTTTCTCTTCGACAATGCGTTTTCCATTCTCATCGGTTGAGATCCGATAGGCGTTGCTGAACCCTGACATCACGACGGAAAAGAAGTCGGTCTTTGGATTGACGTTGCGCCAGACGGCAACGCCGTAGACCGCTTTTGACAGAGCATCTTTATCGTCGCTTGGCACGGGTTCGCCGACCTCTGCAATTGCTTCGACGCTGTTGAGCAGCTTCATGGTCAGGCCGCGACGTCCGAATTCCCGCTGAAAGACCGCCTTTTGGATCTCCGGATTGATTTCATCGACGTACAACTCATCCAGATCGTTGTCTTCTGTTTTAAGGATGAAACGCGGCATCTGCAGTGGCATCGTGACTTCTTGGTCCAGTGTGTTGGCTGGATCGAGATTTGGGTCCGCCAGTTTGCGTCGCAGCTCAGCCGTTTCCGCTCCTGCCAGTTCCGTAGGGTCGCGGAGAATCATGCGATACACCATGTAGCGCACAAGTTCCTTCTGCACGACGCCGGTTTTGGGATCTCGGATGTCCAGCCGCATCAGTCGGACAGGCTTGTATTGCACTTCACCAATCCAGAGCTCCGGATAGCCGGGACCCAGAATAGGCTCCGTCAGCGCGCGGGCCTTGCGGGAGCCCAGCATTTCATCAACTGTCATCGCAATGGAACTGGTTCGAGCAAAGCCACCATCCAGCGGTGCGCTGATCTGTTGGCTCAATGCCGTACCGCCCACATTCCACAACAGGATCGCTGCCATCGTCGCTGCAATTCGTCGATCAAACAGATTTGGCACCATGTTCCATGACCCTTCTTATTGGCCCCAGTAAGGCCCCCAAATCGAGATTCTGCCCGATTCTGCCGACCTCAGCGCAGGCGGGCACCGTCTGCGTTTTCGCACAATACTGTGGTTGTTATCGGCGGACATGTACACCAGTTTTTCCCAGCATCGTCCGATTTGCAGGATTTTCCGGCCAGATAAGCGTTATTCCCGCCCAAACATTCGAAAGGCGAGGACGACAGAAGCACTCTACCGGCCAAAATTGCGGGTCACTAGCCCATCAGACATGGCTGTTGCGGTATTGGCCAGTGGTGCAGCGGCAGAGCCTGTCCTGATGAACGTAGTAAAAATCAGGTTTTTGTTTTGTGCATGATCATGCGGCTGTTTTGAATTGGGCTTAGGCGGTTTGTCGCTTTGAGGCGAGCGTTGTGCCCAGATTTTCACTGACCCAAGTTCTCATCTGTTTCACAGACACG
>CANJQC010000135.1 GCA_947476295.1 Planctomycetaceae bacterium | reverse complement strand
TTTGGCACGTTGCTCACGGAGTCATTTAGGCGGCTGTGTTCTTCGTCTGCCGTTGGACGCTCTGCTTCGTCAACGTTATGTCTTTTCTCTTCACTACAGGCTTTAGACTGCAACGTGCAAGCCAGCCTTCAATCCAACGCTGATTCAAATTGCTGACGACGCACTTGTGCGTTGATAATTAGCACCGCCTCAAATTGGCAGAGCGGGACTAATCGTCCCACTCTGCCAATCGGAAGGTGTCGCTGGCAAATTTTTTTACTGCCGCTCACCTTACTGCGAAAACACCGATTTTTACCAGCCCAATGCGTAAGCGTGAGAACACTTCTCCGTAGTTTCGACTAAGAGATTACCTTTCCTCCCTTATGCGTCGGGTTGGTGTTCGCGATAATGCTAGGAATGAGTTTTGTTTCTTCGTACGCTCAATATTTGCGGCCGAAGGTTTCGAATGTGTCACAATCGTGATGGGCGGAATTTCAGGGTACAGTTCAAAGAACCTTCGCTCCTGATGCGAATAAATACGAAATGATTTTCATGTCAACCATTCCACTGCTTTCAAAATTCTGCACTTCCCATTGCCAATCGGTGATAAGTTTCTGTGCGGTGACGGTATTGCTGAGCACCTCCGGCTTTGCCGACGACTGGCCTCAATGGGGAGGGCCACAGCGGGACTGTGTCTGGCACGAAGACGGAATTGTGGATAACTTCTCGACGAACGGATTGCTTCCTCGCGTCTGGTCGGCCGAAGTGGCAGAAGGATATTCCGGCCCGGCTGTCGCCGACGGGCGAGTGTTTCTGACGGATCGCATGGCGGACGGCGAACTGGAACGCTTGCTGTGCTTCGACGCGGAAACCGGTGAACCGCTGTGGAAGCACGAATACTATGTGCGATATACGATCAGCTATGCCCACGGGCCTCGTGCAACACCTGTGATCGATGAAAATCGAGTCTACTTTATCGGAGCACAGGGGCACATGTTCTGTTTGAACGTGGAAGACGGTTCCATCATCTGGCAAAAAGACTTTGAGAAAGATTTCGGAACGGTGATGCCGTCATGGGGTATGGCAGCTTCTCCGCTGATCGATGGCGACAAATTGATCACGCTCGTGGGTGGCAAAGAGAACGGGCTCATCGTCTGCTTCGACAAGTTGACGGGTAAAGAGTTGTGGCGATCGTTGAATGATTCGGACATCGGTTATGGTCCTCCGGTGATTTACGAATTCGCAGAACGGCGGCAACTGATTATCTGGCATCCGTCGGCAGTGTCGTCGCTTGATCCTGAAACCGGAACAGTGTTGTGGGAAGTCCCGTGGGCCATCAAGGCCGGGCTTTGCGTTCCAATGCCACGAAAGCTGGACAATCGTCTGTTTTTGACATCGTTCTACGAAGGACCTCACATGCTGCAGGTGAGTGCGGACCATGCCGAGATTTTGTGGAAGGGCAATGGCGTCAACGAACAGCAAACCGATAAACTACATTCGATCATGCCCACGCCGGTAGTGACAAAAACCAATATTTTCGGGATCTGCAGTTATGGCCAGTTGCGATGCCTGAAGACGGAAACTGGCGAACGTGTCTGGGAAACGCGGGAAGCCACCGGCGATGGTCGCTGGTGGAATGCGTTTATCGTGCCTCAGGGCGATCGCTATTTCCTGCACAACGAACAGGGGGACTTGATCATCGCAAATTTGTCTGAGTCTGGATACAAGGAAATTAGTCGCGCCAAACTGATTGAGCCGACTCGCCCGGTTCAGCGGCGAATGACAATCTGGTCACACCCGGCGTTCGCAATGAAGAGCGTGTTTGCCAGAAACGATAAAGAATTGGTACGGGTGAACCTCGCAAAGTAGTGGTTAGTGTCTTACTTTGTTAGATCGGTGTACCGTGCATGCCGCTTTGGGGGCGACCAGCGAGAGTGGACCACAAAGATCCGAGCGATAGCTCGAATTGGGTCAAGGGCTTTCAGCCCTTGGTTAGGGAGACAAATTTCGAATGACGCTTCGATTGGCAGTGGCCACGGAAGATTTTGGTCAGCCACTGCGGCAGGCCATTGAACAGGCAGCAAAGAACAAGGTGCAGGGGTTGAGGCTCAACGCGCGCACGGAAGTTCGTGCGGAGGATTTTTCTGATACGGCGTTGCGGCAGTTGCGACATTACGTCGCAGAGCATCAACTCAAAGTCGCCGGGCTGATCTATTCTTCCCGACACGCGATTTATGAAGAACAGCACCTGGATCAACGGCTGGATGGCATTCGATCGGCCTTGACGCTTGTGCGAAAACTTGGCACGTCAGAACTGCTGGTGCGCATCGGTCGGATTCCGGATCCGGAATCTGGCGCTCCTGTCGTAAGCCCGGATCGTCCAAAAGATGACGACGTCGATTCGTTGCGGAATCCGTTCTCATTTGCGCCAGCATCTTCGACACTGCGGTCATCGGGCGCGTCTGACGCACAAAAATTTCAGTTGTTGTGCGATATCCTGAATGATCTTGCTAGTTATGGCAGCCAATTTGGGGCCGTGCTGCAGTTGCAGTTTGCCAGTTTTGATGTGAAGCGAATTCAGCAGTTGCTAAGTCGCATTTCGGGCGGAGCCGTAGGAATTGTTTTTGATCCTGCGTCGTGTGCGATGACCGGCAGCTCGCCTGTTCGAGTCTTCCGCGACATTTATAACCACGTTGGCTACGTGCGACTGCGCGACGCCCAGAAGGACGTCGATGGTGGCGGCATCGAAGTCCCGTTCGGTGACGGCAGCGTGGACTGGGCCGAACTGCTGCCGACGATTGTTGATGCGAATCTCCAAACATGGGTATGCGTGGAACGCACAGGCGGCGATCAGCGGAGCGACGACGTGCGAGATGCAATCAAAAGAATTGAACGGTTATTGCCGTCGCCGGGATAAGACTACGATCCGGCAATTGGTGGAGCAGTGCGGCGAAAGTCTTCAATTAAGTTGGCTCGTTCACTTGCGGGATTGCCGAGGGTTTGGACCATACGCACCCATCGAAATGAATGCTGCGATGTTCACGCATTGAATGCTGGCCTAGAAAACACTTTTTGTAAACGGTTGTTGAGGCGTCATGAGATATTCAATGTCGGCTTTGATTGTATTTTACTGTCTTTGCAGCACAATCAACGGCGATTCTGTGGCGGAAGAAAAATTGGACCAATCCGCAACGGCAAGCCAGTCGGACGCAGTGGCGGCTGATGCTGCGGATATCCCGAGACAACTGCAGTTAAAGGCAATCGCAGACGGCAAGGCAGCATTCGGTTACTGGGGCACAGATCCGGACAAATACACGGGCTGGACTTCACATTCCAATCGCCTCATCCCGATTTACACCTTCGGCTCCAACGGCGGCGGTGAAGGTGTCGATCTGGATTCGTACACAGGGCCAAACAGTGTCTACCGCTCCGAGGCCAAAGTGCAGGCTTTGTATGGTTACGTACCAGAAAAAACCGTGAACCCGAATGCTGTTTGGATGGATCAGACAAATATTGCCGACCTGCAGCGGGCGGCCGCAGCGGCTGGTAGGAAGTACATTTTTCTGGTCGTGTTTGACGGCATGGACTGGCAGACAACCCGCGCAGCAGCCATCTGGAATCAGAAAAAAGTAACGTACACAGAAGGCCGCGGCCAGGGAACGCATTTTCAGGACTATGGCGCGAACAAAACGACGCAATTCGGCTTCATGGTCACCAGCGCACATAACGAAGGGACGGACGTCGATGTCAATACACAGTCAGTGAAGAATCCTGGTGGCACGATTCGCGGAGGCTACGATGCGACGTCTGCGGGGGCGGCACCGTGGGACATTCCGAGCGATCCCGGTTATCTGATAGCCAGGCCGGCAGCAGGAAGCCCGAAGCATGATTACACGGATTCGTCCTCGTCGGCCACCAGCATGACGACTGCGATCAAGACGTTCAATGGCAGCGTCAATGTCGACTCGAACGGGACCCCCGTTTCAACGGTTGCACACGATCTGCAGGAAAAGGGATGGCGTGTCGGAGCCGTTTCGTCCGTGCCGATCAGCCATGCCACGCCCGCCGCATCATACGCCCACAACGTGTCGCGTGACGATTATCAGGATTTGACTCGCGACATGCTGGGCCTGCCGTCAATTCAGCATCCTCAAACGCCATTGCCGGGACTGGACGTCCTGATCGGCGGCGGATACGGAAACACGGGCGACACAAAAAGAGGTAATGCCAGCCAAGGTACTAACTTTGTCGAAGGCAATATCTATCTGACCGACAACGATCTGAAATCCATCAGTGTCGATTATGGCGGGTCTTACGTGACCGCCGCGCGAACTTCTGGTCTCAAGGGTTCGCAGATTCTGCATAACGCGACCGCCGCTGCCGTGAACGGCAATCATCGCTTGTTCGGATTCTTCGGCAACGGACAATACAACGGTCATTTGCCCTTCGCCACCGCTGATCGACGTTACGATCCGGTTCCAGGTGTCGGCAAGAAGGGGGAATCGTACTCGCCTGCTGATCTGGAAGAAAACCCAACACTCAGCGATATGACTGCCGCTGCGATCACCGTGCTGGGCCGCGACCAGAAACCGTTCTGGCTCATGGTTGAATCCGGCGACGTTGATTGGGCCAACCACGACGACAATATTGACACTTCCATCGGTGCGGTGAACTGCGGTGACGATGCGATAAAAATCATCACACAGTGGGTGGAATCGCACAGCAACTGGAACGAATCGCTGCTCATCGTTACGGCGGATCATGGTCACATGCTGAATTTGGTGACGCCAGAATTGCTGGTGTCTGAGTAGGATGAACAAACTGCCAGCCGCCGGTGCTCTGGAGCAATGCGTGAAGAAAACTGAAACTCACGTTGCGTGTCCAGGTTGCGGCTGTCTGTGTGACGATGTCTCGCTGACCTTCGAAGCAGGGCGAATCAGCCGCTTTGAGCCGCACTGTGCGATGGGAGAACGCTGGTTCCGCAATCATTCCGAAACGACTCAGCCAATCGCGGAGCTTGGCGGCATCACGACAAACTACGACACCGCTGTTCACCAAGCGATTATATTGCTCGAACAAGCCGACTATCCGCTTGTTTATGGGCTATCTCGCAGTTCCAGCCCCGGCCAGCGGGCTGCGGTTGCACTTGCAGATCGCATTGGCGCGGTGATCGATACAACCGCATCGATGTGCCATGGTCCATCGATTATGGCGTTGCAGGAAGTCGGCGAAGTGACGTGTACGCTCGGCGAAGTACGCAATCGTGCCGACCTTGTGATCTTCTGGGGATGCCATCCCGCCGCATCGCATCCGCGTCATACGGATCGTTATTCCGTGTTCGCGAAAGGCAGATTCACTCCCGAAGGCAGGGACAGCCGTAAGGTTGTGATGATTGGCGAAGCGGACCATGTAGCGGACTGGAAATTGTCTCCATGCGGAGGCGAAGCTGATTTGACGATCCCCGTACAACCCGACGGCGATTTCGAAATTGTCGGCCAACTGCGCTCGTTGCTGCGCGGTGGCATCGTGAGCAATGTGGCGGAGCCCGTGCGCGAACTCATGGCAATGATGAAGAATTGCCGTTATGGGATTGTGTTCTTTGGCCTTGGCCTAGCAGGGTCGCGCATGTGGGAAGGCAGCCAGCCAACGCATTCAGGACACATTCATGTGGCGGCACTGCTGCAACTGGTCGCAGAACTCAACGCCGTAACACGTTTTACCGCACGTCGGATGCGAATGCAGGGCGATGTGTCGGGGGCAGACAACGTTTTGCTGTGGCAAACCGGATATCCGTTTGCGGTTGATATCGCTCGCGGCTATCCGCGTTACAATCCCGGTGAGTTTTCCGCCAATGAATTGCTCGAACGGTGCGAATCGGATCTGTGCGTGATTGTCGGGGCCGAAACAATCCCGTACTTTTCACACGCAGCCCGGGATCATCTGAAGTCCATTCCCACGATCGTGATCGATTACCCCAACGCGCCGCTGGAGTTCACTCCCACGGTCCGTTTCACGACCGCCGTCTATGGATTGCACGCAGCGGGAACGGCGTATCGTATGGACAACGTCCCGCTTCCGCTCCGCGCACTTCAGCCGTCGAATTATCCAACGGATGAAGAGGTGTTGACCGATTTGCTGGCAGGGTTCATGGGGGATTGACTATCCTGTGATTGTTTAACCCGACGCCAACGGCGCGGCTCTTAGGGGCGAAGCCGAACAGATGAAATCACATTGTTACAGACAACAGGAATCTACCCTTGGCTGAGAAACGCGACTTTGATGAATTCCTTGAGAAGTTTCAGAAACACCATCAGGTTATGGTCGAAGAACTGCACAAGGTGATCGTCGGCCAGGACGACGTCATTGATCAGATTCTGGCCGCGATCTTCACAGGTGGCCATTGCCTGCTGGTCGGAGTACCCGGACTGGCGAAAACGCTGGTCGTGAGTACCATCGCAAAACTGCTGGACGTCAATTTTCGTCGCATTCAGTTTACGCCCGACCTGATGCCATCCGACATCACGGGCACCAATGTGCTGGAAGAAAGTGAGACTGGACGTCGTGAGTTTCGCTTTGTGGAAGGTCCTGTCTTCACCAACATCCTGCTGGCAGATGAAATCAATCGCACGCCGCCGAAGACACAATCGGCACTGTTGCAGGCGATGCAGGAACGCGAAGTCACAGTTGGGCAGACGACGTATAAGTTGCCGGAACCCTTCTTTGTAATTGCAACTCAGAACCCCATCGAACAGGAAGGCACATATCCGCTGCCGGAAGCGCAGCAGGACCGGTTCATGTTCAATGTGAAGGTTGATTATCCGTCGCTGGATGAAGAGGAGAAAATTCTTGAAGCGACGACTTCCGGAGAACGTGCGGAAGTTCGCAAAGTGCTGTCTGCGAAATCGATCCTGTACCTGCAGCGCCAGATCAGCCAGATCGTGGCCAGTCCTTTCATTATTAGCTACGTTGCCAGGCTCGTCCGCGCGACGCGACCAAAGGATGCTGGCGCACCGGATTTCATTAAAAGGCTTGTCGATTGGGGAGCTGGTCCGCGTGCCGGGCAGAATCTGATTGCCGGAGCCAAAGCTGCGGCCGCGATGGATGGCCGACCGAATGTGACAATCGCTGATGTCCGCAAGGTTGCCATCCCCGTCCTGCGACATCGCGTATCGACAAATTTTCAGGCTCAGGCCGAAGGTTTTGATATCGACGAGATCATCCGAAAGCTTGTCGCCACAGTCCCTGAACCCAACATCCCAAAATACGAAAAATAAGCGAGGGGGCGCGGTGAGTCCAAACCGCGCTCGCGGATACCTGGCGCGGCGAAGCCGCAAATCTGAAGTCCGAATTTCGAAATCCCAAAGAGCTACGGTCGAAAAGTTGCGCGCAAAATTCGCAGTTGTTGGAAAGAAAGCATCTAATATGGCAAAACTAAAACCAATCGTAATTCGCAGCAGCGGCAGCAATCTCTCAAATCTCTCAACCCAGCAGATCGACAACAGCGGCCCCGGTACCATTCTAGCAGACTTTGAGGCTCTGTTGGATTTCGCCGCAAGTGGCGTGCGTTCGACCGGTAAATACCATCTGCTGCCGATGGATCGGCTTCGCGAGCTGGATGAGAAGATGACCATGCCGTTGCGCCCGAATCTGGCGCGACCGCAACAACGGTCCTTTCCTCACATCAACGGACTGTACTTATTGCTGCGCGCGACTCAGATCGGGATCCCGGAAGGCCAGGGCAAAACCAGTGGACGATTGACGCTTGATCCCTTGATGTGCCGGCAGTGGCTCCAGCTCAACCCGACGGAGCGGTATTTCAATCTGTTGGAAGCATGGTTGCGTCACGCTTCGTGGGAAGCAATCGGACTCCACAGCTCAGGCAATTTCGGTTACCTCGCCATGGAGGTCCGCTGGCTATTGGAGTCGATCCCGCCGGAAGGCCGCAGCTTCTCCAAAAAGGAGCAAGTACGGGGAGGATTCCTGCACAGCGTGCAGCAGTCCACCACGCTGGCGTTGCTCGAACTGTTCGGTTTGATGACCGTGGAACGGGATCAACCGGCGAAAGGGCAGAATTGGTGTGTTACAAACGTTTGCCACACGCCTTTTGGAGACGAACTGCTGGGGGTCGTATTCAGTGAGATTCAACGCTCGCGTTTCGCTGACGAACAGTGTGAATCTGACTTCGGTGCCTGGCAGCCAGTGTTTCAACCCAGCTTCCCGCAGTGGATCAACAACCTCAAGTTCGCTGAGCCGGAATTTCGGGATGGGATCTACTATTTCAAAGTGTCCCTCGGCACACCATGGAGACGAATTGCAATCTCAGCCGAGTCGTCTTTGGACGAATTGGCCAAGTGCATTATTGGCGCGTTCGATTTCGACGGCGATCATCTTTACGCATTTCAGTTCATCGAACGCGATGGCCAAAAGTTAACCGTTGAACACCCGCGCGTTGGCGATGCAGAGCTGCACACCGACGAAATAGCAATCGGCTGTTTACCGTTGCAAGTGGGTGAGTCGATGCCGTTTCAGTATGACTTCGGTGCCGACTGGCGATTCAAAGTGAAGTTGGAAAATATCGCGCCAGCAGACCCGGATAAATCGCTTCCCATCATTGTCGAATCTCATGGTGAAGCGCCAGCGGAATATGATTCAGACGACGAATGGTAAAATTGCAGGTTGCGATCCACAGCATGAACGCCTGAAACTTCGTTAGCCATCGTCTTCCGGCACTATGAACTCCCACATTCCATTCTGGTGCAGCCAAAGCAGGTCTGCATGTTGGGCGATGAATTCATGGACCGGCAAACCTTCGATCAACTTCGTACGTGGAACGCGTTTCTGCTTTCCATTGATGTTTCTCATTTCAAAACCGCTAACGACATCGAAAGGCGTAGAGAGCTAGGTCGGTACGAATCAGCATGAGTCCGTTTGAGATGACGGGCGTTGCCATGATGCGTTCCTTGAAATCACTGGATGAGAGAATGCTCCAGTCTCGTCCTGCCTTTAAGACCGTAACAACACCGCCTTCACTCATCAGGTACACCTTACCGTCACCGGCCACGATCGAGGCATAGTAGTTTCCTGGGCCAGTGGCACGCGCCTGCTTCAGCAGTTCTCCGGTTGAGGCATCAAGGCTGGTGATGATGCCACCGTCCTTCACCATGTACAGGACGCCGTCATAGACCACGGAACTCGGCACGGTTGGAAGTCCACGAGGATACGACCAGTTCACGTTTTCTGTCGGCGCCGGTCCTCGCGTTCCAGGTCGAATCGCAGTAGCCAGGTTTTGAGCACGCGCAAATACCAGAGCATGCTTGTCCCATTCGGGTTGATCAAGTCGCTTATTTTGATTGAGATCGATGCGGAAGAATCTATCAAGAATTGCATTACCTTCCGGCAACTCGTCCTCTCCAATTTCCCCATCGCTGTTCTTGTCGTAAGTTGTCAGCGCCATGGCAAAAGGTTCCATCCGAATACGGTCGTCAGAATCCCCGCCAGGAGTCCAGGAGGCGACATAGATTTCGCCATTCAGGATCACAGGAGTGCAGTCCACAATCCGGGACAATCCATTGAACCACCACAACTTCTGGCCGTCCGCTGGATCATAGGCCGTCAATTGTAATGAACCGGCGACAAGAATTTCAGAACGCCCGTGATTGTCGAACAGGACGGGGGTGGAATAACTTCGAGTCGCATCTTCACGCGGAGTTTTCCAGACGATGTCTCCCGTCTTCTGATCCAGTGCAATCAGAAAACTGTCGATATCGTGATCTTCGTTGAGAATGACTTTGTCACCAGCCAGAAGAGGTGAACTGGACGCGCCGAACTCATCCTGAAATGGACCCATTTGTCGTTCCCACAGCAGCGTGCCGTTCAGATCGTAGCACAGCATTCCGTAGCTTCCGAAAAACGAAAACACCTGCGATCCATTGCAGGCCGGGGATGAGGAAGCCGGACTGCCCACGGGATGGAAGGCTTCCAGAGTCCGCGTTGGCACAACCTGTTTCCAGTGAACCTGTCCCGTCGCCCGGTCCAGAGCAACGGTCGCCAGTTCCTTGGTTTCGGCAACAAAGGTCGTGACAAAAATTGAATCGCCGCAAATGCAGGGTGTTGATATTCCTGGTGGCAGTTCAGTCCTCCACAATCGGTCCGCACCTTCACCGAATTCGGATGGCAGTGACGTTGCTTCGGGAGCGATCCCATGATCCCGACGAAACCAGGCAGCATCGTCGCCTGCAGTCAGAACTGCCGTATGTACAAGTAAAGCAATCGCCAGCGGGATACTTGTGCATAAGCACATTAGAAGGTTTCCACGACACATAGTGATTTTCCCTGATGAAGAACGAAGTGGCAGGGCTAAATGGCATCCACTCTCGCCATGATCCTCCATGCGTTCGAAAATGGAACGCATAAGATTATGCTCTGCGGGTCTCTGCGTTACAATTGGGACTGAGCCGCAGGCTGCATTTGTCCCAGCCTTGTCGATTGCTGCCGATTTTCCGGAACGTGCCAGATGAGAGTTTTCGTTCGTTTTTTGCCCTGCTTTTTCCTCTTGATGCTGGGGCAGCTGCCAAACGCATATTCTTCGTCGCACGAAGATAACGCGGAGATCGAATTTTTTGAGACGACCATACGGCCACTCTTCGCAGAAAGATGCAATTCCTGCCACGGCCCAAAAAAACAGGAAGGAGGACTGCGTCTAAACAATCGCAGCGGGGCATTGACGGGCGGAGACAACGGGCCTGTTATTTCACCTGGCAACCCACAGGAAAGTTTGCTGATCCGTGCAGTAGGCTATCAGAGTGATTTGAAGATGCCGCCGGATGGAAAACTAGCGGATGAAGATATTGCGAATCTCGTCCGATGGGTTCAAAACGGAGCCGTGTGGCCAGGTGATGAACACAGCGATGTGCCTGAATCGACCGGCGCAGATCCTGCGGCAAAGGACCGTCTTTGGTCGTTGCAGCCAGTCCGTGACATCCCGCTGCCAGAGATTCAGGACCAGGGCTGGCCTGTCTCCCCGATCGATCATTTCATTCTGGCGGCACTTGAACACCGAGGATTGAAACCCAGCCTACCTGCCGATAAACGCACACTGCTTCGGCGAATTACGTTCGACCTGACCGGGTTGCCACCGACGACCGACGAAATTCATGAGTTTCGGAACGACCAGTCGCCCACGGCCTTTGAGAAGGTGGTTGATCGGCTGCTGGCATCGCCTCACTATGGCGAGCGTTGGGGACGACACTGGCTGGATGTCGTCCGATATGCTGACGCGCGAGATCTGATTCAGCTCCCGGTGGACAGCGATTTCCGCGAAGCATGGCGCTATCGCGACTGGGTTGTGAAGGCGTTCAATCACGATCTTCCGTACGATCAATTTGTCGAATTACAAATTGCCGGCGATTTGATGCAGCCAGCCGACTCGGCACGGATCGACGTCGATGCGCTGGTCGCAACCGGAATGCTGGCGATTGCGGATTTCGTTCCCGGAGATGTCGATAAGGAACAGATGATTGCCGACTACGTGAATGACCAGATTGATGTGGTCGGGAGAGCATTTATGGGGATGACGATTGCATGTGCCCGCTGCCATGACCATAAATTTGATCCTATTTCGACGGAAGATTATTACTCGCTGGCGGGGATCTTTTTCAGCACGCGACTAATTCCCGGCCCTGTCCCGGGAAACACGCCACTGGTTCGGGTTCCATTGCTGCCGGCGGCCGAGATTAAGGCCATCGAAGCTCAGTCGGAACGAGACCGAAAGCGACTGACCGAGTTGTCGCGCCTTGTGCAAACATCCTCGGACAGGGAGTATGTCGCATACCTCGAACGACAGTTGGTTACTTCGTTGCCGCGTGACCTGCCGCTTGCCATCGAATACTTCCACTGTGCCCGTGATGCAAATCCACCACCACTTGCCCAGTTTGCGGCGACTCGCGGGGCCGATCCTGAGGCGATTGAACGCTGGCTGACATTTCTCAAACGGCAACCCGCGTTGTCAGCACTGAATGCAATGCTGCAGAATGATGATCCGAGCAGCGGATCGATCCCGGCCGACGCAACAGCGATCAAGGAACTAGTCGATAGCCTGACCGTCATTGCTGATAAACGCCGGGAGCACCGGAACAGTGACCCGATTGCGAAATCTCTGGCGGAATCACAGGTGCTGCAATTTCGCGCCGATGATCGGTCCATCACCATCGACGCCCTTGGACAGATCGTGCTTTGGCCGGACCGGGCGGCGATCGCTGACGATGCCATTCCGGTTACCAACACGCCCGGCCCGCGAATGACGACCGTGCGGATTCGCGACACGCTGTGGCCAGTGATCCGATTTGACGGTAATTCAATGCTGCAGGTGCCGCGCAGCGTTCCCTCAACAGGCTCGCTGTTTGCGGTATTTCGCCCGGATCCGAACGCCGCAGGGACTCGCCTGATTGGCTGGGAAGATTCGACTGTCGGCCAGCATGGTGTTGGTCTGATGCCCACGGCCGATGGCGGTCTGCATGCGATTCTTCGTCGAGCGGGTGCGAGCGGTGATCTTGTTATTCCGGCTCCGAGAACTCTCGACTATCAGCTGATCAGCCTCACATGGGGCACTGGCGGCGTGACGTGTTTTCGAGATGGCGAAGAAGTCGGAACGAATATGACGATCGACTCCGTGTCCAGCGATCCAGCGATCACCACACTACACATCGGTGGACCTGGCTCGGGCACCGGTCAGCAGTTTCGAGGAGACCTTTGCGAGTTGCAGGTCTATGCTGAGCCGCTCAATGAAGCCGCTCGGGTTTGTGTTGAGAACGAACTGCGTTCTCGCTGGCTGGCTTCACCGACGGAACACACGCAGACGGCGAGTAACGATCCTGTGGCCGACCTCTACGACGAATTGCTTTCGCCGCGAAGTCCACTGTGGATTGAGTCGGGAAAACGTTTGCAGGCTTTTCCTGAGGAAGTACGTCAGCGTCTGGCTGCTGAAAATGAGGAGCTGGAAACTCTGAAGAATAAGCCTGCTATTGAGATTCCTCGCGCCGTCGTAGTTCAGGACGGTGGCCCGCCGGGAACGAAGCACGAAGGATTCCACGACGCACAAGTCTACATTCGCGGCAACCCAGCGAAGCCCGGCGAGACCGTACCACGCGGATTCCCTAAGGCGCTGGCTGGCGTCGATCCGCCCAAGATTCAGGATGGCAGCGGGCGACGCGAACTGGCAAGATGGCTCACTCATCGAAGCCATCCGCTGACGGCCCGGGTGATGGTAAATCGCATCTGGCAGCATCATTTCGCAGAAGGACTGGTGCGTACATCGACCAACTTCGGAATTCGCGGTGAACGTCCCAGCCATCCGGAGTTACTCGACTACCTCGCTCGTCGCTTCGTTGAGTCAGGCTGGTCAGTGAAAGCCATGCATCGGCTGATCATGCTGTCGAGCGTGTACCAGCAAAGCAGCGACCGAACTCGGAATGTAGTCGAGAATCAGCCGACGACCGAGGATTCAGGACAAGCGGAGGAGGGGGCGCATCACTTGTCGCAAATGTCTCGCGACGTCGATCCGGAGAATCGACTTCTATCGCACATGCCTCGTCGTCGTCTTGAGGCCGAAGCGATTCGCGATTCCCTGTTGGCCGTTTCAGGGATGCTCGATCCAGCGTTAGGCGGTCCGGGTTTCCTAGAGATCTCGGTGCCGCGACGGACACTGTATCTGATGTCGGTGCGGACCGGGACAAAAACAGCCGACTTCAATTCGCTGTTCGACGGACCGGACGGCGGAGGTATTATTGAACGCCGCAATCAGTCGATCGTCGCTCCGCAGGCATTGTTTCTGCTGAATGATGTCTGGCTTGATCAGGTGTCCGCTGCGCTGGCCGCTCGACTGGTGCGGGATGCTCCGGAGAACGACGAGGATCGCGTGCGTCTGCTGTACGAGACTACGCTGGCACGGACACCAACACCTGCGGAAATGGATATCGGATTACAGCTGGTCGCGGATTCCAGCGAAGATAAATTGTGGGTACGCTACTGTCGTCTCATCCTTTGTTCGAATGAGTTTATCTATATCGACTAACTAAGGGCGGAGCGCCCTTCTCCCAGTTCGAGTAACCGCTCGGAAACCTATGGTCCGTTCACGTTGTTCGCTCAAAGTTGAGAGGAAACGGCACAAATGTTTCAGAGAAATCAGCTAAGTCGTCGTACGTCGCTGCTCCGGTGTGGAGCCGGATTTGGCGCTGTAGCGTTGTCTGCCTTACTTGCTGACAAAGCCTATGCCGCCGGAACGACCGATGATGCGAGTGCTGCCGCCGAATATCCGCTGTCACCAAAGCAACCGCACTTTCCTGCTCGCGCGAAAAGAGTGATCTTTCTTTTCATGCCCGGTGGTCCCTCACAGGTCGATACGTTTGACCCAAAGCCACGGCTTGAAAAGTACAATGGTCAGCCGTCTCCCAAACTGTATCTGGGCCAGCAGCGCAACTTGCTGGGTTCGCCGTGGAAGTTCCGTAAGCACGGCCAATCGGGGTTGGAGGTCAGCGAACTGTTTCCTCGAACAGCGACGTGCATCGATGATATCTGCGTGATTCGTTCGATGATCACCGATGATCCAAATCATCCGGGCGGTTGTCTGCTGATGAATACCGGCGAACGAGTGTTTTCGCGCCCGAGTCTCGGTGCGTGGGTGACGTATGGACTTGGAACTGAGAACCAGAATCTGCCGGGATTTGTGGCGATCGGGCCCGGTCCGATTATTGAAGGTGCCCGCCAGTATGGATCAAGCTTTCTTCCCGCTTCCTACCAGGGAACGCTGGTCTCTAATCCTGCTGAGCCACTTCGCAATCTCGCCAGCACTCAGGTTACTCGGGAGCGACAGCGACGAGAGCTGGATGCGCTAAATCGCCTCAACAATCTGCACCGTGAACAACGGAACGATGATGATACCCTGAGTGCTCGCATGGAATCATTTGAGCTGGCGTTTCGCATGCAGACCGAGGCTCCCGAAGCATTTGATCTGAAGGGAGAAACCGCCGTAATGAACCGGCAATACGGTCTTGACCGGCCCGAAACGGAACAGTTCGGTCGTCAGTGTTTACTGGCACGTCGGCTTGTTGAACGCGGTGTTCGCTTCGTGCAACTGTATCATACGACGGGAGGCTTTCAGCCATGGGACCAGCATTCAGGTCTCAAGGCGGGGCATGAGAAAAATGCGATGGCGACGGATCAGCCAATTGCCGGACTGTTGGCGGATCTGAAAGCCCGTGGACTCCTTGAAGACACGCTTGTTGTCTGGGGTGGCGAGTTCGGGCGAACACCGACGGCGGAAGGGAAGGACGGCCGGGATCATCACCCTTTTGGGTTTACGATGTGGTTGGCGGGTGGTGGAGTTCGGGGCGGCATGGCGTACGGAGCCACGGACGAATTTGGATGGGATGCCATTGAGAACCGGATGCATGTCCATGACCTGCATGCCACGATGCTCCACCTTCTCGGACTGGATCACAAACATTTAACATACCGCTTCGCCGGCCGCGACTTCCGCCTGACTGACGTGCATGGACAGGTGGCTTCTGATATTATCAGCTGAGCGCGAGCATTGCGCCGGCTATAACGGCGTGTGGAGCCTGCACCATTCGGCGGGGACAAGCAGCGTGTTCGTGCCCGCGTTGGCGGGCCTGAATCTGGAGCATATCGTCACCGGCGAGCAGCTTGAGGACGGAAAGATTTTCTTCGAGCCGCGCAACTCGCCGATGAGCTTCAATCAGATCAGCGAGAGAGAGGCGGAGTTGCACCAGCCGCCGACTCCCAAGTTTTAAGTCGAAAGCTGGACGCGTTTCCGACTTGTTGCGCCTCATTACCTTGACATGAGTTTTCGCTGTGTGGCGCAAAGCCGGTGTTTCCTCGCGGATACCTCGCGCTGTTCTGGGCCAGCTACATCAATGCCCTTGCGGACAAGAGCTTCTATTTCCGTGGCGGAGCCGACGCGGAAAAGAACCTTTGGACGTAGTTCTGCACGCAGTGGCACAACGACCAGAGTACCGTCCGCCATCGGGACGACACGTTTGAGATGACCTTCCCGCCTGGTGGCCGCGACACCCTGTGCAAGAGCCTCTCCCGTTTCGGTGTTGACCAACAAAGAAGGCGGCTACGCTCCGAACTATACACCCACATGTCTCACCGACGGTGCAAAGGGATTCATCGTTGATTCGAACGTGCTGGGCTGCATCAACGAAACCAACGAACTGATTCCGGCCGTCGATCGCCCGACAGACATGCTGGGCGAAAAACCTGACAACGTACTCACCGACAGTGGCAACGCGGCAGGCTCCGTGCTGGCTGGCCTTGAAGATCGAAACATCACCGCGTTTGTTCCGGAAAAGTCTTCGG
>CANJQC010000134.1 GCA_947476295.1 Planctomycetaceae bacterium | reverse complement strand
CCGGTAAGTCGCTATTCGAACTTGAGCTGGAAGCAATCCGGGCAAAAAGAGGCCCGCTAACTCAGCCCGAACCGATTTGAACCCAATTTCCTGCTCTCCTACGGTACCGCAAACCCCGTAAAAGACAGCCGCACGCAAAATGGGCAGCTACTCCGTAAGGTCTTCATCGCGTGGTCCGTTAAGACCGATCGAGTGAGCCTCCAGCGTCCATCCAAGGACAGTCGCCGCCTGACGAAACCGCAGTCGTGCAGCCGCGTAATCCGGGGAGAATGCTGTGGACTTGCTCATGGCTTCTTCACTTTGTCGTCTTCGGCGAGCAACGTTCTCAATCGCCGCTGCCTGGAACGACAGAACAGGCAGGCAAACAACCAGACAGGTGGCGTCAGGAGGCCCGCTTTCAAGTGAATGCAATCCGTGTAGCGAGATTGATTCCCCGGCGAAGTCTCCACTCGCATTTGATGATTCCATGAGGTCACGAGCTGACCATTTTCTTCCGTCTCAATTTCTCTGACAGCTTGATCAACGCGAATCACGTGTACGCTGTGTGAGGAAACTGGCCCAATGCCAAACGGTCGAATCGGCATGACGAAAGTCGTCGCTGGCAGAAATAATGTCGCTGCGAAATGGACGCTGCAACTCCGTGGCGGCGGGAGCAGTATGTCATCCCGCCGGAAGCCAACGCCGAGTTTGTCTGCCAGATGCCGTTTTGCTCTATTGAACAACAGCAGCCTCTGAATGTCTACCATCGACCGCCAGATCCGGCACGCCCGCTGGTTTGTTTCGACGAGGCCAGCAAACAGCTGGTGGACATGTAACGGCCCCGATCGAAGCGATCATGAACAACTCAAGCACGAAGTTGCCGCATGGCAACGCCAACGCAACGATTCAAAAGGAATAGTAGACTGGCAATTCACTACCCCAGATGCTCGAGTCAAGCTCGAAAGAATCTACCCCGTTACCGAAAACAACATTCCAGCTCCATAACCCGGCATTAAAACATTCGGCGACCAGTAGGGTGGGACGTCCCACCCTACGATGCTGTGGTTTGGCGAAGTCAGGGAGTTACTGGCGTTTTCGCCAGTCAACACCGGACAGTTGTGACAACGCCAACATCAGTGCGTGAGTCCCGTTCCGACCGAAGCCCTGCGATTTTACCGTAAGATAAAGCTGTTGTGCAAGCGCGAGTCCTGGCATCGACAAGCCCATACGGCGGGACTCTTCCAGAGCGATTCCCATGTCTTTGATAAAATGTTCGACGAAAAATCCGGGATCAAAATTATTGTCGATGACACGCGGTCCAAGATTCGACAACGACCAGCTTCCCGCCGCACCGCTCGACACCGACTTCAGCACGGTCGGCAAATCCAGTCCTGCTTGCTGTCCGTACAGCAATGCCTCACAGACACCAATCATGCCGGTCGCGATCAAAATCTGATTCACCATTTTTGTATGCTGACCGGTGCCAGCACCGCCCTGATGGACGATCGTTTTCCCCATCGCTTCCCAAAGTGGCTGCAACGCAGTCACGACATCAGCATCGCCACCTATCATAATCGAAAGTGCGGCACTCCGAGCGCCGATGTCTCCGCCGGACACCGGAGCATCCACGCTGTGGACACCTTTTGCTTTCGCTGCTTCATAAATCTCAAGAGCAAGAGACGGCTGACTGGTTGTCATATCAACGAGAACACTCCCCGCCTTCGCTCCGGCCAATGCGCCGTCCTTGCCGAGCATCACTTCACGGACATCAGACGGGAATCCGACAATAGAGAAAATCACATCGGAATTCTGAGCGACCTCTTTCGGCGATGCTGCCCACGAAGCTCGGTTACCAATCAGAGCTTCCGCCTTCTGCTTCGTCCGCGAATACACAGTCGCTGCGAACCCCGCACTCATCAGATGCCCGCACATGCTGGAACCCATCACACCGGTCCCGATCCAGCCAATCCGAGTCTTCCCGGCCACAAACTGCGGCAAAGCCATCACAATGTCCCTTGTTTCAAGAACTAACCTTCAGCGTTGCTTAAATTCATATCCCTCGGCGTCCCTCACAGTATACCGAAGATCGCTCTTTCTTCCATGACGAAACAATTCCCGCCGCATCGCATGTTTGCATCCGGTCGAAGCCATGCAGAACCAGTATTTTTCTGGTGGGTTCTTAGGAAGCCACACGAATCGTACGAACTGTGTTTGACGCCACTGGACGAATGTTGCTGTAATGCGATGGTGTGCTGCTCATCGCTCTGATGCCGGATCCCTTGACAATTTTTCGAGGCCGCCAGAAGGTCATCATGGAATTTGAAAACCCGGACAATCTGCCGCTTGTTGAACGTATTAACAAGGCGGAGCATTTCGCTCGCGAATTGTGCGAACACTTGCAGTTGGCGTTTCTGCCAAAGCTATCGGATCTGCGTTTGTCGAGTAAAAAACTGGATCCGAATGAAGTCAGTGACCAGACGATGTTCGATCAGATGTCATCTGTCGTGAAAGCAGAACAGTTTGCATCCGACATTTACGCAAGGCTGGTGAAGTATCTGGAGAGCATCCAGAAAGATGCCGGTGATGTACTGGGGATTGCCAACATATTATCGGAGATGAAGGAGCAGAAGAATCTGGTTGATATACAAGATGTAGTGACGGAAGAGGAGCTTTAGCACAAAATAGGCGATTTGATTTACAAGCGAAATTGTCTTGACTATGCTCCCGTCCGTCGCTCGCTGAGCCAATGGAATTTGGTCAGCAGTGAATTAGCCTGAAGTGGGTTATTAAGGGTTTCTGATTTCGATTGTGGCTCATTGCCGAACGATTTCAGTCAACCGAATGGAATCGGTTGCGTGCTGCGGAAAGGAGTCTGCTATGCCTGCCATTTTCTCCGTCGTCCGACGATGGACCAAAGTCTGCATTGCCGCTCTTTGCTGCGGGGTTCAATTCGCTTCCAGCCCACTTCAAACCTGAGACGCTGCACTTCGCAGTGTCCAGTCGATCTGCTCAACCTGGGAGGGAACCTATTCATGAGCATTCAGAAACCAATGGTCGGGATCACCGGTGATTTTCGTCCGGAACGTTACAACGGTGCAGCACTCAGCTGGTTTAACACAGGATACTACGATAGCGTAAATGCTGCCGGTGGTATTCCGATGCTACTGCCGCCTCTTGAACGCGAGGATGATCTAAATCAGATGATGGAGAACGTTGCCGGCGTCGTCCTGTCAGGATGCAATCTGGATCTTGATCCCACCCGGATGAAAATGCACATTCATCCATCAGTGAAAGTGATGCCTAAGCGACGAGAAGACTTCGATCGTTGTGTCGCGGAAATGGCTATTAAACGCCGTTTGCCGATTCTGGCGATTGGTTCCGGAATGCAGTTGGTGAATGCACTGTGCGGCGGCACGCTGTACCAGCACATCCCCGAAGAAGTTCCCCGCGCGCTGCATCATCGCGATCCGGTCGAACAGAATCTGCGACATGTGCTGGAGATTGTTCCGGGAACTCGCTTGGACGCGATTTACGGACCTGGTGAAGTCCGCGTCAATAGCGCTCATCACATGGCCGTGAAAGATTTGTCGTCGCGATTTCGTGTCAGTGCGACGTGCCCTGACGGCGTTATCGAAGCCTACGAATCAATTGAAGATGACTGGTTCTGCCTTGGCGTGCAGTGGCATCCGGAAAATAGCACCGCGTCCGCACTGGATCTGCAGATCTTTGAAGCCTTCATCGATGCCGCAGCTAAGGAAGCCGCTCCGGCAGACATTCTTCCGATGAACGACATGTTCCGTCGCGCTGCGTAGTGTGTTCTGCCAGAAATCGAAACCGCTCTGACACATGGCCGGGTCCGATGACCTGGCCATGTTCGTTTTGCTGAAGTGCTGGCTTCAGCCTGCCGAGCCAGGTTTCCGGTGTTCCACCAGCTGATTCACCCAAGCCTGAATATCGGCTGACAAAGGCGGCTGGCAGGGCTGGGCGTAGTCAATGCGTTGATCGTAACTGCCCGCATCGTACGCTTGTTCCAGCGCCGCGCGAATTTCCAGACCCACGTCCGGATCGTTGCCAGCCAGCGGAATTCGAATGCATGGCAAAGGCTGCTGGATGCTGCGTGGATAGACTTCGTATCGAGTTGTGTGAGCCCGATGCACGCAAACCAGGTAGTCGTAATCGTAACGACCAGCGGTCGATGATTCGTCGATAGCCACCACATGTGGCCCACGACGCAGCAAGTCAATCTCCACGAGATGCGTATCGCTCCAAAGTACTTCGCGTTGCTTCGTTACGTAGGAATCACGCCCGGCACCAGCGTACTTGTTGCTCGGACTGATCAGCTCAATCACGGTGACGACGCGCATATTGGATTCGCGGTCGAGAATTTCGACGAACGGCTGACGGATTTCGAGATCCTGAGCTTCTAGGACAATTGGTTCGTCCACCTCCGGCATCTCGGCGACCGCAACACCGCCGTTCTGATCCGATCGCTCCTTCGTTTGCCGCACCCAAACATCAGGTATGATCGCGTGATCCTGCCACCCTGACGCCGATTCGACATAAACACGCTCGCCGACAGAAGCTGCGTATCGCGGACGGATGCGCGGAGCGATCTGGTCGCGAAGGTAGGTCACCATCGGACCATGTATCCCCGGAAAGATCGCAGGGTTCTCGAGATACGGGTCCATTCCCGGAAAGATCAGCGGCACATCAGAGTCCTTATACAGTCTTTTGCTGGTGTACAGGCACGAGACCGATATCAGCATAGCAAAACAGGTTCCGGATATCACGGAATTTTGAAAATGTAAGCCAAATACCGGGCGTCTTGAACGAACTACGATGCAGGCTTGCGAACAGGGTTTGCCTGCGGTGAGTTTCGCCGTACGATTCGGCAGCTGGGTTGTTCAGATCATGCATTGGTTCTTCCTATGAAACACCGCCATCTGATTTTGGGGACTGTCGCATGGATCGCAATTGGCGTATCCATATGGCTGGCGGTGCGCGGGACGGATGCGAAGGAACAATGTTCTGTCGCGGATGTGGTCGGTGGGATTGGTCAATGGATGGCAGGTGCGACGTCGGAACGAATCGCATTTTCAGACACCCCAATTGTGCTGTCACCGGGAGATCCGCTTCTCATGCGACATGCCGACGGGACTTATTCCCAGGTGGGACGTGTGCGAAATCACTTCTCTGACGAACCTAAAGAAGCGTGGACGAAGCTAGCGTCAGTCGTTTTCTACAATACCGTCGCGACGGAGTGTCCTGATGGATTTGTACTCGAATACCACACGACGCCCACGGCCCTTGACTGGGTCGTCCGGACGATGGTGCCTCCGGAACGACAGCAGGAAATTGCCAAGCTGATCGCTGACGACTGGAAATCGCACCGCAGCGAAATGATGACTCAGTTACAGCCGATTTTTGAAAAGAGCCTGGCTCACGCTGTAAACGCGATCGAAGCGGAACTTCCTGCGATCATTCAGGATCATCGCAGCGAGTTTGGGCAGTTGGCAGACCGGTATCAGGCGGAAATTATCCGGCGACAAATTGTACCGCTGGTTCGCGAAGAGATTTTGCCGATTGTCGAAGAAGAAATTACCCCGGTGGCCAGTGAGCTGGGCAAGGTACTGTGGGATCGCATTTCGCTGTGGTCGTTCACCTGGCGTTACGTATATGATGTCTCACCGCTGCCCGAGAAAAACGCGGTGAAAACAGAATTTGACCGGTTCCTCGAACAGGAAGTACGTCCGCAACTGGAGGAACGTTCGGATCAGTTCGTGGCGATTACGCAGCGGATTATTTCCCGCGTCAGTAAGAATGAGCGAGTCCGCAATGTCATTCGTGAAAACCTGCGGAAAATTTTGACGGATCCGGAACTGCAGGCGATTATCTGGAGCGTCGTCCAGGAATCGATTGTGCAGAACGAGAATTTGAAAACGTCGCTGCGGGACTATTGGAGGAGTGCTGAAGTTCAGAACGCACTGCAGGTCGCGAATGTGCGATTTGAGCCAACAGCACGCGCGATTGGCGACGCGATTTTTGGCAACCGCGAAAAAGGGATCACGCCGGAGTTTTCGCGTGTGCTGCGGAGTCAAATCCTGCTCAAGGATCGTCGGTGGCTGGTTGTTGTTCCGCTCGGGACAAATAGTCTCAAACCGGGTAATGATATCAATCACTCGAATGACAATCTACAAATTGTCATCGCGAAAGAACCGATGGAGTTTCCAATCGAATTTGAAGGCACGATACAAAGTCCGCTCACACCGATGTCTGTCGAGATTCCGGCAGTTCCTGCAGCGCAAGACAACCGGGAACCGGTGAGACCCTGATGCCAGCCGAAGAACTCGCTTCAAAATCTGACCCTGGCAAGCCTGCTGTATCAGCTGCGACCGGTACCAGCATCGAGATTCGCAACCTGACTGTGCGGGCGGGCGAACGCACGTTGCTTGATTCAGCAAGCGGCTCATTTCCGGCGGGCGAAGTCGTTTTGTTGCTGGGATGCAGTGGTGTCGGCAAGTCGGTGCTGCTGAAGATTCTTGCCGGGCTGATCGACGATGCACATGCAGGCATTCAATACTACGGTGACATCGCTTTCATCGCTGCCGACGGAACACGGCGAGGTGTTGCGGACGCCTCGCATCCGGTATCAGTCGTTTTTCAAAACTTCGCACTGCTGGATGAATTGTCGCCTTTGCAGAATGTTCAGATCGCCCTTGACCATGCTCCGACGGGCCAGGATAAAGCTAGGTCGCGTGCTGCTGAGCTGCTTGCGGATCTTCGAGTTCCGACGGACCGCGCCACGGCGGTGCTGAGCGGAGGTCAGCAACAGCGACTTGCGATTGCCCGCGCGATCGCTCCGAATTCTGACGTTGTGCTGTACGACGAACCGACGTCCGGATTAGATGCCAGAACAGCTCAACAGGTGGCCGATCTGATTCGAGAAACGCAGCAGCGCTATCAACGCACCTCGATTCTGGTGACTCACGATTATGAAACGCTTAGCCGAATTGCCGATCGAATCATCTTGCTTGATCATGCGAATCTCAGACTGGTAGAATTGCCGAAATCAGATTGGCCTAATCTTCCCGCCGCACTTGGCACTCCGCCTCTTGCAGCCACAGATGTGATCGCTCATTCGTGGACCGAACGTCTCCAGCAGGCAAGCCTGACATTTTTGAAGCGGTCAGGAATCATCCTGGAAGAAGTCCTGCTGCTGCCGTTTTCGCTGCTGCCGCTGTGGCGAAGCTGGCGCTGGGGTTTACGTTATACACTGTACTACATACGTCTTGTGGCAGGTCCGTCGGCTTGTATCTACATCGCTGTCGCAGGCATGATTTTGGGCTATGTGGCGCAGGATTTTGTGTTCCGCTATCTGCCGTTTCGTCAGTTTACAGAACCGTTATTGACCGAAAATCTGCTCAATGCCACCGGCTTTTCGCTGTTCAGATTTCTGGTGCCAATTCTCTCCACAATCCTGATTGCCGCTCGCTCCGGAGCAGCAGTGTCAGCGGATGTCGGCAGCAAGGTCTACGGAAACCAGTTGGATGCGATGAAGACCATCGGAATGAATCCCGCACGTTCGTTGAGGACGCCGATTCTGTATGCGTTTCTGCTTGGCACGCCGTTCCTGGCTTTGTTGAGCTACGTCGTCGCGGCACTGATGGCAGCGTTTGCGTTTCTGATCAGTCATCAGGATCTGGGGATCGCATTCTGGGACGCACATTTTCACAAAGAGCTGGTGCAGCCCGCGTCAATCCTGTATCGGGGCAGCGAATGGCTGATCGCGAAACTCGTCTGTTGCGGACTTGGCGTGGGAATGATTTCTTGGCGTTGCGGTGTGACGCAAAAATTGTCCGGCGCGGAAATCAGTCAGGGCGTGACACGTACCATTCTGTGGGCCACACTGTTCGTGCTCTTCGTTCACTTTGTGTTTTCATTGTTTGAATTCAGAGCGGTCGTGTAGGATCATATTAAGATGCCGAATCAGACTCGTGTCGTAACGCCCGGACCGCGTCCGGAGACGGTGCTGACTTCGACGGGGGAAATACTTACACCGCCGGCCCACTGGTCATTACTTCTGCCCGGAGATCCAGGGCTGACCCGTCGCGTCAAGTCAGCGGGGCCGTCGTGGACGGTGCAGGAGAAGCGAGGACGCAAGACATTTTCTCAGGGCGTCTGGGCACCGCAGGCCAACATCGCTGCCGCGATGAAGCAGCTTGCCGATGAACGTTCTACGGAGGCGTATGCCAAACGGCAATTGGCAGGGGCGCGACGTCGTGAGAAAACCCAAACGGAGTACGTGACTACGTTTCGCGATGCGGTGTTTCAGTTTCTGGCGTTCGCCCCGATTTATCAACAGCTCGCCGCACAACTTGCCGAGGCCGTTGCCGAACACGCCACACCGGTTGGAAGTGGCACTGTCGCGAGAACAAAGCAAATTCCCGTGGAACGCCGCGCCGAAGCAGCCGTGATTGCTTGGATGCGGCATCAGACGACACTTTATGATGAAATGAAAATCGCTCGCATCAAGGGCGAACGTCGAGACGTTCGCCGAATGCTGGCCCAGCAATCTCGCCAACTCCTGGAACAATATCGCGATGGAGTCGTAGTGCCACCGGAAAAGTGTAAGCTGCAAAAAGCTCTGGCGAAGAAACTCGCCTGAGCGGCCTGGCACTCGCCACCGGAGTTATTTAGAGCATTTTTGCAGGAAAAACGCAGCTTGCGACCGCCGTATCTCAGATAACAGCTGTCACCTCGCAATTGACGCAGAATTGCCCCTCGGGGTACACTCCGCAAGCATTTTAAGCTCCACAGACGGCAGATGGATTTGCCGTGCGATTATCGTAAGTCAGGGACGACTCCATGAGTGCCGCTCAATCTCCCCGCGACGTCATTTCTTTTGGCGACGTGGAACAGTTGCGAGAAGCCCGCCGAATTATTCGCCAGGAAGCCGATGCGCTCGTGCAACTGGTGGATAGTCTTGACCCCAGTTTCTGCGACGCTGTCCGCGCGATCCGTGCGGCAACGGGATGTGTAATCGTCACAGGGATCGGTAAGGCTGGCTTGATTGGCCAGAAGATCGTCGCCACGCTGGCAAGTACTGGAACTCGTGCACACTTTCTGCATCCGACTGAAGCACGGCACGGAGACTTGGGTTGCATCGGGCCGGACGATGTGGCGTTGGTCCTTTCCAACAGCGGAGAAACAGAAGAACTTGTCACGCTGATTCCGACACTGAAGTCGCTGCGAGTTCCCATCATTGCTATCACTCGAGACAATGCGAGCTCACTGGCACGGCAGGCCGACGTTGTCGTGCAAATCGGCAAGCATCAGGAAGCGGGCGAACTGGGACTGGCACCGTCGTGTTCAACCACCGCCATGCTGGCCTTGGGTGATTCGCTGGCGCTCGTAATTAGTCAGTCGAAAGGATTCACGGCACGGGACTTTGCCATCTATCATCCGGCAGGAAGTCTGGGCCGACAGTTATGCCCGGTGAAAGACGTAATGCGATCCGGCAACCAGCTGCGCATCGCGTCAGAAAACGAAACAGTACGGGAGGTGATGATTCATCACAGCAATCCTGGTCGTCGCACGGGAGCCGTCATTCTGACAAACGAAACAGGCCGCTTGACGGGGCTCTTCACCGACAGCGACCTCGCGCGGATGTTTGAGAACCGCCGTGACGAGCAATTGGATCAGCCGATTCGACATGTGATGACCTGCAATCCAATCACGCTTGGTCCGGACGTGTTGCTGCCTGAGGCCATTCATCTGATGTCTGAACGCAAGTTGAGCGAAGTGCCTGTGATCGACAAAGACCGGAACCCGATTGGTATGCTGGACATCACCGACGTGCTGCAAAAGGTGGATGTGGCAGAGCAGAGCAGCGGCGGTTCAGCACGGCTCGGGCCGCGAAGTATTGCGAGGTCGGCGTAAACGTATTGAGCAGTACGGCGCTAGTCGCAAGTGTTCTTGTGGTGTTGCATGTCACAATTTGTGAGACTCAGCAAGTCGGGTTATCCAGTGGCTGGCACTCATAATCGCAGTCTTTTCGAAGTTATCCCATGTCGCTTTCAACGATACCCCGAGGCCCTCGAACGATGCTGGTCGGCATCGCCCTAGTGACGTTGTACGCTGCATATTCTCAATTGACCGCACCATGGCTGACGATTGAGCAAACGCAGCATCGCATAGTGGTGTCATCGTCCGCACCGGAGAATTCACCCAGGTTTTCGGAACGAGCGGAGATGTGGTTCAAGGAAGATCCGTGGGTCAAAAACGCCAACGCGCGATTTGGTGACGGTTCTCGATTTATGTACTTTCAGAATCATGAACTCTTCAATGAAGACCGTTCGATCAAAGTCGATCCGCTTGCAATGTTGTGGCAGGAGGACAAGTCAGAAGTCCCATACACGCTGACCGCTAGGTCGGCTCAGCTTGACGCATCGACAAAGTTTAAGCTCGACACCAATGAGTTCGGTGCCATCAGCAGCGGGCAGCTACAGGGAGACGTTCGTATCACGGGCCCTGATGGACTGCGAATCCAGGGACGAAGATTCTCGGTGTCTGACAATGCAATGAAAGTCACTACCAGCCAGCCGGTCAAATTCTGGTGGGGCCCACACAGTGGCGTCGCTCAAAGCGGTGCAGAGATTGAGTTGCTGTCATCTGGCGACGCCGAGAAACAAGGTTTGATGTCGATCTCCGACGTGCAAAAAATCAGCCTATTGGGACGAATCGAATGTGATCTGTTCTTTCAGGACAAAGATGCAGGCCGCGAAGCGGTGAAACTGAAGATCAGTGCTGCGGACGGTTTTGAGTACTTCGTCCCCACGCACCAGGCGACGTTTTTTGGTTTCAGTGATCGGGAAATTCTGCCTGACAACCAGATTCTGATTGAGCGACCAACGAACACCGGCGGGCTGGATCAGTTGTATTGTTCAAAGCTGACACTGCAGTTTCAGCCCGCTATGCTTGAATCTGGTGTTGAACAAAAGCGTTCTACGAAACTGCAACTCGCAAGTATTAAGGCCGAAGGTTCTAAGGTTAAATTCACGTCGCGGGAACACGATGTGACTGCCATGATGAGTTGGCTTAAGTATCACGTCGAAGAGCGAGTGATGGAATTGTCAAGTGGCCACACGCCTTCAACCGGTCGTCCGAAGCCCGTTCAGATCTATCAGAAAGGCAGCATATTGACGGCATCTCATGTCGTAGCGGCCCACGACGAGAACAGTCAGATTCACACGATTCAATGTCTGGGGCTCGGGCGGATTGAACCCTCAGATTCCCCGACTGCTCCAAATCGAACGCAGGACGAAGCGTATTCGTTTGATGCAATCTGGACGGAATCGCTCGTCATGCGTCAGTCGCCGGAGCAGCGAGTCACGCTAAAAGGCAACGTGAAAATTTCTCAGACGCAGGTTGGTGAGGTGGCAGCGGCGATGAGTCTGAGCGGTGATACGATTGAGATGACCGGAACGCAGGCATTGGACGATGCCTCGTCTGACCGCAGGTCAAGTAATGTGGGGCAGAATTCCGGGTTGGATCTGAGTCATATCAGTCCAAAAGAGCTGGTAGCGACCGGCAGCGTAGTAATTACTCACAAGGGTGTGACCGGCAATGTGCGGGAAAAACTGACCGCGAGTTTTGTTGAAGTTCCAGCAAGAAGTGGCCCGGCGGACAAGGTTCGAACTGTCAGTCAATCGACGAACGGCACCCGTTCGTCCGAGGAGCACGGGACGACCGAGTTCTTCTGCGACACCGCCACAGCCAACATCAGTTTTACGCGAGATGCTGACAACAAGGCGAGCGGCGAATGGAACGATGTGTGGCTGATCGGAAATGTCAAGATTGATCACACCGGCATCAAAAAGGACAGTGACTTTGCTGCGGAGGGCAACGCACTTTCAGCGAAGTCCGGTTTCTCCGAGATTGCCGAAGTCAGCCTGTTTGGAGACCCGGCGAAAGCGAGGTTGGCTTCACGGCGAATTGAAGGACCACGCATCGATTTGCGAGAACTTCTGCATGGAGCGACTGGCGTTCAACGCTCAGCGACGGTGCAAGGCAGCGGTAGTATTTTACTTGTCGTCGATCAGGGGCTGGATGGCAAGACACTGCAGAAGCCATCGCTGCTGGAGATCTACTGGACAGATTCCATGATCTATTCTGATCGCACAGCATCTTTTGTTGGCAACATTCGAGCGGTGATGACCAATGAGCTTGATCACAAGGTCGAACTCACATGTGCCAGTATGAAAGTCTACTTCACCGACGATCTGCAGTTGCAGTCCAGCAATCAAAAGAAAAGCGTGCTTCAGGCTGCCAGTTTATCCACTGAAGCGGACAATGGCCCGATTGAACGGATCGAATGCAACAGCAAAGTAGTTGTGGATATCGATCAGATGAAGGATGGCGTCGTTGAATCGCGAAACCATGCGGAATTCTCCGATCTGACAGTGAACATGATCACCGGTACCTTTGGCGCAACAGGGTCCGGAAGTTCCGGAATCATCGAATCCACGCGTCCGAATTCGAGAGACACGCCACGCACAACGCCCCGCGCCGTGGCACGTTCCAACACGGCGGTTTCAACGCCGACCGACGCATTTGTGTTTGTGCAGGCAAAATTCATTGGCAGCATCGAAGGCAACTATAAGCAACGGTTCGTGCAGTTGAAGCAGCATGTGCGCGGAGTATTTGGACCCGTGCGTCAGATGGGTGATCGGATCGTGCTGGATGGATTGAATGTCAACGAACTTCCGCCAAATACAGGTTCCATGCGATGTGAGAACCTGTCGTTTTCGCAGATCAAGTCTGGTGACAGCGAAGCCACATCCCAATTTGCGATGGTAGCGGAATCGAATACGTCGGACGAATTCAGCGGAACCCATGCACCTTGTCATCTGGAATCCAGCGAAATCTCGGGTGACGCCGACAAAATCACGTACGATTCATCCAAGCAGCAATTCATCCTCCGTGCAGATAAAGGTCGCCAAGCGACCGTGTCGTATCGACGAACGCCCGGCGCTGCACCAGAGACACTGACTGGTCAGCAGTTTGAATACTACCGAGATCGAAACCAGCTCAGGGCCAGCGAGATTACCGGGGTACAAACCGCCGGCGATTTGAAATCGCCGAACAGCGAATCGATCACGCGCTAAAAATGCTGTTGCGATTGTGGCGGAAATTGCATGGTTGGATTGCACGTAGCGGGCGGTACGCTGACGGGGCTGTTGAAGATCTCGTGATATGCGGTGAACATCGCTCCAAACGTCAATGGCATGACCAAGAAGGCACCAACGTAACAGGCACAGATTCCGAGCATTGCCACCAGATAATGTACAAACAACATACCGCACAATGGACCCAGGTTATGCCATGCCGCTCGAGCGCTCAGCGTGACCGATTCCCACGGTCCCGTTCCACGATCGACGATCAGTGGAAACACAAACAGGAATGGAATGTAGATCAGCAATGACAGGACAAGGATCAATGGATACATCGTGAAGAAAGTTCCGATCAATTGCGCCTCATTGTTACCAGCGGTGGCGATTCCGACCATCATGATGATGATCAGCGGAAACATGATGACCATCGAACAACCGAGGAAAATGAGCATCGCCAGCAGCGAGTTCACGAAGACGTCGAAACCCTTGAACAATGTCTCGAACCGCACCTGAATGCCGTTCATGCGGTATCGGAAACACAGATAAATCCCGCACATCATTGGCCCCATCATAATGCCCATAGGAACGATGGACCCGATCAGGACTCCAACAAGGCAGATCCCGACAAACAGCCAGTATTGATCGCCCAGCATGGCTTTTGCGTCTGTCAGGCGTTCAATGGGTCTCGCTGAAATCCTGCGGAATTCTCCGGAACCAGTCGGATCAAAACCTGGAAATGCTTCAGGCGCAGCAAACGGATTCGACATGAGTATTACACCTTGACTGAATCGTTGTGATGAGAAGACTACCGGAATCATTGCCAGCGTCATGCCGGAGCGTAACTGTTCAGTCCGCCGTAATGAAGTTGAGTGGCGTATACCGGGAGGTTCGCGGTGCAGTCCCCGATTTCGGTAGGTCCTGCTTCCCGAGCAGGACTTCGCGGCCACGCCGCGACCAGCGACCAGTCGCGGTCGGAAGGACGGCCATGCGGCGACGTAGAGCGGATGTGCGACCCGTGGCGGTTCGCCTTACGGCGAAAGTCCTTTCCGGCAAAAAGGACCTACTTTCAAAATCATCCGCGACTACACCCGACGATGAGTCTCGGCCGTTTCCTAGTGACGTTGTTGCCAATTCCCATTGTCGTGTTACTCCAAATCCACCATTTGGCGCGGGGGCGTGGGTGGATACAATCCGCCGCTTCGAATTCTGGTGACCCTGAACCGTCGCCTGTCGTGAAGTTCCTGAATCTGAAAGATCGTCGATGGAAGCCGGAATCGTCGGCCTGCCGAATGTCGGCAAGAGCACACTCTTTAACGCCCTGACCTCTTCAACGGCTGCCCAAAGCGCGAACTACCCGTTCTGCACGATTGAGCCGAACGAAGGGATCGTCAGCGTGCCTGATGCACGGTTGAATCGAATCACAGAATTCATTCCGCCACAGAAAGTGATCCCTGCGATCCTGAAACTGGTGGATATCGCCGGAATCGTGAAAGGGGCCAGCGAAGGCGAAGGACTTGGCAATAAGTTCCTCAGCCATATTCGTGAAGTGGACGCCATTCTGCAGGTCGTGCGATGTTTTATCGACGAAGATGTGACGCACGTCGGTGGTGGCGTCAATCCATTGTCGGACATCGAAGTCATCGAAATGGAATTGATGCTGGCGGACATGCAGACTCTGGAAAACTCACTGCCGAAGGCTCAGCGATCGGCAAAGAGCGGCGACAAGGACGCAAAACAACGCGCCGTCGTCATGGAGAAGTGCCTAGAAATTGTGAATGCCGGCAAGCCACTGCGAAGTGCTGAATTTACCGACGATGAACAGAAAGTCGTGCGAGCCATCGGGCTGATGACTGCGAAACCAATTCTCTTCGTGGCGAATGTGGCGGAAAACGATCTGGACGGCAAGAGTCCGCTTGTTGACCAAGTGCGCAAGTACGCTGCCGAACACGGTGCGTCAGTTGTACCGGTCTGTGCCAAACTGGAAGCGGAACTGGCGGAGCTTGATACAGCAGACCGCCAAGAAATGCTGGAGTCGGTCGGCTTAACAGAGCCCGCACTCGGACCACTGGCGCGGGCCACCTACAAGACACTTGGCCTCCAGAGTTACTTCACTGCCGGCGAGAAAGAAGTGCGTGCATGGACGATTCCAGTCGGGGCCACTGCACCGCAGGCGGCGGGCGTGATTCACAGTGACTTCGAACGCGGTTTCATTCGGTGCGAAGTTTACACGCTGCCTGACCTGGAAACCTACAAGACCGAAAAAGACATCCGCGCGGCCGGCAAGCTGCGAGTCGAAGGCAAGACCTACGTCATGCAGGATGGTGACATCTGTCACTTCCTGTTTAACGTATGAGGGCTGACGCCCTGCCGCTCGCCTCTATCGGCGACACTGAGGGATTGCCGCATACTGCCAGACTCCGCTACGATGCCGAAGAACGATCATTTTCAGGAGCAATAAATGGTAATCGATGACGTTACGGCAAAAGCAGAAATGATTTACGAGGCTCGTCTTCAGGCACTTTTGGAGCCGGAACATGAGGATGAGTTTGTTGCGATTGAGTCGGAATCAGGTGAGTATTTTCCTGGAAAAACAATGAACGACGCTGCGAAGGCTGCTCGTGTAGCGTATCCGGGCCGGTTGACACATGTGATGCGGGTGGGACACAGAGCCGCACTTCACCTAGGATCGCACGTGCAATGAAAGGATTTGTTGATGGTCAGTGGGTTTTGAGACACAGCGGGCGCGGATCTCCACACCGCTGCGAGTTGGCAGCACAACGTCCATCGAGCGGATGTCGGACAGTTCCGAAAGCACTCGGCGAGTGCTCTCTGCCCAGCCCCGCTTTGTCACATAGTTGCCCCAGAGTTTTCCACAGCACGTACGCCAGGAAGCGTACGAAGATATGAGCAAGGACACGCTCTTCATTTCGTGTGCCAGATCGGGCGAATCGACAGATCGCTTTTGTGAATTCGGAACGCGAATTCTGCTTCTATTAATTGAATGTAGGCCTTCCAGAGTTCTTCGTCGGACCAGTCCGCCACGTTTGTCCGAAGCAGGTAGCAGCCGGCGCTCAGCGTTGCCCAGTCACGGGCCACTTCGACTTTTGACCATTCGATGCGAGCGGCATTCTTATCCGTCTTTGTGACCTTCACATCAAACAGTCTTGCCGCGCGGGAATTCTTGCCGAGCATTCTCCCGATCTCACGTTCGACCTTCATCGGATCGCTTGCCTGTTTTTCGCAGCGGGCCTTCATGCGAGTCAATGCTGTTTCGATTTTCATTTCGAAGCGTTGCGTAATGCCTTCCTCTTTCTTCGACCGATCCTGACTGCGGCAGAGGAT
>CANJQC010000133.1 GCA_947476295.1 Planctomycetaceae bacterium | reverse complement strand
ATCGGCTGACCTCGCACGTTTGCGACGCCACGGTGCTCACCAGAAGGTGCGTGAATGCCACCGCCCAGTGTAAGCACCTGATTGCCAACAAGGAACTCGGGAGTGTCATCACCATCGAGATCGGCGGTAACCACGGAGACATCAAGATCTTTGCTGAATCCCCAGGAAATCGTCAGTGGGGCTGAGCGAACATCCCACTGGGGGGACTGCGGGTCGCCGACATTCAGAAACGGATACACATTGCCGCTACCGTCATTCACAAGAAGATCGATCAAGCCGTCAGCGTTGAGATCTACGGCACTTGGTCGAGCGATCGCACCGGTCGGAAAGTCTCCCACTTTGGGAAATGGACGCCGTGTGAACTGGGGGTGAGTTTTCGTGCCAACATTCGCATAGTAAGCGAGGAAATCGCCTTCACCGGGAAGCGGCCTGCGTTGGATACCGGACCAGAACCAGGTTCCCGTAGCCAAGTCGGGAAGCCCGTCGTGATCGAAGTCATGTACGAATGGAGCCGCAGCCCACACAGTATCGATGGGTTGCCCGTCCGCCTCGATCGGACGGGGCGGAGCGAGCGTGGGGATGCCATCTGCATCGCGACCCGTTCCCGCGAACAGAAAAATTCGTCCGGTGGTATAGCCTCCCGTGACGATGTCCGTGAATGCATCTCCGTTAAGATCGCCAACCCAGGGTTGATTGTAATAGTCTACCTTGAAAATACCGTGATCATCTTCGTCCACCGGTGCCTCGGGGACGGCTAATGGTTTGTCTTCTACCTGCACAAAGCCGACGTGCTCCCATTTCGGAGCGGTTCGGGTCCCCGTGTTCCGCCACCACACGATGACGTTCGTTCTGGTACCTATCAACAGATCGGGCAGGCCGTCCGAGTTCCAGTCATAGACGAATGGCGCAGCGTACCAGCCGCAGTCAATCGGACCGTGCTGGTCCTCAGGCAAATGGCACCCAACGAAGAGTGGCCGACCTTCGGTGCCACGGTTGGGGAACCACATCACGTCGCCTTTTTCTGTGCCCGCCACGAGATCAAACAATCCGTCGCCATTCAAATCACCCGTTGCCATCGTGAAATGCGGGAATCCCCCAAGCGATTGACCTTCCTGGCGTCGCAGCACATCGACATCCCCAATCCATGGAGCCGGACTCACCGGAATGCTGGCAGCCTCGTCGATCAGATCGAAGTAAATCGCGTATGTCGATTTTGAATTCGACGATTGGGTGTGAGTCCAAACAATCTTCCCTCGAGTGGAAGCGGGCTCGCGATTGAAAAGCCGCGCCTTGCGGGGTGTTTTTGAACTCTTCACCAGCCCGTCGTCACTATCGATCGCCGAGCCAACACGGCTCAAATCGCTGCTCGGCGAAAGTTCGTCATCAAACCGGCAGGGACAGTCGTGCGGATCAGCAGCGAAACTGCCGTCCTCAAATTGTAAAGCGTGGCCGTTCACCGAATCATACTGGTGAACATGCAGAGAGGACGGATCAAATTGCCCCGGCAGTCGTTGTTGTTCGAGCAGCAGGACAAAATCGATCGGCACCGACGCGACTGAAACATCCCGATCACGATCCCGCAGTTCGACCGCAGGAACCTCGACCAAGATTCGGTATTTCGAACGACCGGACCACGACGGGTTGCCCGCGTAAAGCTCTGCAACATCCAACGAGATGGATACCACGAGGACAATCCCGGGCAGAATGATCGGCGAAAACGTCCGCATGATGGATTCCTGAAAAATGGGGTTTCACCGGGAATTTTGTGACCGCTCAAAAAACGATTGCGAAGCATACCCTACCCGGTCAGGAATGCGCAGTATACTGCGATCTTGACGCCCATGTTCGCCGAAAAGATTGAGCATGTGTCGCTGGAAAATATTTTACTGCTGATCGTCATGAAGACGCTGGATATCGAATTCTTAGCTGGCCAAATTAGTATGCTTGAATGTGTCGATTCTGGACTCGTGTATCGCAACCCCGCTCCACATTTGCGCGCCGTGCATGCGTGGCACCCGTCGCTCGCGCGACTCGATAACGGCGAATTGCTGGCAGCCTTCGATCTTGGACAAGGGGCCGAGAGTCTCGACTATCGAACGTATACTTCGCGTTCTCGTGACAACGGGCAAACATGGGATGCGCCCGTTCGATTGTTCGAGGATTCGGTCGAACGGCGTTCGACACATTCGATTCGAATCAGTCGCACGTCTGACGGCGATCTCGTGGGATTCGGTAGTCGGTTTTACCGAGACGACCCGACCGTCGGACTGGTCAATCACACGAACCTTGGCTACGTCCCGATGGATTTGCTGTTTCTGCGCAGCACGGACGATGGCCGCTCGTGGGCCGGCAGAACCATTCAAGCGCCGTTGATCGGGCCGGCGTTTGAGACCTGTCACTCGATCGTCGCGCTCAGAGATGGCCGCTGGCTCGCTCCGACATCGACCTGGCGTGGGTGGAACGGCGACGATCCGAATGGGATGCAGGCGATTGCTCTCGTTTCGCATGACCACGGTGCAACCTGGCCCGAATACCTGAAGGTCATGAACGATTATTCTCAGGGGATTATCTATTGGGAACAGTCGCTGATTGAACTTTCAGACGGACGCCTGCTAGCCGTTTCATGGGCATTTCAAGAGCGAGGCGGTGAAAGCCTGCCGACCCCGTACTCAATATCGGCCAACGGGCTGACATTCTCGGTTCCCCGTCCGACTGGTTTACACGGCCAAACGGCTAAGCTCGCAAGTCTGGAAGATGGACGTATCGTCTGCGTCTACCGTCGTCACGATCGTCCGGGGTTGTGGGCGAATCTTTCAAAGATCGATGGTGAATCCTGGATCAACCTTGCCGAGCTCTGTCTCTGGCGGGGAGCCACATCGGGCATGACGGGGATGAACTCGCCCGGCGAGGAACTGAGCGCACTCAAGTTCGGTTTTCCGAGTCTCATCCAACTTCCCGGCGGCGACATTTTCGTGGTTTTCTGGTGTTCGGAAAACTGTATCAACAATATTCGCTGGTTGCGTATTCGCGTGAATTCTTAGGGTCCAGGGGCTCGATTCAAAGGCCGATCAATCCTGCGATCATTCCGTAAAAGGGACAACGATGAACCGACGAAAATTTCTCTCGACAAGTGCTGGTCTGGCCGGTGCGTTCGGCCTGTCTCATGGGATCTGGGCCGCTACCGCAAAGAAATCGCATTTGACCCCGCAGGAGTTTCAACGGCAGATTGTCGGCCCGATTCTGTCGGTACCGACCTGCTATCGACAGGACTTGTCGCTGGATTTGGAGGGGATGCAGCGTATCGTCGATCTGGGAATTTCGTCAGGATGCCGAATCGTTACATTGACCGCTGGCAATAATCAATATGACCTTTTATTCGTTGCAGTTGTACCGTTCCTTCGGTAAGCGACTTACGCTTTTTTTGCCGGAGGAAAAAAAGCCCGGCTACTTACTTATTATCCTTACGGCATGCGGGCCTGGTACAGCACATTCATGACGTTCGCACCATCGGTCGCCATCCAGTTCTGGAAAGCCGTCGAAGCTGGCGATCTCTAGCGAGCCGGTGAGGTTGTGCTCCGTTACGAGACGCCTGTTTTCCAACGCTGGTCACATGCATTCTGGCGAGCAACATGTGAACACTTTGGAATGGCGTCGCGTTGGGTACGAGGTCCGGAAAAAGCGTTCAATGATGAGCAGATGCTGGAACTCGCAACTTTTTTTAATCACTCGAACTGCGAAGAAGTTAATCGCGGCTCTCGATTCCGTAAAGTCGCTCTTCGCCTGCAAAATCTGTTCGATGGCGGCCTTGAAATCGGCGAAAGAATGGATGATCACGGCCGCAGAGGGAGCCGCGATTCACGAAATTCCAGAGCCGTTTGACGGGTTAGTCGAAAGAATCAGCGATTCTGTGCCACTCTGGTACTCGACAATTTTTCATGCCAACCGTTGAATTTGAATGGTTATCCGAGAAAGATTTGTATTCCGGTCCTAAAATACGGTATCCTCCAAGGTTCGAACCTGTAACCCGAAACCTGTGCGAGGCCTTTTTTCAATGCCCCCATTCTCCTCAGCGATCGGTATGCCAACAATTGCGCTCGGACGGCGAGCGTTCCTGAAGGTTGGTTCACTGGCCTTGGGCGGCATGACGCTTGCGGAAGAACTCTGTCGCCGTGCATTGGCTGGAGAAACCAACAGTGAACCCACGGCTGTGATTCAGGTGTCCATGGGCGGCGGCCCAAGTCACATTGACATGTACGATCTGAAACCAAATGCACCCCGTGAAGTCCGCGGCGAATTTCAGCCAATCGCTACCAGTTTGCCGGGCTTTCAGATCAGTGAGCACCTGCCGCATCAGTCGAAGATTATGGACAAGGTGGCCATAGTTCGCTCCGTGCATCACGGAAATGCGTCTCACCTGCCCGCTTCTCACTGGATGATGACCGGCCACAATCCGACGGCAGCGACCACCATTAACGTTAATCCGTCCATCGGTGCTGTCGTTTCGCGCCTGCGAGGTTCTAATCACCCGGTCATGCCGGCCTATGTCAGTATTCCGCGACGACAGTCGCTGGGGGCGTCCGCGTTTCTGGGGCCAGCTTACAATCCTTTTACTACGGAGGGCGATCCCAGCAAGAGTGATTTCAATGTGATGAATCTGAAGATGCCGGATGGGATGACTCTGGCTAGGCTGGAAAATCGTCGCGAACTTCAAAAATCCTTCGATCGTCTGCGCGAAGACATCGATGTCCATGATGAATTCGACGGGATGAACCGGTTCACTCGGCAGGCCATGGAAATGGTGACCAGTGACCGCGCACTGAATGCGTTTGACCTGACTCAGGAAGATCCACGCCTGCGAGAATCTTACGGTCCCTTCAGCGTTGGTCAGGGCTGCCTGTTGGCTCGCAGGCTGGTAGAAGCCGGTGTGACGTTTGTGACCGTACTGAGCGGAGGCAACTGGGATACGCACGTGAATAACTTCTCTGTGCTGAAAGAGAACTGTCTGCCGCGAGTTGATCAGGCGATTGCTGCACTGGTGACGGATCTTTATGCCCGAGGCCTTGATCGGCGCGTGATGGTAGTTTCCTATGGGGAATTTGGCCGTACTCCGCAGATCAACAAGGACGGTGGCCGGGATCACTGGCCGGGAGCCAACAGCGTGCTGTTTTCGGGAGGCGGTCTGAAGGTCGGTCAGGTCATCGGCGAAACGGATGCCCATGGAGCATTCCCGATCACTCAGCGTTATTCGCCAAGTGATATTCTTTCAACTGTGTACAGCTTCCTGAATGTCAACACTCAACATGTATTTCATGGTCCAAACCAGCTTCGCCCCGTGCCTGTTCTGCCGGAAGGCCGCCCGATTCAGGAGTTGACTGGCTGAGCGAGCCTGCGTTAAGCACCAGTGGATTAGAAACTCGCGGAGCCAAGTTTTAATCTTTTGCTGGACAGCGTCGTATGCCCCACGCGCGCCCGTCGGGATACTCGACCTCGGCCAATCCTCTTGCGGCTAATTTCGGGGAAGTTTTGTTAACTCCTCGATGGCTTCTGAATGCATCGCTGTTATAAAACGTTGGTCGGTTTTCGGGCGCGCCGCTACCGTCTTTAGGGGCATTCTGCACCTTATTTTGGAATAACTGCGAGAGGGGGGAGTTGAACCCCCACGCCGTTTAAGGCACAGGATCCTAAATCCAGCGCGTCTGCCAATTTCGCCACTCTCGCGTGTTTGAACGTATATAAATTTGAACACCACGGTTCGTCAAAACAACGCCCGCAGTTTCCCGGGCGAATGGTGTCACGTCAAGCGTCCAATTTCAACCCTGGCCCACAATGCTCTTCCGGTTTCGCAAGGACAAGCAGAATTCTTTACTACTCACGTTACGCTGCGTCCTGAGAGTTCTTCGTACTACGAGCGCCCTTGCATCCGCCGCATAGACCCTGCAACCCGGTTGTTCGATACAAGCGGGCCTGTGAATATGATGCCGAGTGGCAACACGCCCCATCGTTGCAAAGTTGCACCAGGATTCTGCCACGAATCAAAGAGACCTGCTTTTTTAAGCTTTCGGAATCCGATATCCGACTCAGCGAAGGCAGAACTACACATGCCTCAATCCTAGTAGTTGATCACGATCGCGTCAGTCGGGACGCCGCGTCACGCCTGCTGGCAGACACCGGGTACAGAGTGCAAACGGCCGAATCAGGCAACGTCTCATTGCATCTGCTGCGAGAATCTCTGCCGGATCTGGTGCTGTTGGCGGTTGCTCAACCGAGTCTGGACAAATTTGATGCTCTGAAAAAGATTCGGCAGCAGTATTCTGAATCGCTGCTCCCGGTCATCATGATCATGTCAGATACTGAGCCTCAGCAGGGCGCCACGGCATTCCGCGAAGGAGCCAGTGACTTTCTGACCCGACCGATTGATGATGAAATTCTGTTGGCCCGCATCTCACTGCACCTGCAGCACAGACATGCGCAGGCGGAACTTCTACGCAGTCAGGAACGCTACGCTCTGGCCGCCCAGGGTGCGCAGATCGGCCTGTGGGATCTGGATATTGTGCGGCAACAGATCTTCCTTTCATCGCGATGGAAAGAACTGCTGGGGTTTGCAGAAGACGAATTGGATTCCACAATTCCAATCTGGTTCGATCGAATGCACAAGGACGATCGGGATTCATTTATTGAAATAATCAGCAGGCCGGATTCGCTCGACAACGGTCGCTTTGATTGTGAGCTTCGCATGCGCCACCGCGACGAACTTATCGCTGGATGCTGTGCAGTGGAGTCATGCAGACGGACGCTGACGGACGTGTACGCCGCCTGGCAGGGTCGCTGGCCGATGTGACCGAAGGCAAGGTTCGCGATGTGCTCACCGGGCTTCCAAACCGACTGCTGTTCGAGGAGCAACTGTCAAAGGTTATCAATCTGGATCAGAACAAGCATGGTCTGAGTGCCGTGTTGTTTCTGGATCTGGACGATTTTAAACGCATCAACGATAACCACGGACATGACGCCGGTGACCTGCTGCTGTGCAGTGTGGCTCGTAAGCTGGAAGGCTGTCTGCGCGGATCAGATATGATTGCCCGGCAGAAGTCCGGTTGGTCGATCGCGCGTCACGGCGGCGACGAATTCACGATCCTGCTGCATCAGCTTCATTCGCGTGCAGATGCGGAACATATTGCCGAACGCATCATCATCGGACTTGCCGAGCCATTCCTGATTGGCACCCGCGAGGTGCTGATTGGTGTCAGTATCGGAATCTCCTTTGGCAGTGGCGAGGGGAAAATGCCCGCCGACGCGATCCGGGAAGCCGACACCGCGATGTACTATGCAAAAACCGACGGACGCGGCCGGTGGCGCATTTTTGATCCGGAAATGCAGGCCGGTGCAACCGCAAAAATAAACTTGGAAAACGACCTGCGTCAGGCGATTCGCAGCCATCAGTTCTTTCTGGTTTATCAGCCGATCGTGCGACTGTCGTCCGGGCGCATCGAAGGTTTCGAAGCGCTGAGCCGCTGGAAACATCCCCGTGGCGAAAAAATCGGGCCGGACGCTTTTGTTCCGCTCATCGAATCACTGGGTCTCACTAGTCGCCTGGGTCGCGCAAACTTTGAAGAGGCGTGTGAAGAAGTTCTGAAGTGGAATGAGTTCGTATCTGCTGGCTCCAGGATAAGCGTCACAGTCAACTGTTCATCCGAAGTGTTCAGCCAGCCCAGTTTCAAACATGACTTGCTGCTGGCCATGACTAGGGTCGGTATCGACCCACACACACTCAGACTGGAAGTTAAAGAAGCCGCGCTGCGTGGCAAACCAGAACAGACCCGCACGGTCATGAATGAACTTCGTGATCTGGGGATTCGCATCGGGATCGACGACTTTGGCACCGGACTCTCTTCGCTGGCTTTCCTGCATCGCATACCTCTGGACCTGCTGAAGATTGATCATTCATTTGTCCAAACGATGCTGCATTGCAGCGAAACGCGGGACATCGTGCGGACCATCATCAATTTGGCGCAGAACCTAGATCTGGACGTCGTGGCCGAGGGTGTTGAGTCCGCTGAGCAACGCGATTTGCTGTATGAAATGGGCTGCACTCACGCGCAGGGATACTTCTATTCTCAGCCGATCCCCGGCGCCGAAGTGCCGGATCTGCTCGCGTGCAATCAGAAGACGCAGTCCGTTCCTCGTACGACTACACGTCCGGACTCTGAATCGTCACGCATAGAAACGCAGCTGCAGAATCTCAACGAACTCTTGCGTCAGCAGTGATACGAAACTCGCAGTTCATTGCGAATGCGATACATCGGAGCTACAGATCGGGTTGCAGGCGAGCCAATTGATTCTGTCGCGACAATCCTGGAAGAAGCTCCAGCTCAGCGATTTTGGGAGTCCGCATGTGGCGATGGCAGTCAGCACAGGCCATAGTCAGGCGCACAAATCCGAGGGTCACCCCTTCCGTATCGCGAGCTTCTGCCATGCGATCCATGAACTCCACCGTCGCCACAAAATCAGCGGTGTCCTGAACGAAACGAGGACTGGCCATCTGCTCCCAGACTTCTTTGCGACTGAGCGCCACCATCTGCAATGAAACTTCATGCAGCTGTTCAAAATCTTCGCGCATCACAGCCTCCAGAGCGCCCTGTGTGGCACTAAGCTTCTGCCGCATGAGCTCATCCATCGCGGCTTTCGATGGCGGTGCTGCGATTTCATCCTGAGCCGCTTCTGATGATGTCGATGAAGCCTTGACGCTGATTGGTTGTGTGAGCGTAATGACGGCATACGCCACCATGACCGCGACTATTCCTGCCTGAAACCCACCGACAGCCGAAAACTGTGGCATCTGAATGTTCCCTGCATATTTGAAAGTTTTGCCGTGCCGAAACCAGAAAGTTGTGTCATGCGAGGTTACAGCACACGGCGTGCCGAGCGCCGCGTTGCGAATGCCAAGGCAGATACTCGCCGCATTTCTGCCAGATGTCCGACGTTCGTACAAAGTCCATTGGCTCTTAATCGGTCATAAACTGGAAAATTACAATTCACGGTGGCTGCCGGAATCATGTGGTGTATTGAAGCCATGTTCGGGAACGTGGATGCAGGCATTCTACACTGTGCATGTGTGCGATTTTTCCCGGCAGAGTGTGCGAAACCGTCGCATGAGTCAGGTGATTTCCCCGACGATGGCTCCGTAGGCATCAGCCAATGCCTCACTGGACCACTACAACACCAACTGCTCTGCACGAAACACCGGGCCTTCGACGCAGGTGCGGCGGTAGTCCCATGAACCATCTGGTTCGACGACTTTGGTGACGCAACTAAAACAAGCGCCGAATCCACAGGCCATGGGCGTTTCGAGAGACAGCCAGCATGGAACCGACAGTTGTTTGCAGATTTCCGCGACGGCCTTCATCATCGGTTCAGGGCCGCAGCAGTAGACGTGAACTTCGTCCCGGTTCGATGCCAGTTGCCGCTTCAGCAGATCGGTGACAAAGCCATGATGACCGAATGATCCGTCGTCCGTGGCGATTTCCAGGTCGAGTCCATCGATCGTGAACTCATCCACGCCGGCAAGGTAGTTCTTTGACCGCACGCCGTAGCACAGCGAAACGGATTCCGGCCGCCGTGCCATCTGCCGAGCGGGGTTGCCGTATGTCGCCAGTCCAAGCGCTTCGCGCGCGACTCCCAGAAACGGCGTCTGTCCGATGCCGCCCGCGACACAGATCAGGTGGCGGCAGTCCGGAATCGGAAAGCCATTGCCAAGCGGTCCCCAGATGCTGACTTCATCGCCGTCAGACCATTGACTCATCAGCGACGTCAGCTTGCCGACTTTTACGAATCCAAATTCCACACCTGCGCGTTTTCCGTCAGCATCGCAGTAGACATCAAACAACGCAAAGGGTCGCCCCAGCAACGGATCACTGCCCGTCGCCGGCCGAATCATAAAGAACTGCCCCGGCGTAATGCTGGCCGCCAGCCCCGGCGCATGAATTTTCACGGCCCACGTGTCCTGGGCCATGTGACGGACTGCTTCGACCCGTGCCATGTGCTGCTTCGCGCAGAGCATCATGCCGGGAAGATTGGTTGTGGTTTTTTCGTTCATGGTTGCGCCAGCCTATTTGTTCGCACCCACCCAATCCTGAATCGCCTTGACACCCGGATTTGGATGTTCGCGAAGGGCTGCCAGAGCGTTGACAACTGCCGAACAGCCGGGCATCGTTGTGACGCACGGGACGCCATACGTAACCGAAGCTGCCCTGATTTTGCCTTCGTCAGTGCGAGCCCCTTTGCCGCTGGGGGTGTTGAAGATCAGCTGGATCTCGCCGTTGGCCATCAGGTCGAGCAGATTCGGACGACCTTCCTGAACTTTTCGCACGACGTCCACATCAATTCCGGCCTCTAGGAAGACTCGAGCGGTGCCGCTGGTGCAGACCAGCTGATAGCCGAGCTTCCGCAGATGGCGTGCAGGCTCGATCATCCGCTGCTTATGATTGGCCGACATGCTGATGAAAATCTTGCCGGTCATCGGCAGACGCGAACCAGCCGCAAGCTGTGCCTTCGCAAACGCCAGTGCGAAGTCGGCGTCGATACCCATGACTTCGCCGGTCGATCGCATTTCCGGGCCGAGCACAATATCGACACCCATGAAGCGATTGAACGGAAACACACTTTCTTTGACAGACGTGTACTTCGGCACAATTTCTTCCGTGAAACCCTGTGACTTCAGCGATACCCCGACCATCACCTTGGCCGCAATTTTTGCGAGTGAATGACCGATCGCTTTTGACACGAACGGTGACGTACGACTGGCGCGCGGATTGACTTCCAGTACATAAACTGTGCCCTGCGGACTGTCACCATCGACCTTGACCGCGAACTGGATATTCATCAGACCGCGCACCTGCAACGCGGTCGCAAGGGCGCGCGTAGCCACGCGGATTTCATCCACCACGCTGGCGGGCAACGAATAGGGCGGCAGCGCACACGCAGAGTCGCCGGAATGCACACCGGCTTCTTCGATGTGTTCCATCACGCCGCCGATGACCGTCGTTTCGCCATCGGAGATCGCGTCCACATCCACTTCGATCGCGTCTTCCAGAAACTTGTCGATCAGGACAGGCTTGTCCGGCGACACATCGACGGCTTCCGTCATGTAGCGTTCAAGACTCTTCTGGTCGTAGCAGATTTCCATCGCTCGACCGCCCAGCACATAGCTGGGGCGAACCAGCACCGGATAACCGATGCGATTTGCTGCTGCCCGCGCGCCTTCGATGTTGGTAGCGATGCCGTTCGGCGGCTGGTGCAGGCCAAGCTTTTCAAGAATCTTCTGAAATCGTTCACGATCTTCTGCCGCATCGATCATGTCCGGACTCGTGCCGATGATGGTAACGCCCGCAGCTTCCAGGCCTCGCGCCAGATTCAACGGCGTCTGGCCGCCGAACTGCACGATCACGCCGTCGGGTTGCATCCGGTCGCAGATATTCAGCACGTCCTCAATCGTCAGTGGTTCGAAGAACAGATAATCGGATGTGTCGTAGTCAGTCGAAACTGTTTCCGGGTTCGAATTGACCATGATGCTTTCGATACCCAGTTCTGCCAGCGCAAACGCGGCGTGGCAGCAACAGTAGTCGAACTCGATCCCCTGGCCGATGCGGTTCGGTCCGCCGCCCAGAATCATGATGCGTTTTTTGCCTGGCTCCTTTGCCGGCGTTTCATCTTCCATTTCATATGTGGAATAGTAATACGGCGTGTAAGCCTCGAACTCAGCCGCGCACGTATCAACCTGTTTGAACGTGGCGACGATGTTCAGCTCTTTGCGTCGTTGACGGACCTCCATCTGAGAACAGTCCCACCAGAACGCCAGCTGCGCATCAGAGAACCCGTCCTGCTTGGCGCGGCGGATGAGTTCCGGGGACGCATCTTCAAGCCGGCTGATCAGGCGGATCTCATCTTCCAGTCTGACGAGCTGCTCAAGATTGCGGAGGAACCACGGATCGATATCGGTGGTCTCGTGAATGTGCTCAACTGACATCCCGAACTTTAACGCATACCGCAGATAGAAGATGCGATCCGCGTTCGGGATTGCGAGCTTGCTCTGAATTTCTTCTCTGGTCGGCTGTTTGTCGGTTCCCCACAGATCCTTCTTGCCGCCGCCGAGTCCGAAGTGGCCGATTTCAAGGCCCCGCAGCGCTTTTTGCAATGATTCACGAAACGTGCGACCGATCGCCATCGTTTCGCCGACAGACTTCATCTGAACCGTCAGCGTAGGATCAGCTTCCGGGAATTTCTCAAACGTCCAGCGAGGGATCTTGGTGACGACGTAGTCAATCGTCGGCTCGAAGCAGGCCAGCGTTTCGCGGGTAATGTCGTTAGGGATTTCGTCCAGTCGATAACCCACGGCCAGCTTGGCGGCAATTTTGGCGATCGGGAAACCAGTCGCCTTCGACGCGAGCGCCGAAGAACGACTGACGCGCGGATTCATTTCGATCACGGTCATGCGACCGGTGTCCGGATGAATGGCGAACTGCACATTGGAACCGCCGGTTTCGACGCCGATGGCACGCATAATTTTAATCGTGGCATCGCGCATCCGCTGATACTCTTTGTCGGACAGAGTTTGAGCGGGAGCGACGGTGATCGAATCGCCGGTGTGGACGCCCATTGGATCAAAGTTCTCGATCGCGCAGATGATAACGACGTTGTCGGCATTATCGCGCATCACTTCCATCTCGTACTCTTTCCAGCCGAGGATGGATTCTTCGAGCAGTACTTCATTGATCGGCGAGAGCGCGATCCCGCGACGGACCATGTCTTCGAACTCTTCGATATTATACGCAATCCCGCCGCCGGTGCCGCCCAGCGTGAAACTGGCTCGAATGATAATCGGCAACCCGATGTCTTTGACTGCCTCCCGTGCTTCGTCGATATTGTGAACCGTGAAACTGCGGGGAACGTCAAGTCCGATTTCAAGCATAATCTTTTTGAACGTGTCACGTTCTTCGGCTCGCTTGATGACTTCTTCTCTGGCACCAATCATTTCGACGCCGTATTTGGCGAGCACGCCGTGCCTGACTAAATCCATCGCTGTGTTCAGACCAGTCTGACCGCCGAGCGTCGGCAGCAGCGCGTCAGGGCGTTCCTGCTTGATGATTTCTTCGACGTACTGCCAGGTGATCGGTTCGATATAAGTCCGATCGGCAGTATTGGGGTCCGTCATGATGGTCGCCGGGTTGGAATTCACCAACACGACTTCATAGCCCTCTTCCCGCAGCGCTTTGCAGGCCTGAGTTCCCGAATAGTCAAACTCACATGCCTGGCCGATTACAATCGGGCCTGATCCAATGATCAGAATCTTCTTAAGGTCGTTACGACGTGGCACTTTGCAGTGGTCCTTCCAGTAGCGAGATCACGATTCCGATCGGTATCCGCAAGAAAACTCCGGATTATCACGGCCTGCGCGTACCACTTTCGCAGACGGGTTCGGAAAATTCCGAAAGACAGCAAAGCAGATGGCGACCGGCCGGTGGCGTCAAAACGCGCAAAATTTGGAGCAGGTTACCAGGATTTTCGCATGGTTCAAGAATCGCAGAAGCCAATGTCCGAAACCTCCGGAGATCGGCACAACAGATCGCTCGTTGACACTGGCAGATGAGCGGGATAGCCTCATGTGCCGGGCAAAAGTCAGAAACAGGTGAAACTCGTCGTTTGACCCGCCCCAACGGGTGCGCTGTTCTGGTGCTACCGAATACCGTCCATTCCGCTGTCACATGAAAAGTCATTCTCCCGCCTTAAATTGAGACTCTGACATGCCCTTTCGGCGCGTTCCAGCACTTCTGATGCTTCCATTGCTGGCCTGTTTCGCGGTCGCCGATGAGATTCCCGACTTTCCGGCGGAACATGTCGCCGCGTTCGAAGCGGAAGTTGCAGGCATCCTAGAGGCCAATTGCCTAAAATGTCATTCCGGTGCGGAGCCTAAAGGTGGACTGGATCTGACACAACGGGCTGCAATCTTGAAGGGTGGCGAGTCCGGAGCGGCTGTCGATCTTGCCAATCCTCCGGAAAGTCTGCTCATTCAGGCGATCAACTTTGACGGCTACGAAATGCCGCCGACCGGGCAAATGTCTCCAAAGCAGATTGCATCGCTCACGAACTGGGTGAAAAACGGTCTCGCATGGCCAACGGATCTGAAAGCACTGCACTTTGAAGCCAGGCGCGAACCGCCTCGCGTTAATGACGAAAACAAAAAGCACTGGTCGTTTCAACCAGTGAAAAAGCCTCATGCTCCCGAAGTTGCAGGCGACTGGGCGAAGAACGATCTTGACTGCTTCATCCAAAAACAGCTGCACGACCATGGACTGACTCCGAACGCACCGGCCGGACCTCGCGAACTTGTGCGTCGGGCATATTACGATCTGACCGGCCTGCCTCCGGAACCGGAAGCCGTTGAAGCGTTTGCTGCCGATCCGTCACCGCAGGCATGGGCCGCATTGATAGACCAACTGCTTGCATCGCCGCATTACGGAGAACAATGGGGTCGTCACTGGCTCGACCTAGTTCGTTACGCAGAAACCAACAGCTACGAACGCGACGGGGCCAAGCCATTTGTCTGGCGCTATCGTGATTATGTCATCCAGTCATTCAACAGCGACAAGCCGTACGATCAGGTTGTGACTGAACAACTGGCAGGCGACGAATTGCTTCATAAGACTCCTGATTCAATCATCGCGACGGGCTACTATCGCCTGGGACGCTGGGACGACGAGCCGGCCGATCCGGAACTGGCTTATTATGACGATCTGGACGATATCGTTACCACAACAGGTCAGACGATGCTTGGCCTGTCGATCAATTGTGCTCGATGCCACGACCACAAGATTGATCCAATTCCACAGACCGACTACTACAGCATGATCGCGTTTTTTCGCGGCGTGAAGCGCTACGGAAATCGATCTCATGAATCGGTGCTGGAAGCTTCGGTCACTGAAATCCCGCAGCCGGAAGAAAGTTCGCTGCATGAAGCCGCCGTCGCGCAATACGAACGCGAACTGGCGAACATCGATCGTGATCTTGAAAAGATTGAAGTGAAAGCAAAGGCAGATTTCACCGGCGTCGATAACGACGAATTTGCATACGAAGAAAACCGCGTGCGGCTGATTGAAAAACGCGAAGGCGGACTGTTGACGGATAAAGAAGTCAATCGCTATCGAGGCCTCACGAATCGTCGCGACAAGCTGAGAGAAAACCGGCCCATCGGGATGGCTCAGGCACTTTGCGTCAAAGAAGACCTCGCCGGGATGAAGCCGACGTATCTGCTGATGCGAGGGAATCCGCAGTCGCCAGGCGACGAAGTGCATCCTTCATTCCCGTCAGTGCTGTCTCCGCCGGAACCTGAGATTCTCCCGCTGGCTGAAGGAGCAGCTTCGAGTGGTCGGCGTACAGCCCTAGCCAAATGGATCACGAGTCCGGCCAATCCCTTAACGTCCCGCGTGATGGTGAATCGCCTGTGGCAGTATCATTTTGGTCGCGGCATTGTGCGTACGTCGAGCGATTTCGGCTTCCAGGGCAGCAGGCCGACTCATCCGGAACTTCTCGATTGGCTGGCGGCGAAGTTCGTGGAATACGGCTGGTCCATGAAATCGATGCACCGCCTGATCATGAATTCGGCGGCGTATCAGATGAGTTCCACCGGACGCGATGATGCACTTGCGAAAGACGCGACAAACGACCATTTCTGGCGATTCGATATGCGACGACTTTCGGCTGAAGAAGTTCGCGATTCGATCCTATGGGCGAACGGAACGCTGAATGCCGATCGCATGTACGGCCCTTCGATCTACACAAAGATCCCGGCGGAGGTCAAAGCCGGGCAGTCTCAACCGGGCTCCGGCTGGGGCGATTCGTCCCTAGAAGATGCGGCTCGTCGCAGCGTCTATATTCATGTGAAGCGATCGCTGCTCGATCCGATTCTGGAGAGCTTCGATATGGCAGATACAGACCAGACCTGCCCCGTTCGCTTCGCGACAACACAGCCCACACAGGCACTGGGACTGCTCAACAGTGAGTTTATCCTGGAACAGGCATCTGTATTTTCGGACATGCTGGAAGAAGCACATCCGCATGCGGTCAATGCCCAGATCCGCACCGCGTTGCAGCGCGTAACACAACGGCCGCCAACAGATGCAGAAGTCGCTCGTGGACTGCAGTTGATCAGCACGCTGCAGAACGAACAGAATATGACTGCCGAACAGGCGCGGAAATATTTTTGCCTTGTAGCGTTGAACCTGAATGAGTTTGTTTATCTGGATTGAAGAACCGTCCTGGAGATTCTTGTCATCGCAAAGCTGCGATGTATCTGCGGCACTCGTTTCGGCAATCGGATATAGGTGCGACCAGATTCTTTTTGACGCCGCTGTGCATCTTCGATGATGCGATCAACATCAAAACGATCTTGATGTCTCCGTGGTTACCGCCGATCTCGATGGTGATGACACTCCCGAGTTCCTTGTTGGCAATCAGGTGCTTACACTGGGCGGTGGCATTCACGCACCTTCTGGTGAGCACCGTGGCGTCGCAAACGTGCGAGGTCAGCCGAT
>CANJQC010000132.1 GCA_947476295.1 Planctomycetaceae bacterium | reverse complement strand
ATTTCCGATTTGCCCCGATGGGGCACAGGATACCAGCCCAAGGCAAGCGAATCCGCATCAGCGGTTCGCGCCGCCTTGGGTTTTTGTCCGAGTTGGAAATTTGCCCCAATGGGGCAAGGGAATTGTCTCCAAATCAATTTCCTGTGCCCTTTCAGGGCACGTTGCTAATGTCATTGTTTCCTGGGGCAGCGCTGCGCCGTTGTCACGGCTGCGCTTGTCCCAGGCTGATATGCCGTGCCCCGTTGGGACAAATCGCGGGGAAACTTTGTCGTGGCTGAAACTCAATTCAACTACGAAATCACCGAAGCTTTCTTTGGAAACGGGTTTGTCTGTGTCGGAGTTTCGCGTCTGATGGACTTTTCTTCGACTGCTGTCATCACTTTTTCCGGGACACACAATAATGCCTCAGCCATCAGAGCAATGATCATCAGAATCAGGAACGTGCGCCAGACTTCGCTGGCCAGCGCCATTGTGCTGCCCGCTTTGTCGTCGATGCGGGTGTAGTTGAGGCCGTTGAGGACTTGCTCCAGAGTTCCGTCGCTCAGCACTTCAACCGCGTCTTCTGCCAATGGCCGATTGAGTGCAAACGCGGCTTCGGGAGTCTCATACAGTCCGTTATGGATTGGTCGCTGTGACAACAAGACGCTGCCGGACAGTTCATCCAGCGGAACCCACGCATCTGTGACACTCGACTTCAAAGTCCCGCAGTCGTATTGTCGGGCTTCACCCAATGCGGCCGCACCGCGTGCGACGGCTCGCTGGATCATGACATAGAACGTGATTCCGTTGCTCACGAAATTGGAATACTCCGTTGTCGGCAGAGTACTGCAAAACCAGACCGCGCCCTGATCCGTGGGTGCTCGCAGAAGCAGAGACGGGCCTTTCTCCAGTTGTGCCAGCGTCGTGGCTTGCTCGTTCACCACTTCGCAACTGCGATAGGCAATCACTTGGCCCACGGGTAACGGTGCTCCGCTGAGCGTATTGCTGAGAAGATCGGCATCGGTTTTCCAACGCGACAGCGCGAAGTGATCGGCTTCCTGAGGCTCCTGCCACTGGCCCCAATGTGTTCCAAACAGCTGAGCATCTGTGGAAACGTCCGGCGGAAAAAACATCACGCATCCACCCATGCCGACAAACGACTCCAGTTGCTTCGCCACAACGTCTGTCGGCAATGGAGCCTGCCAAAGAACAAACGCCGTCTTGTCCCATTCGATCACGGCGGCCTGTGACGTCGGCACGACCTGAGCTTCATAGATGAGTCCTCTGTCCGAAGGCGTGACGGCAGCAAGTCGAAGCAGTTCGGCCACTTGAGAGTCGTCCGAAACAATCACCGTTTTCTGGATAGCAGGTTCCGCGAACACGAACACGAAGACGTTGTCTGATGAGTTCGCATCGCGCGACAATTCGACTCGCCCCCAGCCGCGTCTGGATTCCCGGTCGATCGGAATGCTATGACCATTGCGGATCAGTTGATTGCCCGTCAGCTCCAGATCGAAGGTCGATCGAGCACCGCCGATGACAAACGTCACAGGGACTCGGATCGGATCGCTCGTCGGTGTCGCTCGAGTGAGCTTCAGATCCATCACCAGTTCCGCGCCTTCGATCGTTTCGCGGCGATGAACTCCGCTGACCGACACGGACAGGTTGTCCGGTGCTGAATCCTGATAGGTCAGCAGATACAGTCGCACGCCATCGCGGTTCCGAAGTTGTTCGCGGACGGATTCCCAGCGTCCGCCGCTCGGGTTCCAGTCGGACTGCCGCAGGTCGGAACAAATCCAGATGTCCGTGCGGCCAGCTTCGTTGGTGACAATGTACTCGGTCGCTGCCTGCATCAAAGCGGGAATGTCGGCGCTGGTGGAGGTGCGGCCAGCTTCCGGAAGTTCCGATAGCGCGTCCGACGAATCCAGATCATGCCGGGCGCCTGTCGCACTGTCGAACAAAACAATCCTCGTGTTGCGACCGAGATCCTTCAGTACGCTGCCCAGCTTTTCGATTGCTGTGGCTCGCTTTGAGCGTCCGGACTTCGGGTCCTCTTCTTCCATGCTGACAGAACGGTCCAGAATGATAACGGTAAGTTCCGGGGCTCCGCTGGTCGTCAGACCGAGCCAGCCTCCTGACATCGGTCGGCTGATGGCAAAAATCAGTCCGGCAACGGTCAGCATTCGGGCCAGCATGATTAAAATATAACGCAACCTCGCCATACCTCGCGCCATGCGTTTGGCTTGCAGCAGGAACATAGTGGCCGCCCACGGGATCGTTCGATGTCGATTCTGATTGATCAGATGAATCAGAATCGGCAACGCGATCAGCGGAAGTGCCAGGAGGATGAAAGGTTGGAGGAATGTCATGGGACTCAGGTGACGGATTGGAGGATGATTTTTGGGACCGTTCGTAAGCAGGATGGACATTCATGTCCGTCCCAACAGGTAGACATTCATGTCCGTCGTTGTATGAGCGGACATGGCGGCACAATGATGGTTGGTTTTTGAAAACGTCTCGACGGCACACTCGGACATGAATGTCCACGCCACAGAATTCTTCGCTATTTCCGTCAAAAGCGACACTGCAGGACGAATCGATCTATTCATTTTTTCCCATAATTCCGAAACTCTCTGTGCTTCCTGCAAACATGTTCGGGTCACACTTGACTGAACACAGAATCAATCGAAAGGTGAGTTGTCCGATGACGTAGACTTTTTGCAACACGCGCCTGGAAAAGGGGTAAGGAACCGCTAGCCAAATGGCCCGCAGGGTGTTGCGCACTATTGGGTCATGAACTCTTTTCCAAGCATCAACGTTATACGGATTCGGATGAATCACATGTCAGCTGTGCTTGAGAACCTCAAAACTCCTAAATCTTCAGAATCAGAGACCACTCCGGAATTACCGGATGCAAGTGTTCTGGAAGACAGAACTCCGGAATGGATTCGCACCACACCGACGTCCGCGTTGTTTGTGCTGCTGATCGGAGTCGTATTTGCTGTGCTCGCTAACCGTCCATTGTGGCATACCGATTTGTGGGACCACCTGAACTACGGCCAGAATATTATTGAGACGCGCACAGTTTCCGACACGGAACCACTCATGCATCTGTGTCGAGGTGTGCGTATGATCAACATTCCATGGCTGGCGCAAATCGGCATGGCAGCCATTAACAATCGTTTTGGACTCACAGGACTGCAGTTCACCTACGGCTCGCTGATCGCCTTGTGCCTAGCTGTGATCGCATGGCGTACTGTGCGCATGAGTCATTCCGCGATTGGCGGCATTATCGCTTGTGCGATCTTTCTGAAAGTGAACCTTGATCAGTTGCTGGTGATTCGTCCGCAACTGGTTGGCGTGTTGTTCTATTGTGTCGTTGTTGCATGGATGTTCGCTCGGCAGAAGCATTCCCGGCTCAGTTGGATCGCAATGCCGTTGATGTACGCTTTGTGGGCGAATATCCACGGTTCGTTCTCAATGGGACTGATGCTCATGGGGCTGGCGGGAATCGGGCGATTCGGGGACGTTTTTGTGATCTCAAAATCTCTCCGCGTCGCTGTGCAGGATCGCGATTTCCATCGCACAATTTTGCTCACACAGTTGTGTGCCACTGCGGCGTTGCTCAATCCGGCGGGCTTTGCCATCTATCCGGAAGTCTTTAACGTCGCCGGCAATCCGAACATAGGATCGATGTACGAATGGGATGCTCTGACACTACGATCGGCTCAGGGACAATCCTTCGTCGCGGTCGCACTGCTCGCGTTCATAGCGATCAAGCTCAGTCCGCGGCGGATGCACTGCGGCGAAATGCTGGCTCTTGTACTCACCGGACTGCTTGCGATGTGGTCCGGACGCATGTTGAACTGGTGGGCTCCGATTGCGGGGATCGTCGTTGGCACGCACTTGATTGCAGCGATGCGAAAGACAACGGCGTGGCTAAAGAATCCGCAGCCGGGAAATCCAACCGGGCTGTGGACTGTCGTCAATATGGGGCTGGTCTGGATTTTCTTTGCGTTCACGTCATTTGGCGTGCATGTGATTCATGGCCGAGTTCCGGATGCTCAGAAAATGGTGTCCACCGAAACGCCGCTGGCGACGGTCGCATTTCTGGATTCGACGGAGAATCTGCCGCGCGGGATTTCATTTGTGCCTGCAGAATGGGCGGGCTATGTCATGAACCGAGGCCCCGGGTCTGTCCAGCCGATGGTCAACCTGCATGTGCATCTGATTCCAGAGCAGGTGTGGAACGATTATATCCGCCTTGTCAACGGGCCAGGAGACTGGAGCAGCCTGATGGATGAATACGGAATTAATATGGCCATTGTGGATAAGGATCGTCAGTCCGGGCTGACAAAACGCATTCGCGAGAACGCCGACTGGACGGCGAAGTATGAAGATCGTCAGGCTGTTGTGTTTATCCGAAACAAAGAGATTTAGAAATCACCATTCACAGAATGATGTGAAATGACACTGATAAACAAATCAAAAAACAAAGTCTCCCTCCGCACATGGCTGTCAGTTCAACTGGCATTGGGGGGCGCATTCACAGCGTCATGGCTTCTGTTGCCGGGCACTCAGCAGCAGGAAGTGATCGCGCATATCAATCGCAGGCCGTCTCAGCTTGACGTTGTGCTGCGGTCGGAAAAAGCGACGACAGTGGAATCACTTTACGACGAAGCCGAAGTCGTCTCAGATGAAGAACTGGCGTCAGTGCTGAAGAAGATCCTGCCGCGTTTCAGCCGCGATCATCTTCGCCCGAATCTCGTCGAGCACGCACTGCGAACGTGGGGCTCCGAAATTGAATTTACGAATCCGGATGTCATCTCCGGTCCGCAAATGAAAGAATTTCTGACGGACATGGCGAAGTTTGTCGATTCATGGGGCAAGAATGTAAGTCCTTTAATGATTGCCAAAGACGACGGTATCCATGTGCGGTTCGCGGAAGACCGTTCCGGTTCGGTTCATCACGACCATACGCTCGCCGCTCTGACGGAAGCCGGTTTATCACTCGATGATTCCGTATTTACGACCGCGCGAAAAATGCACATTCGCAACATTGTTATCGAAGCATTGCGGGACTTTCATCTGGACGAACGTGAAACCGAATGGTCGGTGATGTCGTTTGCATTGTGGCTGGCACCACAGAAAACCGCATCCTGGCATAACGGCGAAGGAAGGCAAATTACGTTCGACATGCTTGCCGATCGCCTGATGCGAAATCACAAACGCGACGGCGTCTGCCTTGGGACGCATCGAGTCTACTCACTGATGCTCCTGGTTCGCCTAGATGATCAGTACGACGGACAATTGATCACAAAAGAAACGCGAGGGCAGATCATGGAATACCTGACGTCTGCGCGTGATCTGATTTCGGCATCACAGAGGCATGATGGTTCATGGAACTCGAACTGGACGGAAGGTTCCGAATCAGAAACCAAAGCGGATCCAGGCGAACCTATGTCGAAGCGGGTCATTGCAACGGGGCATCATCTGGAATGGCTCTCGATCGCCCCGATCGAACTGCATCCCCCGCGAGCACAAATCCTGAAGGCCGCAGACTGGCTGATTGCCAACGTCGAAAAGACGCCGCAGGACGAAATCGACACAAACTACACGTTCTATTCGCATGTCGGAAAGGCCCTCGCTATGTGGCGGCATACGTCACCGGCGGCCTTCTGGACGAAATGGCGAACATCACATCCGGATTGCGAAGTGTTTGAAACGTCGTTGAAAAAATCAGATGGTGAGCCGGTGCCAGATTCTGAGGCCTCAGATTCTGAGGCCTCCGATTGAAGGTGCTTCTCGCAAATACGTCGTATAAGACTTTAGGTGACGTATTTTGCTCAAATGTCGGGTGAGGTCCTGTATTCCGACATATCCCACGGCAGAAATCTCTCGTTATTGACTGGAAATTCAGTGACAGGTTGCAGATAGTCCACTGATGGGCACATGAGTCCGGTTGCCGATCAAATCGGTTCGTTGGAAAATCATGAAGGACAGGTGAGGAAATATGGTCACTTCAACACGACAGGAATTTCAGCTCCTGATCACCGATGACAATGCCGCCTTTCGTCAAGTGCTGCGGGAAGTTCTGGAGGGCCGCCCGTTCCTGATTCTGCACGAAGCCGAATCCGGCGAAGAAGCCGTCGATGTTGTGCAGCGTCAGCGAATCGACATTGTGCTGCTCGACATGCACATGCACGTAATGACCGGAATTGAAACGATGAGAGAACTCAAACGCATGGACATGACACGTCCCTGCATTCTGATTACGTCGGACACCAGCGAAGACGTCAAACGAGACGCCCGGGAGGCTCAGGCATTTTCCGTCCTGAAAAAGCCCGTCCCCTGCCGCGAACTCGTCGAAACCGTCTCCAACGCCCTCGCCACCGCCTACAACGCCTTCGATGTCAAACCGCTCTGTTGAGGCGTCTTTTACTCGACGCGCCGAGACCAACCCGAAGAGTCAGTTGACCGGCACGGCTATTCCGGAGAAAGTGTGTCGTGGCATTATCGCGTGACTCCCGCCGAACTGCTTTCAATGCGGTTCTGTATCCCATCCCAGCGTGCGACGGATTCTCACAGAACTCGCCGTCAAGATGCTGACCGAGGCTTAGTATGTGGCGTAAGTATTCAAGACCTGCGATGTCGATTCTTGCTGTCTTCTTTGCCTGCCAGCCGGTCACAGCGTCTGCTCAGAATGCTGCGGCTGTGGCACTGCCGGAAGTCATCGAATTCAATCGCGACATTCGTCCGATTTTGTCCGACAATTGTTTCTTCTGTCACGGCCCGGATAAGAATAAACGCGAGGCAGATCTTCGGCTGGATACGAAAGTCGGATTGCATGGCAGCGATGGCAACGGCGGTGCGCTCGTGCCGGGAAAACCGGATGACAGTGAACTCTTCCAGCGAATCACCTCAACCGACGAAGACCGCAGAATGCCGCCGACAAAGTCCGGCAAGTCGTTGCCGGATCACGACATTCAGTTGTTGAAAAAGTGGATCGAGCAGGGCGGTGGATACGAAGGCCATTGGGCGTTCCTTCCAATTCGCACGAACGACGCGGATGCTGTTCCAACTGAGGGTGATCACGGAAAATCCATGAGTGCCCGCATTGATCAATACATCGTTCAGTCGCTGGCTGAGCACAATCTGCAGTCGGCATCGGAAGCGGATCGCATCACGCTCATACGACGACTCAGCTTTGATCTGATCGGGCTGCCGCCCACGGTGCAGGAAATCGATGATTTTCTTGCTGACCAGTCACCGCTTGCGTACGAGAAAGTTGTCGATCGATTGTTGAAGTCTCCGCACTTTGGCGAGCGACTGGCGATGTGGTGGCTGGACCTCGTGCGGTACGCCGACACTGTCGGCTATCACGGCGATCAGATAATGAGTGTTTCACCGTTTCGACAGTACGTTATTGAATCCTTCAACGCCAATAAGCCATTCGACCAGTTTACTGTCGAACAGCTCGCAGGCGATTTGTTACCTGAACCGACGCGGGAGCAGCGCATTGCATCCGCTTACAATCGGCTGGGAATGATGAGTGCCGAAGGGGGCGTACAGGATAAGGAGTATCTGGCAAAATATATCGCTGAACGAGTTCGCAATGCCTCGGGCACATGGCTGGGCATTACGCTCGGATGTGCCGAATGCCACGATCACAAATTTGACCCGCTCACCACGCGCGACTTTTATCGTTTTGAGGCATTCTTTGCCGATATCAAGGAACGCGGTCTTTATTCCGGAGCGAGTTCCGACGGCAACTGGGGGCCGTTCGTCAAAGTTCCGACCGAACAACAATCTGCGGACCTTTCCCTGCTTGACCAGCAGATTGCTGGTGCGAAAAAAGTCCTCGACACCGATACCCCGGAACTCGCTGCAGCCCAGGCAGACTGGGAGAAGACACAGATCCCCTGGACGCCGTTGACTGCGGATTCAATGATGTCCGTTGAAGGGGCGAAGTTCGCCGTGCGTGAAGACGGTGCAATCTTGGTGAGCGACATCAACGCCGCGACCGATACCTACGAACTTTCGTTTTCACATTTACCAACGAACGTGACAGGATTTCGCCTAGAAGTGCTGCCGGATGATTCTTTGCCGAACAAAGGGCCAGGCCGCGCGGGTAACGGAAATTTTGTGTTGACGGAATTCATCGTGAAGGTGCTGCCACCGACCGCAGAATCGAAAGAGGCTGCAGGCAAAGTAGCCAATGAAAAAACACCCAACGACGAAGAAACGGATGAACCTGAAAAAGTCATTGAAGAAAAGATCATCTTGCTTCAAAACGCGACAGCAACCTACGAACAGACCGGAGGTGCTGCTGCGAATCCGTACGGTAAATGGGCGGTCGAAGCCACGATCGACGGCGATACCAAAGGAAAAACATGGGGCTGGGCGGTCATGGAAAGAGCCGGGCAACCGAATTTCGCCGTGTTTGAAACTGCCGCCGATCTGACACTCAGCGAAGACGCGACGTTAAAGGTTGTGATGGCACAGAATCTCGACCATCCCGGACACAACGTCGGCTGCTTTCGATTGTCGGTCGCCACATCGCCGCGTCCTATCAAAGCGGCAGACGCTCCACCTGCGAGCCTCAACGCCGCGTTGGCCGTGACTGTGGATCAGAGGACGGACGCACAGAAAGGGGAGCTTGCAACGTATTATCGCACAATTGCTCCACTGCTGAATCCCGTGCGAGACGAACTTGCAGCTCTGGAGAAGAAACGTGGCGAACTGGATGCGTCAATTCCTTCCACGTTGATCACCGAAGCCGTCAAGCCGCGCATGGTGCGGATACTTCCACGCGGCAATTGGATGGACGACAGCGGCGAAGAAGTGACTCCCGCAGTTCCCGAAGTGTTGTCCTCTGGTACGACGACGGATCGGCGTCTGAACCGATTGGATCTCGCACAGTGGATTGTGGCTCCGGAAAATCCGCTGACTCCGCGCGTGGTAGTGAATCGATTGTGGAAGATCTATTTTGGAGCCGGGATTTCTCGCAAACTTGACGACCTTGGGGCTCAGGGAGAATGGCCCAGCCATCCGCTGCTGCTCGATGATCTGGCAGACGATTTTCGCAGTCACGGATGGAACCTGAAACGCACGATCAAGGCGATGGTGATGAGTCGCACGTATCGGCAGTCGTCACTCGCCGCCGATTTGCTTCGCGAAGCCGATCCGTACAACCGATGGTTAGCGTGCCAGGGACGTTTCCGCCTTGATGCGGAACTTGTCCGCGACAATGCACTAAAGATTAGCGGCCTGTTGGTGGATTCCGTCGGCGGAAAAAGCGTATTTCCGTATCAACCGGCAGGCTATTGGGCCTATCTGAATTTTCCGTCGCGGGAATGGCAGAATGATGCGGGCGAAAAACTCTATCATCGAGGACTCTACACACACTGGCAGCGGCAGTATCTGCATCCGAGTCTCCTCGCCTTCGATGCGCCCAGCCGCGAAGAATGCACGGCAGATCGGGCGCGTTCCAACACACCGCTGCAGTCCCTAGTACTGCTGAACGATCCGAGCTACATCGAAGCTGCCCGTGCGTTTGCGGAGCTGATCGTCCGGGACGGAGGTGCGACAACAAGTGATCGACTGGGCTTCGCTTTTCGCCGCGCCGTCTCGCGACCCGCAGCACCGGATGAACTCGCCGTCCTAGAGCAGTTGTTGAATTCCCACCTTGCCGAGTACGACGCGAATCCAGCCGCCGCTGCGGAGTTGCTGTCGGTCGGGGCAAAGCCTGTTCCCGAGGATCTCGCGAAACCTGAACTCGCAGCGTGGACCAGTGTGGCAAGAACCATTCTGAATCTGCATGAAGTGATTACCAGAAACTGATATCCACGTCCGTTTCGGAATACTTCGCACCGAAATGTCGTGAATCGGTTGAGTTCACGGCATCCGGCGATCACACTGTATTCTGCAAGTCTGTGGCGGGTGACAGCGGTGCAGAATTCTGGTATCGAATAGCTGCTGCCATCAAATGGTCAGAGGGAGTTCAAAATGTCTGCTGGGCGTCCAACATTCGCATTTTTCGCAGCCGTGGTGGCGGTCATTGGTGGCCTTGTCTATTTCGCAGGGATGCAGGCTGGATTCTTCGGAAACCCAGGTGGCGACCCAGCGGCAAATAAGAACGCTGGCAAAGACGGCGGTGATGCTCCGCAGCTTGACCCGAATAAGATCAATGTCGGTGGCGGTGGAGCCGGTGGCGAAATGGCCGCTGAAGGCTCTTCAGACGACATCGTCACGACAAAGAAGGAATACGACTTCGTACCGGCCGAACGCCTGCCTCCCGTGAAGGGCACTGCAGGTTATGCGAAGCTGGAAAACAACACGGTGCAGTTTGCGCTCAATGTCTGGGCTGGCTGGGCGCCAATCATCCATGCCAACGAAGGTTTTCAGCCTAACAAAGTCTGGAAGACAAAAGACGGAAAGGAATTCCGAGTCCAGTTGGTGCTGGCTGACAATCCAGTTGATATGCGGGATAAGTACGCTGCGGGCGACTTTCATATCGGCTGGGCAACAGTCGATATGCTTCCGCTGTTCATGGAAGGCTTTGTGGATGCCAGTGGCAAGCCTAAAGACAGTCGTATCATGCCGCGAATTTTTCAGCAGGTGGACTGGTCGAATGGCGGCGACGGGATTGTTGTTCGTGACGATATCCGCACGGTGCGTGACCTGCGTGGAAAGACAATTGTGCTGGCGCAGAATTCGCCGTCGCAGTACTTTGCCTTGAGCATGCTGGTTGCCGGAGGTGTGCAACCAGGGGAAGTGAAATTCATGTACACGAATGATGCGTTCGAAGCCGCCGCCGCGTTCAACGCTCAGAAAAATATTGCGGCGTGTGTGTCCTGGGCTCCGGACATCTACAAGCTGTCCGAACAGCCTGGAAACCGGATGTTGGTTGATACGCAGACTGCAAATAAACTTATCGCAGACGTCTGGTTCGCCCGTGCTGATTTCGCTCAGGATCATCCGGATCTTATCGAAGGCATCGTGCGTGGGATCTTTGATTCAATGGAAGCCTTAAAGACTCAGGAAGAAAAGCAGAAGGTTGCCGAATGGATGGCCACGGGTTACGCGATCCCCGCCAGCGATTGTCTTGGAATGCTGGGCGATGCGCATTCGACAAATTTTGCCGAAAACAGTCAGTTTTTCTTGAATCAAAACAATCCGTCACGATTCGAATCCGTCTGGCAGCAGGCGTATTACATTTATCGAAGCATCCGATCCGTAACGCATCAGCCAGTTGCGTTCGATCAGGTTGTCGATTTCAGCGTGCTGCAGCGTTTGCAGGGCGAGGAAAAATACGCATCACAGCGCGACGAGTATCAGGCTCGATTTGCTCCGAAGACGACAGGCGAGATCATTGCGGAATCTGATGAAGTGCTGACAAATACGGTCATCATTCATTTCGCTCCGAACAATTCGGATCTGATGAAAAAGGTCATACGTAAAGATGCTGAAGGTAAGGAAATCGAAGAACTGTATGATCCCAACGTCGATTTTGTGCTGGAGGAGATTTCAAAGATCGTGGGCCAGTTTGGAGCGGCTCGGATCGTCATTGAAGGACACACCGATGCCTCAATGAAAGCCTTGTTGCCGGACGATGTGCTCGTCAAACAACTTTCCGAATACCGCGCTAATTCAGTCAAGGAATCCCTGATTCAGAAATACAAGCTGAATCCGAATCAGTTCAACGCCGCTGGCATCGGCTGGGATCGTCCGGTCGACCCCAAAGATCCGCTGAACCACGCGAAGAATCGCCGAGTCGAAATTCGCGTCTTCAGTGCAGAGCGAGACTGATTGCAACTTGCAGTCCGCTCCATACCGGCAATTTCTGCCGAACATGCGGCCGGCGGAAGACGTGTCTTGGCGAAATTGCGCAGCTTGAGTTCATGTGGGTGTCTGATGAACCCCAAAAATCAGCCTTTCGTATGGATGCGAATGCATTCTATTGGTACAAGACCGTGAAGGCACCGGGGTATTTGAATTCCGGATGGACGGTTCTTAACTGCGTGATTTGCCAATTGCTCCATGAAATATCGACGGACGAACCCACCTCGAATTGCCGCCATTGCCGGGCTCGTATTATTGAGTCTGACCGGATGTAAGTACGACCGTTCGTTCATGAACATGGACAGCAATTCGGGTTCTCCATTTTTTGGATTACAACTGGCCGTCGATTCCGGCAGCCGACCGCCAAAGACCGCTGATGGGGCCGGGGAATTTGATCGGCCATCGCCATCTCGCCGACAGTCTGCGGCAATCCCGGATCGCGGTGAATCTGCAGCAAAAATCCAGCCGCCGATTTTGTTCACGCGATCGGCGGCCACCGGACGGAGCAACTTTGAACGCACATCGGAATCTCGTGATCTGAACACCAGCGTGCGGTATTCGCTGCAGACGCCCACCACGGACGCATCTCGACAGTCCAAAGCGATTGATCTGCAGCTTTCGGCATTTTGATTCATAGCCCGCCACGGCGGGCACCGTTTCAGACCTTGTCGCAAACGCGAAAGACCGCGACCAGTCAGACTGGTCACGGTCTTTGCTTGTTTCAGAATCGACTTGAACTGCGAACGGTGGATACGTTTGCGAATCAGGCGAGGATCGAGTCACGTTAAAACGTGCACTCATTCATGATCCGGGCCTACGCGATTGTTTTGAGATCTCCGTCGGGGTTGCTGATGCCGATTCTGAAAAACTGCAGCGTCCGAAATCGCCTGCAGTCCTGTTCAACTCAATGATCGGCTACAAGGGACGCTGGCTGAAGCCCTAAAATTGGTCTTTGTTGCAGAATTTCGAATGGTACGAAAGTAGCTCATTGAGATTCTCGGGCACTGCTCTGATTTGGAAAGATCTGATATTCTCTAGGCACTACTCCTGTTTTTCACCAATCACACGACTATCAACGAACATGACGCAATCACTGCCTGCCATCGAATCGTCTGCCCTGGAGACTTTGCTGAGTCCCTCGATGGTGATTTTTCGTGATCGGTTGCTGGCGAATCTCGACAGTATGCTGGTGATGGCTGGTCATCCGAATCGACTGCGGCCGCACTGCAAGACTCACAAGATGGAACAGATTATCCGGCTGTGGGTGGAACAGGGTGTGACCAAACACAAGGCTGCAACGATCGCTGAATGCGAAATGCTGGCGGCAGCGGGTGCTACCGATGTCCTGCTGGCATACAACCCTGTGGGCCCGAATATCGGTCGTGTCGTTGCCTTGGCAGCGAAGTTTCCGGCGTGTCGTTTTTCTGTCACCACTGACCACGAAAAACCAGTGCAATTGCTGTCGGCGGCGGCGGCCAAAGCTAGGGTTACCATCGGTGTAATGCTGGATGTCAACGTCGGGATGAATCGCACGGGAATTCTTCCGGATGATCCCGCCGCTGTATCGTTGTATGTGCAGGTGGCTCAGTTGCCAGGACTGCGCGCTGCGGGATTTCATGTGTATGACGGCCATCAGAAGCAGACGTCTTTGCATGAACGCAAAACGGCCGTTGCCGCTGAATGGTCCAGCGTACTGGAACTGCGGAGAAAATGCGAAGCTGCTGCTGCACCGGTGCCTGCGTTGGCCTGCGGGGGAACTCCGACATTTCCGTGTTACACAGAATTGGAGGCCCCCGGAATTGAATTCTGTCCGGGGACGAGTGTGCTGCATGACAACGGATACGGAACGAGTTTTCCAGATCTGCCGTTTGAACCTGCGGCTGCCGTCGTAACGCGCGTTGTCAGTCGTCCGGCGAGCAACCGCTTGACGCTGGACATTGGCAACAAAGCTGTCGCAGCAGACCCACCGAAAGGTTCGCGTGTTTTCTTTCCGGAATTGCCCGATGCGGTGCAGGACAGTCACAACGAAGAACATATGGGACTCATCACGCCCGACGCTGATCGATATCAACCGGGCGATGTTCTGCTGGCGATTCCCGTGCATATCTGTCCGACAAGTGCCTTGTACAACCGCGTCGCCATAATCGACAACGGCCAGGTCACAGAATACTGGGACGTGACCAGTCGAAATCGGAAGATTACAATTTGATCTCTGAGACTCGGCGGTGATAACGCAACGCTTACTTTTCAAAACCTGTTGCAGATGAGTCAAGTTGTGTGTGTGTGATAGCGGAACGATCGAATGTAGACAGGATGGACATTCATGTCCGTCGCATGGCCATGAAACACTGTCGAAGCGAAGGCTATTGTGCATCAACAGCCGTTCGACAATGTGACGCTGTCTGGCCAATATCTCGGACATGAATGTCCAAGGTACAGAAATCGCAGTTTTCGACAGATGACCACGCGATATTCGGCGATAGACGTGCCTAGTTCGCTGGCAACGCTGGCTGCTGAGTCCTCACGAACATTAAAACCAGAAGCTTGAATGGTTTCGGTCGCTGATTTCGCTTCGGTGGTGCTCGGTTGTTCGTCCAGCCGCAGAAGAACGGCCTCGATTTCGCTGAGTCGCGACTCGTCCGCACGAACAATGACAGCATTCGTTCGCTCATCGATGGCGATCCTGACAGATGGCCCGACGTAAAGTACGGTGACGATATCGGCTGCCTCTTTTGCGTTGCTGTTCTTCAGGTTGAAGATCTTGAGTTGTTCGTTGTCAGCATTCGGGACAGTTGGAGTTTCCTGTATTTTTGGCGTCACCAAATTCTTCACCGCAGCCTGTTCAATTCGTCGACGGCATGATGCGCATGATTCCAGATGGCGCAGAAAAGTACGTTCCCTGGAAGTCTCCAGCGAATCCGCAAGGTAACGTTCGATCAGCGACGGATCACATGTTTCAGGATAAGTGTTCATGGGTTGTCTTCGACAAAGTAGCCGTCACGCTCCGCCGTGACGAGCCATGGTCTTTCGTGTACACAAGCCAGTGCAAGTCTCCATTCGGAATGACCATGATCATGGAACCGGCCAGATTATAACATTGCAGGTTGGCAGAAGGCTCATCACGACGGAGCGTGATGGCTACGTTGAAGGCACATCACGTCGTTGCGTGATGGCTACATTGAGGGCACATCACGTCGGAGCGTGATGGCTACATTGGTCAACCGCGCAAAGGCCGTCACGATTCCTCCTCCAGTTCTTTCACTGTATCTCTTAATCTTCGCATGATTCGGCTGCGTGCAGCATAAATGACGGCTTCGGATCGACCCAATTGTCCCGCAGTTTCGGCAATCGTCAGACCGTCGCTCATGGTGAGTGCAAATGCCTGCCATGTGGCCGTATCCGCTCGTGAACGAACGACTTCGGCAGCCTGGCGAAATATCTGCCGTCGATATTCGCGTTCGATCTGTGAATCCAATGCGCCATCGGCACGTTGTTCCACCTCCGCTTCGGCACGCCCACCGTCGCCACCGACGGCGCGGTCTTTGGGTTGTCGTGTCAACATGTTGATCGCAGTGTTTCGCGCAATCCGGCACAGCCAGTGTCGAAACAGAGTCGATTCGTCACGCCGTTTCCACCTTGGCAGTGCCCGAGCCACAGCGACCAACACCTGCTGAGCAACATCCTGAGCATCGGCATCCTGCAGACCTCGCATCCGTGCCACGTTGTAGACGACAGGGCGATAGATTCGCGCAAACTGCTCCCACGCGCCCTGATCGCACGAATTGGCGACCCGAATGAGCAGGCTGTCTCGCGTATCTGGAACGTCATCCAATTTCAGTCCTCCGGCCTTAGAACACAGGTCGAGGACTATTCTGACAGGTCAAACCAGAATTTTCCGGTGTCGGGCGATATATCCCGCCCGGTGTCCGCCAATCTGCCGGGGACTGGCATTGAATCTTTGCCTTTTGTTTCGCGGTTAGTTACCCTGTAGCCGCCTCGCTGCGGCTTTGGACTTGAAGAGCAATTCCGGCTTACCGGGTTTCATCCCCGCAGTAAATCCCTCCTGAACAATTTTCCTTCCCACAGTCTATTGGGTGATCAGCATGCGTTTGAGCCTGCTTCCCGCTGTTGTATTGGTGCTTTCCTTTGGCATCATCGCTGGCAATTCTCTGCCTGTGGTCGCTCAGGATGAGAAGCCTCCGGAAAAAGCCGTCAGCTACTATCGATCGGTACGACCGATCCTGCAGAGACAGTGTTCGGGATGTCATTTTCCGGGCAAGCTGGAAGGTAAACTTTCTGTACTCAGCGTCGCCGAACTCGTCGCAGGTGGTGAAGCAGGTGCGGCAATTGTTCCCGCGAAGCCTGATGAAAGCATCCTCGTGCAATACATCTCGGGCGATGATCCTAAAATGCCGCTCAACGGCGACCCACTGCCTGCCGAAGCCGTGTATACGATTCGCACATGGATCGCTCAGGGAGCGACCGATGATTCGCCACCGGATGTGGGTGCCATAATCACGGCTGAAACTCCGCCCGTCTATTCCACCCCGCCTGTTGTGACGTCGATGGACTATTCCCCGGACGGTAAGTTACTGGCGGTCTCAGGATATCACGAAGTCCTCATTCATACGCTCGACGGCAGCGTCCCGCCGAAACGATTGATTGGTCGTTCGCAGCGAATCGAATCATTGTCGTTCTCACCCAACGGTCAGATCCTGGCAGTCGCCGGCGGCACACCTGCCCTGTTCGGCGAACTGCAGTTGTGGAACGTTGCCGATGGTAAGCTGTTGCATTCCGTGACGCTGGCTCTTGATACGTTGTTCGGATTGTCTTTCAATAATGACGGAACATTGGTCTCCTTTGGTGCAGCGGACAATCGAGTGCGCGTTGTCAAAGTTGAAAATGCGGAAGTGACGATGCGCAT
>CANJQC010000131.1 GCA_947476295.1 Planctomycetaceae bacterium | reverse complement strand
TTTGTGGTTGAGAGCTTTAAGAACCCTCAGTTTCGCATTAGGACGCCCACTTTCACCAATACCAAATTCTCAACTCAACACGAAAAACTCTCTCCCAACCAAAAAATCCCCCGCGTTTCCACGGACTGAGCAGATCGCACCCACGCAGAACGACTCGATCCTGTGGTTGCCGCAGCCACGCGATCACGTCAGCCACATCCTAGGGCTTCAGCGTTTTCACGAGGTCTTCCGGCATCAAGGACACAGTCGAGACTCGCATCTCGTCGATCTCGTTTCGCAGGATGACTTGCAGTTCTTCGTCCGTCGGTAGGGAATCCGCCCCTGCTTTCGGAGGCTGTTTCAATGTCAGTGAAGTTGGCGACTCCGACCCCAGCAGCCCGCTGAAGACCTGCCCCGATTTTGTCGCGACCGTGTAGGTCATGTAGCCGGGCGAGATGACTTCGCTCGGCGCGAGGATGTCGCGAATGATCGTCTTCTCTGCTCGCTGGAACTCGGAACTCAGGTCTGGCCCGATGGGGATCGTGACTCCGAGGCCGTGCGCCTGATGGCACCTGCCACAGATCTCGCGAAAGACCTGGTTACCGCGAATCGGATCGCGGGGTTCTTTCAGCGCCGCTGCGAAGCGAGGGAACGCTTCGAGTGCCGCGCTGTTAGTGGCAGTCAGCAGCTTGCCCGCACGTGAACGGATAGCGTCGTCCGTTTCTGCGAGGAGCAGCGAACGTTGCACCGCCGAGAGCGCCGTCGGGGCGACCGCCTTCTGCTCCAGCACATCAAGCAGCGCGGGGATACGGTCGCGACGCGAGAAGACGGCATTCAGAATTGCTTCGTGCAAGCGAGGCGTCGCAGAGGGCAGACCGGCAATGAGCGAGGGAGCAATCGAAGCATCGTCTTCAGTGGAGAGTTCGGCGACAGCAACTAAGCGGACATCGGCATTGAGCGTAATGTCGTTAAGCCGTGCCTTCAATGCCGTTAACCGAGCCTCACGCTCGGCGGCTGTTTCAAGACTCATCAAACGGACGAGCGCCTGCGCGAGCAATCGCACCTCGGGGTCGTCACCAGACGCGAGTCTACTTACGGTCTGGCGAGCTTCATCGCTGAGCGGCGCGTTGACCGAGCCACCGAAGCTCGATCGAATCCCGCGCAGACAGGCCGACAAGTCTAACGACGGCCGGGTCGTTCGACCCACTTGTAGGCCTGTTTGGCGTTCAGTGAGCAGAATTTTCTGGTGGCTGCGTCACCTTTCTCAGACGCATACTCCATCACGATCCGCTGCAGCGTTTCGTAGTTTGCGGCTCGATCAGACACGGGCCAGTTGCTGCCATAGATGACTCGATCATCGCCGAATGCGTTCCAGACAACGTCGATGTACGGCCTGTAGAACGCCAGGTTGTCTGGTGCCGATTGTCGATCGTGAGCCGCGCCTTCGACGAGGGCCGAGACCTTGCAGAACACATTGGAATGCATTGCGGCTTCCCGCATGCCCGTCTGCCATTCGCCCGGTGGTTTGTCGGCAGTGACATGTACGTTGCCGATGTGATTCAGCACGATCCGAAGCGAAGGCAGCTGTGACGCCAGTTTCGCAATTGCGACGGGCGTATCAGGGCCACCATTCACGTCCAGCTCCAGATCATGATCGGCCAGAAGTTTCAGGTCGTCTGTTTTCTCCTGTTGTAGCAGGTCCTGCAGTAACTGGACGGAGATCCGGATTCCCCGGAACAGCGGATTCGCGGCGAATTGCGTGACGTGGTGTGCGAAGTCGGACGTGCCCGGAGTCAGGTTGCCGACGATGCCCACGATAAACGGATCAGCTTTCGCCAGTTCCAGCAACCACGCATTGTCCTCAACTCGATTGCTGGCTTCGACGATAACAGTCCCCGTGACAGGTCGGTACTTCCTGAGTTCCCGCAGATGCTTCGGCAGCACGGTCCGATACAGCGGCGAATCTTTAGGTGGCCATGGAACGCCTTCGGGCCGAGTGGGATCATAGAAGTGAGTGTGGCAGTCGATGATGTCCAGCTCCGCAGCGGGTTCATCGGCGAGCAGGGAACTCAGTCCCAGCCCGACCGTACCGGCGACGCCACCAGCGATCCATTGTCTGCGACTGATGGGAGTGGTTGTCATATTTTGCTCTCTATGCTTCAGTACCGCAAGGTGTGTGCAGCGGAGCGGAACACACCAATTTGGATACCAATCGAGGTGGACCGGTTCCCGTCATGCGTGGGCAGCGATTTCCCGAACAGCTTGGACAACATGTGCAATCTTGTCGTCGGTTGTGAACACACCCAAGCTAAGCCGGATGGTACCGTGACTGGACATGGTATCAAGCGTTTGGTGCAGCAGCGGAGCACAATGCAGGCCCGGGCGGGACTGAATGTCAAAGGACTGATCCAAGATCATGGCCACTTCACGACAATCCATGCCGTAAATATTGAACGACACGATGCCACAGTTGTCGAATTCCAGGCACGGCCTGAGGAGAATTACATTGTCGATCCGATTCAGCTCGTTCAGCAGTTGCACCGTTATTGAGTGAACGTGCGACCGGAGTTTTTCAACGCCTTGCCCAAGGATCCATTTTGAGGCCGCGTGCAGGCCTGCGATGCCCGGCAGATTGAGACTACCGCTTTCGAAGCGCGCGGGCATGTCGTTAGGTTGCGTCAATGATTCGCTGGAAGTTCCGGTGCCGCCGAACCGCAACGGCTGCAGCTGAGTCTCCAGGCCGCGACGGATGCACAGAATGCCTGTGCCCAGAGGCCCGAGCAATCCTTTATGACCGGCAGCGGCCAGAAAATCCACGTCCAGTTCCATCATGTTCAATGGCCAATGTCCGGCTGTCTGTGCCGCATCAAGCAGCACGTAAGCGCCATGAGCATGAGCCACTCGCGTCAATTCAGCAACTGACTGGACTCGCCCGGTGACGTTGGATGCGTGGTTCAGGACGACAAGGCGGATCTTTTTTTCTGCCAAAACCTTGGCAAAACGCTGTTCATCGATCAACCCGGTGACAGGATCGAACGGAATGATTTCCACTTGGATACCCATGCGCTGCCTGAGTGCTTCCAATGGACGCAGGACGGAATTGTGATCCAGCGCCGTCGCCGCAACAGCATCGCCGTGCTTCAGGAATCCCTGCAGCACGGCGTTCAGACTGTCGGTGCAGTTCAGCGTGAAGACAATTTGCGCCGGGATCTGCGCACCCAGCAACGTTGCCAGTTGTCGGCGACATTCGTCGATCATCCGGCCCGCAGCTTCAGCGTTGCGATGTGTTCCGCGCCCTGCCGAAGCCGCTCCGCCACGCATCCAAGCATCCACTGCATCATAGACACAGTCGGGTTTTGGAAAACTTGTGGCGGCGTTGTCAAAGTACAACGGACTATTCCTGACCAGGCATCCAGAGTTTTCCAGTACCGGAGGGTTCGGTGTCTGCTCCCGGAGTCCAGAGCGACGAACCAACTCCGACGGAAGTCAGGCCGCCTTCCAGTTCGACCGCAAGCTGCGGACAACCGGCGACCTGCAGTTGTTCGCGAATGACCCCTTCGATCTCCGGAATCTTGTGCAGGTAGCGATCACGAATGCGATGCAGCAGCGTGATCAATTGCGCATCGGCCGGATCATCAAGCCGATACGACAGTTCTCGGATATCAAGTTCCAGTTGATGACGAAATGCTTCGGTCCCTGCAGCAGCAGATTCCCTCGCGCGATTCAGACATTGGTATGCCAGATCATAATCTTCTTCGATTCGTGCGATGGCGGCACGCATCAGCCAGCCGCGCCGTGCATCATATTCCTTGATGCCTTCCGGGCGTTTTGTAAGTTCATCCAGACCCGCGCGGATCTGATGCCGCAGGCCAAGCACAGAGCAACGATTCGTGAATTCATGCAGTTGCGTATCGGTCAGTTTCGAGACATCGATGCGTTCGTAATCTATTGCCGGAATCGCGGCCATGACCATGTGTTCCGGCACTTCCCGTGGAGCGGGAGCCGGCACATTGAGCCGCTGCCGGACAGAGGCAATATCGGGTGCCAGATCATTGCGGGCAGCGATGACCATCAGACCGATCACACAGGCCGCTCGTTTGACCCGGTACGATTCGTCGTCCGCGACATCCAGCGTTGATTTTCCACCCAGTGCCGTCTGAGGCATCTGCAACCACGCTTCGATCGCCTGTGGTGCGCGCTGTCCCGTGAGTTCACGGAATCGCTTTTGCGTGAGCCCGGTAGGACAGAAATACCGATGATCGAACGGACGTGTCTCCGGTCGGTCGAAACTGATCAGTTCTCTTTTTTCTTCATCGCCCGAGGTGACGATCAGATCGCCGGCGATGGCGCGAATTTTCACCACCGCAGTATCGATCATACCTTCGGAGGCGGAAATCTGAAGGAAAGGATGATGAATCCCGGCCTCCACAGCCTCGTCTGAGTCGGTGATATCAAAGAGATCTATGTCCGCGATGGATTCCGGCAACAGCGAAGCATCCGTCAGGTCTTCGCCGCTGATCGCGGATGACAGCAGAATCATTTCCGCCGCATGTCCGGTCCCATCCGGATGATCGCAGTGTTCGTGGTCATGCGAGTCGTTGCGGTGCAGCAGTGGTTCGGCGTCCAGACGGCTCAGGAGTTCTGAGACCGAACGCACATCCAGTGAAACTGAGTAAGAGCTGTAACGATCAGCACTCAACTGCCCGTCGATCTGCTGAGCCAGCGCTTCTGCCGTTACGGCCTGATCAAAATCGCTTAACAGCGTTGCGGCGTGATACAGTGAACTGGCAGATTCGGCAAGGCGTCCGTCCCAGCTCTGACAGAGTCCCAAGTTGTACCAGATCGCACCTTCTGTCGGGTACGCATCTGCAAGGCGGTTGTACAAAATCGCAGCGGGTTCCCAGCATCCAAGGATACTCAGTTTACGAGCGCGTACATCCTGTTGCGCAGCTTCGGCGCTGTTGTTGACGGGGAGCAAAGGATAGGTACTGCGGAATAGAAACGGCAAACTCGATTCTGATTCAAAACGGACCAGCTGCAATACAAGATTCCTCTGTCGTTCACCGGACGCCATCCGCACGGCCAGTGACAGATGTTCCCGGGCCGCCATGAGGCAACCCGCGCGACCCATTTGGGCGGCGATGACTGACGCCAGAAATGAGACGCCAGATGGCTGTGATCGAGAGCAGATTTGAAAGGCACGATGCAGAATGCGTCGAGATGCTTCGAAGCCGTCTTCCTGCAGACAGATTTCCGCCATTGAAAGCAGCGCCGCAGGTTGATCGGGGTGCGCTTTCAAAAAGGCCGCAACAGCCTGTCGAGCTTCATCAGTCAGCCCCAGCTCGTGGAGGGTCAACGTCAGTTCGCGCAGAATCACATCCTTATCGGGATGCTTGCGGAGCAAATCCCTAAACAGCTTGACGGCCGCCTCGGGCTGATTTTCCCGCAGCCGATAGGCGCGCTGCAGCTCAGGCAGAAATTCGCCGCAACAGAATTTGAGCTTCTTTCCGCTGCCGCACGGGCATGAAGAGTACGGATCGTTGGCCATGACATTCCCTTTTGTTTCAGTGATCGTTCAAAATCAGGACCGCTGACGGCAAGACTGCCACCCCGCTGATCCCGTTATCTGTATTCTTTTTTGATCCGGTTTCCGCAAACATCCTGCGACCGGAACAACGAAAATTTCCACTCCAAGGCCCGATTCAGACCAGACATGTTAACAGCTTTCCAAATTTCTGGCAGTCAGGGTGGAATCACCAGCAGCCGGAATCGTAAGAATTCAGCGTTCGCTCCGCGATTTGCACTGAGTTCGCTGTATTTTGCCCGAGGATCTGCGATCGATGCAAGCTCTTAGAGCCCTGATCACCCTGTGGTTTGCACTCGCTGCAACTCAACCCCGTACGAAATCGACATTCACGTTATCAAAATCAAATCCTGCAACCTTTCTCCTGGTTCTACTTCATCGTAGTAAAATCCACGCGGGATATCCCTCCGGCAGTCAAACGACGTGGCGCTCTCCAATTGAGTTGCCAGTGAATTCGGAAACGACAGGAACATGCCAATCAGGATCGCAACTGAGCCGACTTTGACGCCCGGCACTTTCGAGTCCATCGAAGCGAAGATCCGCCGTGATGCGGAAGGCACAACGTTTGGCGGAGACTTCGAGTGGCTCTGCAAATGGTTCCTCGAAAATGCTCCACGGTATTGAGGTCAGTTCGATAAAGTCTGGCTGTGGAAAGACTGGCCGGACCGGTGGGGTGTTGACGCGGGAATCGACATCGTCGCGCGCACACGGACGGGCGAATTGTGGGCCATTCAGGCCAAGGCCGATCATCCCGACCGAGCGATCCCAAAGCGAGAAATCGACTCTTTCCTGTCTGAATCAAAAGGTACGCAATTCGCGTATCGACTTCTGATGGCGACGACGGACGACATTGGAGCGACCGCTCGCCGAACCTTGCATGGCCAAGAGAAACCGGTCGGATTGGTGCTGCGTGGTCATTTCCTGACGGAAGAAGTTGAATGGCCGGTTCAGATCGGAGGCACAGCCGCGCCGCTGGATCGATGGACCGCACGACCTCATCAGGCGACTGCGATCAAGGCCGTCGTCAAAGGCCTGCGAGATCATGACCGAGGCCGACTCATCATGGCGTGCGGCACCGGCAAGACGCTTACCGCACTTTGGATCGCCGAGCGGTTGCAAAGTTCTCTCACGCTGGTACTCGTCCCGTCGCTGTCGCTGGTGCAGCAGAACCTTGCCGAGTGGGGTCGTCACGCCGCAAAGGATTTTGATACCCTCGTCGTTTGTTCTGACGAATCGGTCGTGCAGAGCAAGGCCGACACCGCGATTCAATCCACAGCAGATCTTGGTGTGATGGTCACGACCGATCCGGCGGAGATCCGAAAATTCCTCCGCCAGCGTCGAAGACGCCCAGCCGTTGTGTTTGCGACGTACCAGTCATCCGACCGCATTGCGTCCGCTCAGGCCGGCACTACAAAAAATTTCGATCTGGTCATCTGCGACGAAGCCCACCGTCTGGCCGAAATCGAATTCTGGGCAAGTGTCGGCTACTGATGAAACATGGTTAGGAATTGACGACTCACTGCGGACAGGGCGACGCGGTCTGCCGGGCGATTCTTCGTTGGCCAAATCGCTGGCCGAACATCGCGACGTCCGAAACAACAAAGGTCTTCTGCCAATATCCATCAAGCAGATTCTGATTTGGGCAGATGGATGACTGGTGGTTATGGACACGAGACGGCGATATTCAGGCGTCAATGTCGGTCCACGCAATCGGTCCGTACTCGCAAAGTTAATCGCCGTCATAATCAGGCGGGACCGCCTCATACACCCAGTTCCTGTCGCAGGGTGGCCCAGCGTGGCTCAAGCAGGGTGCGCAGCACAAGAAATTCAGTGCATATATCGAATCAGAGAATGACGTCGTTCCCTTTTGAATGTTCACTCTGAGTTTCTTGTGCCTTCGGCACCCAGCTTCTCCGAAGTTGGGCCACCCGACGTTGAAGAACCCGACGTCGAACTCCATCGAACGTCGGTCCCAGGTTTCCCGGGCCTTCGGCCCCCGGCTTGAGCCAAGCCGGGCCACCCTGACTGAACACCCTAAATTCGTTCCACAATCAGCGGTGGTGCATGGCCATGATCACCGATGGTGATCGCCTGACGAATCGTAGTCGTGACCGCGTCGGGCCGCTTCGAAAAGATGCGCACAAGCGGGGTACCGACGCTGACGACATCGCCGAGTCGTACGAGCATTTCGAGGCCAACGGAATGATCGATCGGGTCACCCATTTTGCGACGGCCCCCGCCGAGTGAGATAATCGCAAGGCCGAGTGCTTCCGTGTCGATCGCTGATACAACGCCTGCGCGATCAGCTGTGATTCCAGACCAAGGTGCGACCGGGAGTGTGGCATCCGGATTGCCGCCCTGTCCCTGCACCATACGGCACCAGCGTTCGTACGCGGCACCGTTGTCCAGCAGATTCACGCAGCGCTGGCGCGCGGCATTCATGTCTTGATCAATGCCGACAGAAACCAGCAGCACAGCACACAGTTCAATCGTCAGCAGTCGCACATCGTCCGGTCCGCCGCCTTTGAGCACATCTATGGATTCAATGACTTCGACGGCATTACCGCACATACGGCCGAGCGGCTGATTCATGTCCGTGAGCAGCGCGGTTGTGCGGACTCCCATGCGGTAGCCGGTATCGACCAGCGAGTGTGCGAGTTCCGTTGCCTGTTCTCGCGTCTTCATAAACGCACCGCTGCCGAATTTGACGTCGAGCACCAGTGCGTCGAGTGATTCGGCCAGCTTCTTGCTCATGATGCTGCCCGTGATCAACGGGATGGACGGGACCGTCGCCGTGACGTCTCTCAGGGCGTACAGTTTGCGATCGGCGGGTGCGAGTTCTGAAGACGCACCGGTGATGACGCAGCCCACGGATAGCGTCAGGCGAGTGATCTCGTCGAGCGACAAGTCCGTGCGAAAACCAGGGATGGCTTCCAGTTTGTCGAGTGTGCCGCCGGTTGCTCCAAGGCCTCTGCCGGAGAGCATGGGAACCTGCACCCCACATTCCGCCAGCAGTGGTGCAAGGATCAGCGAAGTTTTGTCACCGATGCCGCCAGTGGAGTGCTTATCGACTCGTGCGATGCCATCGCGCGGCCACGTCAACTGTGTCCCCGACTGCAGCATCTCGGACGTTAACGTGGCGACTTCACGCGGCGTCATGCCGTTGAGGTAAATGGCCATCGCCATGGCGGACATCTGATAATCCGGGATGCTGCCCGCAGCGAAGCCCTGAATGAAGAAGGCAATTTCGTTGTCGCTCAGTTCCCGACGATCGCGCTTGGCGGCAATCAATAAAGCGGGCAGCATCTTGTCCTCACAATGCAAACGACGGGACGCCATTCACGGGCAGACCTGGTCGTTCGACGCTGCTGCAGTCGAAGGACAGAGTATCACCGCGTGCTGCGAGATGGTTCGATCGGGATCGTCGGATAAATCGGCATCAGAGGCAACTGAGTCGGCTGGAACACGGAACGAACTGCCTCACTGACCGGCGGCATCGACCGGCCGGAGCGGTAGGACGACTGTCCTGCGGCGTTCGGCAGCACACGACTTTGCGAAACCCGCGAAACTGGAACATTGGCCATGCCTGGCTCATTGGCATCGACCATAATGTCGTACGGTGCCGCATAGACCTGCGCGGTGAACGGCATCGGCTGAACAGCGGGCATCTGCTGAGCCAACCAGGCGTTCCCATATCGGCTACCCACAGACGACGTAGGAGTGGAATGCGCTGGGTGCTGATTTGCCTGAAACGTTGAACTTGAAGCCGTAGCAGGCCGGATTATCAATTGCCGATTTGGGCCGATAATGATGTTCGGTTGCAACGACGATTGGCCCGGAGCAGGCAACGGTGGCGCGGGCAGCGGCGGAAGTGTCGATGACGCACCGGGAATCAGCGACCCCGGAAGAGAACGTGCATCAGGAATCGGCTGAACCTCCGGCGACTGCGAAGGACCGAATTGCTGAATCGCTGATGGAGGTAATCTCATTGCAGGTGACATCGCCGGTTTCTCCCCGGATGTTGCATCCTGTACAGCGGGTGAGCTGTTCGGAAAGACGCTGATCGGGGCCTGTGAAAATCCGGACTCCGGCGAAACGATTTGTGAGTCTGGCAGGAAAGACTTCTGTGGCGTGTAGAGCATCTGCTGCGACGGATGGTTCTCATAACCTTCCGGCATGGAATCATAACCGGAGGCCGGACATCCTTGCAGTGCCGGGAAACGACTCCAGCAGGTCTGATTGAAGCCCCAGTTGGGTGCACAGACGGCCGACATATGTGGTCGCGTAGGCTGTTCGAGCGATCGATTTCCAGCCAGTACGGCCGTCGATCCCAGCAGGATCAGTGACCCTTTCGCGGCGAAACCTATTAATCGTGTCAACTGACGAACGTCCATGTCTGCTTTCCTTGAGCTCATCCGTGTTCTCGATTTAGATTTGCGAGGCAATGCGATTGACTGGAAATCGCCGACTAACGTCCTAGGCGGTACGTGTTACCAATTCCGCCAAACTGAGACATATGTCCGGAGGCACCGCTAAATCCAGAACTCACGCTGCCGAAGCCACCGCCGGTTGTTCCGATTCCGCCAAAATTTGCCTGGCTACCAAAATTGGACTGGCTACCAAAATTTGCCTGGCTACCAAAATTGGACTGGCCTCCAAACTGGCCACCGCCGCCAAAATTCCCACCGCTGAATCCACCACCAAACCCACCACCAGAGTTACCGAAGCCCGTGTAGCCACCGGTAAACTGGCCGTTACCGAACGAGTTAAAAATGACCGGATGACCGGTCATCCCCAGCTGTGAATAGCCATCACCTCTTGAAGACATCTGCATTTGTGATCCCTGTAGCATCTGAAGGCTCTGAATGCCTTGTCCCAGTTGCTGATTTTGCATCGCAAAATCCTGTTGCGGGCGCACGAGTCCATAGTAATTTAACCCTACATTTCCACCACGCAGCAGATTGATGTACGGACTGATGGTTGGCGAATTCCCCTGGGGGTTGTTGCCACCGCTGAACTGGGCCGTCGCGATCGATGACCAGCCGCAGACAACAGTCATCATCAGAGTCAGCTTGAGGGCTTGGGAAAAGGGGTCAGGTACCAATAGTGCGAAGCGCCCTTCGGGCCATTTGGCTATTGGTTCCTGGCCCCTTTTCCCAAGCTTTGACATATTGATCATCCTTATTAAACCAAATTGAGAATGTGGTTTAGTTGTTCTGATTCAGCGTCTGCCCCTGCAGCGACCGCACTGTGCCGTTGCCAAGGATCGTAATGCCGAGGATTCTTTCAATTGGCGCTATCAGTCTTCCAAATTTCGTATCAAACGTCACCAACGGCGACGCTTTCACATAGATTCGGTCACCAGGCAGTACCTGATAATTTGTGCCAGTCTGCGCCCCCTGAGCAATCGCGTTCCAATCGATGATCAGCACCTGGTCCGGAGCACATTGATTCGGTGATGGCCGAGCGATCCAGATGGAACCTTTCGACGCTACCGCCGGCAGTCCGTTGATACCGGCCATGGCATCGAGCACAGTTTCGTTTCCGGTCGCCGGAAGGCGATAGACCTGTTCTCCGGCACCACCACCATCGGTAATGATGTAATAGAATTTGCTGTTGTAGGCCAGCACGTCAACCGAAACTTCGGGGCGATAAATATATTGGATCAAATGCTGTTCAATTTGAGTACGCGCCTGCTGCAGGGTCAGTCCTGCGACATAGACGCTCCCGTAGATACCCAGACCAACTGTCCCATCCGGACGTACCAGATGCGGACCTGCGATGAACTGCTTGTTCTGCGGTGCCGGCAGCGTGACGAGAACCTGAGGATTTGTCAGCACTTGCCGCAGATGCGCATCGACTCGCTGCTGAATCACTTCCAGCGGCTGATCGGCAACCAGAACCTTGCCGTATTCCGGCCCCAGATTCAGGTATCCGTCCGACGCGATGGCGTATATTCCGTTGATGGTCTTGAATTGTGCGGAGACAGCTTCTTCGGTCTGACTGAGCGGCAGCGTGCGGTTGACCTGAACCAGCAGTGCTTCACCGACATGCACCGGCGCAGTCGCAGGGCGGATGTTATTGACCGTTTCGATCAACAAGACGTCCGGGGTTTCGATGACATATGCCGGCAATGAAACTTTGCGCAGTTCGCGAGGTACGTCATTCTGTCCATCAAAGCCACACGTTCCTGCGTTGCAGGGCTGGCCGTAAGATCCGGAACCGTGACAAACCGGGTCGGACGTCGCAACAGAGACACAACCGCTCAGACTGAAGACTGTCAGACAAACGACAGCCGGAGTCATAAATCTCCGAAACGATTCCGAGCACACTTGGTGTGCTGGTCGCATAGTACCCTCCATGGTGTCCCATCAGTAGAGTCTCGTCAGGGCCATGCCAATCCCTAGACGACTTCGCACGCTGTGTAACAGTGGGCGAAGTGTTGATCCTGACGATTTTTCTTTCCGGGCGTCGACAACCGATCCCGGTGGACTCCCGAATCTCTACATCGGAACACAATGCTTTCGCTCGCTCGCAATTCCGTGGTAACGATCATGCGTTGTCGCGCTTCGCTGAGAGTTGTTCGGCGCGTATCGATTTGTCCGCTTGTGCGATCTCGCCTCCGTGCCGATCTCACACTTCATTCGTTTTCTTGTCCACACTGAACCGGCAAGTCCTGCCGATCGGCGCAGCCGCGTCCGGACGGTATGCTGTTAAACTTCGCACTAGGGTCCGGTGAGTCGGATTGCAGTTTAACCCGACGCCAGCGGCGAGGCGACTCTTCGAGCAAATGTGTCAGTTTCACGCTACGCAGAACATAGAGGCGTTGCAGGGAGTAGATCAGCATGAGAACTCTGATCGTTGTCATTCTGATCGTGCCGATCATCTTCGCTGCATCAGGCTGGAGTCCCGACGAACCGAAAGCAGCGTCCCCTCAGGCGCCTTCTGCGATTCTGTCGAGGGCCGAAACACACCGCGAAAAAGTTGTCGCCGGACTTTCGCCGCTGTCGTTTCTTGCCGGAGACTGGAAAGGTGTCGCGCAGCCAAAACGCGGTTCAAATTCCGGAGCATGGTCTGAGAAAGCTCATGTCGTCTGGCACTTCGACGACAAAATTCCGTGCCTGCTGCTGAAACTGGAACCGGGTGAAAAGTCCGCTCAGATCTTCTTCGCAGCCGCAACCGAAACGGGGCGCCCGATCGTCGAAATTCATCAGCCGGAAAAGCCTTCGATTGCGTTAGAAATGACAGAACCGGAAAAGTCACCGGTATCAGATGCCACCGCGCAGGATCACTGGATGTTTGAGTCCGTTGCTGAACCCGGCAGACCGCGTCTGCGGTTCACTGTGCGGAAAATTAGCGATATTCGTATGACGATGCTGTTTGAAGAAAGTCCCAATGCCAAAGCCGCATATCGTCGGCATTATGAAATCGGGTTGACCCGGGAAGGCGAACGACTGGCCAGCGGAAACACGGGCGAACGACAGTGCGTCGTTACCGGCGGCTTGGGCACAATTTCCATCACCCACGCCGGCAGAATATACTATGTCTGCTGCGAAGGCTGCAAACAGGCATTCGAATCCGACCCCGAAGGCACGCTCACAGCATACTGGGAACGCCTAAAACAAAAATCGCCGTGAGCAGAGGTGGACCCAGGCACAAAATTCGCCAATGGAGACGGAATCGATAACAGTCGTCCGCATAAGTAGTTATGCAGGATGGACATTCATGTCCGTCGCGCGGCCAGAAAACGCTGTCGCAGCGAAGAAAACGGTGCCATGAGCGGCATTCGGCGGCGGGATGCTTTCTGGCGAAATCTCGGACATGAATGTCCAAGCTACATTGAAATGAGTGATGCGGTTGTCACAGAATACCGTGTCACGCTGAATTGCGGATACCTTACGAGTCACAAACTCAGGAACATCGAATCGTGTCGACCATAGAAAAAGCTGAGCGGCTGAAGAAAGAACTGACGGACAAGTGGGTTGTTGTTTCCGCCAACGCGCCGGAGCTGAAGCGGTTCGCCAACCTGACGGGAAAGGTCAAGACCGTTAATATGACCTGTCGCGCGCTGGTGGAGTTCGATGGTCCTGTGGATATCGGCTGGTACGACATCGACACGAGCTATCTTACGGTTGTCGATGCTCCGCAGCCAAAGAAAGCGGCCGCTCATGCGGAAGCCAAGCCTGCCGCCAAGGCCGCTCCTGTCCCCAAAGCAGCACCAGCCACTGGTGTCGGTTCACCGCTCGACAAGATCCGCGCTGCCAGTGCTAAGCCCGCAGCACCTGCTGCACCAGCTGCCGGTGGCTCGCCACTCGACAAGATTCGCGCGGCCAAGGCAACCCCCGCCGCTGCGCCTGCGACGGGTGGTTCTCCACTAGACAAGATCCGTGCCGCCGCAAAGCCCACAGAAGCTGTACCAGTTGCTGAAGCTCCAGCCCCCAAAGAATCGCCCGCGCCAGCCGCCTCGAAACCTGCGGCGCCGATGAGTGGTTCTCCAATGGATCGAATTCGAGCAATGGGCGCACCGAAGAAAGAATGATTTATCGGGCTACCGGGTTTCGCCTGCTGTGTTTGATTCTCGTACCGGTGGGCTAACGCCATACCGCTCGCCTGTTTCTTGGAATACGGCCTTCCGTTTGCCGCGTTTGTACAAGTGTTGCAGGGTGGGGCCAGTGAGCATCGCGAGCGCCGGCCCACCATTGTTTTATAAGGTGAGGTCTAAGATGCGAATAGCCTGGTTCGAATGTGCAACCGGACTCAGTGGTGACATGACTCTGGCCGCGTTGATTGATGCAGGGGCCGACGTGGCGGTCGTGCGGAAGGCGATTGCGTCGCTGAATCTGCCTGATGTCGTCCTGCGAGTCGAAACGGTCATTAAGGGCGGATTTCGATCACTGCACGCACTCGTCGATCATCCCGAACAGCACGCTCACCGGCACTATACTGACATCCGCCGTATCGTTGAACAGGCCACAGCCCTGACTGCGCGGCAGAAACAACTGGCGCTGCAGATGTTTCTGGCGGTGGCTGAAGCGGAAGCTCGGGTTCACGGATCGACCGTCGAAAATATCCACTTCCACGAAGTCGGGGCGATTGACTCGATCGTCGATATTGTCGGCGTGGCCGTCGCGTTTGATCTGCTGGGAATTGATCGAGTCGTCTGCAACGCAATTCCGCCTGGGCGCGGGTTCGTCAAGATCGATCACGGGATCTGTCCGATTCCGGCTCCAGGAACAGCGGAGATTCTTAAAGGAATTCCGCTGGCCGATATTCCTATCGAATCCGAACTGACGACACCGACGGGCGCGGCAATCGCGAAGACTCTGGCCGACAGCTTCGGCCCGATGCCCGCGATGACCATCGAAGCGATCGGCTGCGGTTGCGGAACGAAAACGTTTCCTGAACGCGCCAACGTGCTGCGAATTTTCATTGGCACGGCCAGCGTCTGTGCGGATACAGAACACGTTGTGATGCTGGAAACGAATCTCGACGACGTGCCAGGTGAGACAATCGGCCATGTCCGCGAGCGATTGCAGTCTGCCGGCGCACTGGATGTTTTTGTCACTCCGGTACAAATGAAAAAAGATCGTCCCGGAGTTGTACTGAGTGTCCTGTGCCGGCCTGAAGTGGTCGCACGCTGCGAAGACCTTGTGTTCGCAGAAACCGGTACGCTCGGCATCCGCCGCCTGCAGATCCAGCGCAGCGTTCAGCAGCGCGACATTGTGGAAGTCGCGACGCCGTGGGGTAAGGTTCGTGGGAAGCGAGCTTGGCGCACCGGCCTGCAGCCGACATTCTCTCCCGAATTCGACGACTGCGCCCGCCTCTCACGGGATACCGGCGTTGCTCTCCGCGATATCTATCGCGCTGCCGAATCCGCATTCGCGGCTATTCCCGGCACTGCGACTCCCGCACCGCTGCCTCGCGATCATGATCACATGCATGACCACGATCACCACGGCCACGATCACCACGGCCACGATCACCACGGCCACGATCACCACGGCCACGATCATCGGCATTAGTAAACCGTTTAGGTATGCGAGAAACGCAACGCACCATCCTCGTGGATAAATCACAGGTGGTGTGTATCGCTGCGCTTCAGACACCGTACTGTCGATTCACAAACTGGCCAGCCGTGGTTGACCCTTGAACCAGGTTGATTTTCGTGATGGTCGTCACTACCCTGCCTACGCACCAATTTTGATCTGCGCCCTTGCCTTAGGACCGCTCGAGAAATAACTGTCTCTTTTATACCACTCACCCTGCCCTCTCCTCTTCGCAGGGGAGAGGAGGATGCGGTCAATTATTTCTCGAACGGTCCTTACGACGTTCACTTCAATGTCCTTGAGTGGGTCGAAGACCGATGGGAACCCAACTACTTCGGGCAGTTTCACGATAGGCCTTCGCTTGATCCAAACGGACCATTATCCTCCGGTTCCATGCGTGTGGTCCGGGGCAGCGACTGGTTTCCCCCCGCTTCTGGCTGCCGTGCGTTGAGCCGCGGTGCCCGCCACCCTACATCTGGCTAGGTCTTGACCGTCAGCCCTGCCGGAAAGGACTGTCTTTGGTAGGTCCTTTCTGCCGGACTCATCCTTACCCGCTTACCCGGAAAAACTACAAGTTTTGCGCACAATTTACAAAGCTCGTGATCGCGACCAGCGGATTTGCAGTGATTTCGCAGTACGTCGGTGACGATGCTCCGTCCACGCGAAGGCGTTACGGCGTTCGTGATGGACAACGAAGTCTGCGAGGTTCCTGCCAACGTGGAGGAAGTCCAGGAAGTCAAAGCGCCGAATGGTTCTGAGGCGATTCGCTGGGTGCTGTACACCCACGAGTCGGTTGCATCGTTTAACGATAGCGTCAGCGTGATTGAAATGTATGAGCAACGTCCGGTGGTGGAGGAATTTCACAAGTGCCTGAAAACCGGTTTGCAGGTCGAAGGCCGTCAATACGAAACCGCTGATCGACTGGAGCCCGTGATTGGTGTCATCTGCGTACAGGCCGTGCGTCTGTTACAGCTTCGAGATGTGGCTCGTCAGGCTCCAGAGACTCCAGCGAAAAAGCTGGTGCCGCTGGAATGGGTCGAGGTTCTTGGTAAGATCACAGGTCGGCCACGAGCGATCAACACAGTGCGAGAATTCATGAGGGCTCTCGCCGGCCTTGGTGGCTTCCTCGGTCGCAAGTCCGACGGTGAAACCCGGTTGGCAGACCATCTGGCGTGGGCTCGAAACCCTCATCCTCGCTCTCC